>NZ_JBLVYK010000189.1:0-297 GCF_048284255.1 Enterobacter cloacae complex sp.6700776 | reverse complement strand
GGTGAAAATATACCCGGCCGGGTAAGGAACCTTTCATCCGACACCGTGCCTAATGATCTGCATACGCACTTTCTGAGGCACCGCCATGGCCAGCATTTTTATCTCAACCACCCTGTTCGCCCTCTTCGCGTCGATGTTGATCGGCCTGGGAATGGTGTGGAAAAGCATTTCCAACAATCCTGATAACTGATTCTGTTGTACGCCGTTGCTGTTCACCCTCCGCAGCGGCGGGTCTACCCCGCCCCTTTTTATCAATGACCACCCCAGGTTTCGCTCAGGCGCAATCTCCTCAAGGAC
>NZ_JBLVYK010000188.1:0-297 GCF_048284255.1 Enterobacter cloacae complex sp.6700776 | reverse complement strand
CACGCTCAACTGGTCCTTCAGGCCGGGCTTGTGGGCGATGTAGAGCAGTTCCTGTTCGACATGCACCCGCCCGGCGATCGGCGCGCTGAGGCCGCAGATCAGCCGCAGCAGGCTGGTCTTGCCGGCGCCGTTGCGGCCCTGGACCCAGAGCAGATCGCCCGGGTGCAGGGCCAGGTCCACGCCCTCGAACAAGGGCCGCCCGCCGCGTGACTGCCCGAGCTGCTGCAACAGCAGCGCCGGGGGGCGGGCAAGGTGGGGCGTGACGGCTGACAGCGATATGCCGGCACTCTAGGGAGG
>NZ_JBLVYK010000187.1:0-298 GCF_048284255.1 Enterobacter cloacae complex sp.6700776 | reverse complement strand
TCAGATGGTGGCACTCATAATCGTTATCATGATGCTCTATACCATGTTGCCAAAATGGTACAAGAAGGGGCAACAATTATCGATATTGGCGGCGAGTCAACTCGACCTGGTGCGGCTGAAGTTTCTGTCAGTGAAGAGCTCGACCGCGTTGTACCAGTAGTGGAAGCGATTGCAAAACGTTTTGATGTTTGGATCTCTGTAGACACTTCAAAAGCCCAAGTAATGGATGAGGCCGCGAAAGCTGGGATGCATATTATTAATGATATCCGCTCGTTACATGAAGAAGACTCCCTTGCAG
>NZ_JBLVYK010000186.1:0-299 GCF_048284255.1 Enterobacter cloacae complex sp.6700776 | reverse complement strand
GAAATATAGATAGCGTTATCCTATTAAATTATACGCCAATTTGTAATGGTCTAATGATCCCGAACACTTTGTTAGAGGCAGCAGTATCAACGAAGTGATAATTCACAGAAAAGCGTTTACCCATGAGTTTAAATAGGCATGTGTCTATCTGATTATCCTGCACAAGCACTTGATGATACAAGCTACTAAAGCAATGATTCAAGATTGTCGCGCTGGTTAGTTAGTATTGCGAAGACGTTCGGAAGGAAAAGTGCTATTACACCTAAACAATAGTGAATAGGGGAGCTTGAACAGAAAGT
>NZ_JBLVYK010000185.1:0-299 GCF_048284255.1 Enterobacter cloacae complex sp.6700776 | reverse complement strand
ATATTCTGCTTGGGAATATTATTGAGCGAATGACGGGACAAGCACTGGGAGAAGCTGTCCGAGAACTCTTGAAGTTTAATGAAATTGGCTTGCAGACCGCCTACTGGGAAACATTTGAACTCCCTGCTACAACGGAACCTCGTGCAAAACAGTACCTCGGAAAACTCGATTGCTCCGACATGGATCCTTCAATGGATGTGTATGGCGGTGGTGGCTTAGTGATGTCCTCGAAACAAATGGCACAGTTCTTTGAAGCGCTATTTAGCGGTAAGATTTTTACCAAATCGGAAACCCTAGAC
>NZ_JBLVYK010000184.1:0-299 GCF_048284255.1 Enterobacter cloacae complex sp.6700776 | reverse complement strand
AAATTAGTGAGGCGCAATGTTTCTTTGATTAAATCAAAGCTAACATTCTACCCCTAAATTTTAGCCACCGTTAAACAGCAACCGTTATGCGCAACGGATGCACCGGTTTCTAAACCCACTAATAATTCTGGCGTGAATTTCATGACATGAGTACGGAAATTAGCTCTTTCCGTGATTGAGATAATTGGAGCGGTTCCTTGAACAATGCCTGTAAACATAATGACTCTCAGTGCAGTGAATTAATGAACTCAGTTTACCTAAGAATTTTCAGAAATCTATCTTATTTGAGTGGTTATATT
>NZ_JBLVYK010000183.1:0-299 GCF_048284255.1 Enterobacter cloacae complex sp.6700776 | reverse complement strand
CAGACGAGGCCGGTGCCGAACAGCATCGACACGATGGTGTTCGCGATCGACCAGCCGAACATCGTCGTGAAGATCTCCAGGTAGGAGTCGAGTCCCATGGTGTGTCCTGAGCCTTCGGTTGAACGTGCGGGCCCTCAGCGGGCCCCCTCGCTGAGCCAGTGCAGCAGCACGGTCAGCTCCATCAGGGCGAAGAGGGCAGCCAGGCAGTTGCGGGCTGCGCGGGAGACCCGGGCCGGCAGCGGCTTGAAGCCACGGCGCGCTGCGAGCCAGTCGAGGAACTCCACGCCACGCGTCCAGAC
>NZ_JBLVYK010000182.1:0-300 GCF_048284255.1 Enterobacter cloacae complex sp.6700776 | reverse complement strand
ATTCAGTATGCTTTCTCTACAGAAATAACAAAAAATAACAAATCTTTTGCAAGATTTGCCTCTGCGATAATTGAGAAATCAAGTGTTGGTATTACATATCTAGTCCGCGAGACGGCCTCATTTTGGATGTTTTATCAGAAAAACAGCAAGAAATAATTTAGTTGGGGGATTCTAAACGAATTAATTAGGTAAAAGCCAGTAACATATTCCTAATTATGCTCGTATTAACCCGCATCACTCAATTGAGATTCATCCAGTGGGTATTTCACCACCACTTTATTGCGGTATAAACAGCGGTCG
>NZ_JBLVYK010000181.1:0-301 GCF_048284255.1 Enterobacter cloacae complex sp.6700776 | reverse complement strand
GCACTGCTCTTTAACAATTTATCAGACAATCTGTGTGGGCACTCAAAGTGACATGGATTCTTAACGTCGCAGGACGAAAAATGAATACCAAGTCTCTGAGTGAACATACGTAATTCATTACGAAGTTTAATTCACGAGCATCAAACTTAAATTGAAGAGTTTGATCATGGCTCAGATTGAACGCTGGCGGCAGGCCTAACACATACAATTCGAACGGTAACAGGAAGCAGCTTGCTGCTTCGCTGACGAGTGGCGGACGGGTGAGTAATGTCCGGGAAACTGCCTGATGGAGGGGGATAAC
>NZ_JBLVYK010000180.1:0-301 GCF_048284255.1 Enterobacter cloacae complex sp.6700776 | reverse complement strand
CCCCCCCCCCCCCCCCCCCCCCCCCCCCCCCCCCCCCCCCCCCCCCCCCCCCCCCCCCCCCCCCCCTCCCCCCTATATGAAGTACCTGGTCTCGTGGGCTCGGAGATGTGTATAAGAGACAGGGTTGCGACTGCACAGAAATAATCCTGCAATGCCTGCTCAACCGTTTTTTCTTCACAGAATAGCTGGGCTTCGTGTTTTGCCTGTCTCTTATACACATCTGACGCTGCCGACGACATCGCTCCAGTGTAGATCTCGGTGGTCGTCGTATCAGTAGAGGGGGGGGGGGGGGGGGGGGGGG
>NZ_JBLVYK010000017.1:0-92881 GCF_048284255.1 Enterobacter cloacae complex sp.6700776 | reverse complement strand
CGGGTCGCCAGGGTGGTGGCGACTGAGCCACCCTGGCACGTTCACCGGTCATGTCGTTACAGAGTAGCAAGGAACATAAAGTGAACGGAATGACCACCAGAGCCGTATGTTCCCCCTCACCCCAGCCCTCTCCCTCAAGGGAGAGGGGGCCATCTGTGCAGGCATTATTTTGTGGGGAACCCTCAGCCCTGTGGGAGAGGGTTAGGGTGAAGGCACCAGAGCGCACGGAATCAATTAAACGGCGCCTTCCCCTCCAGCACCATATCAATCACGTCCAGCACCCCTTCGTCATTATTGTTCGGCGCTTCATAGCGGGCCACAGCTTTTATATGCGGTCTGGCGTTGGCCATCGCGAAGCCAAACCCAGCCTGGCGCAGCATCTCCACGTCGTTACCGCTGTCGCCAAAGGCCACCACTTCACTGTCCTCAATGCCCCAGCGCGCTTGCAGGATCCGCAGGCCGTTAGCTTTGTGCACGCCAGGGATTATCAGGTCGATACTGCCGTGACCCGTGGTCACCGGCACCATGATGTCGCCAAGCTTCTCATGCAGCAGCGCCTGAATGCGCGGTATTTCGTCGTCAGAGACGTTAAGCCCGAACTTGAAGAAAATATCGTTGAGGTTGTCAAAGCTGCTGACGCTTTCAAGGCGGTGATAGTATTTCGCCGCAATCTCTTTGAAGAGGTCGTTATACGTTTTCAGCGTGTAGGCGCTGTTTTTTCCGCAGGCAATTATCTCAATGCCGGGCACGTCGTTTAACAGGGTGGCGACGGTCAGAAAATGCTCTTTCGACAGTTCGCCGTTAAACACGTCTTCGCCCGCATCCACCACCCAGCCGCCGTTTTCGGCGACGAAGGCGATTTCATGGGCGATCTCGGGGAAAAATGAGATCAACTGGTAGTACTGGTTTCCGCTGGCGACCACAAAACGGATGCCTTGCGCTTTCATGCGCGCGTACTGCGCCAGAAAACGCGCGCGATTATAGGTTTTCGCATCGCTCAGGAAGGAGCCATCCATGTCGACTGCAATCAGTTTAACGCTCATATCCCTTCTCCATTGTCGTTTGTTCTGCTTCCGGTTTTGCCACCGCACGCGCCACCAGGGCGGCAATAATCACTAACCCTAACACCACCAGCATGGCGCTGCGCAACCCGTAGTGCTCACCGAGGAATCCAAGCAGCGGCGGCCCCACCAGGAAAGCGAGGTAGCCCGTGGTCGCCACAACGCTCACGCGCGTCGGCGCATCGGGACCGGTATCGCTGGCAGCGGAAATGGTCAGCGGGAAGCCAAGGGAGGCGCCCAGCCCCCACAGGATCACCGACACACCGGCAATCCAGTCCACATCCACAAAGATGATCATCGCGATGCCCAGCCCACCCAGCAGGGCGCTGGCACGGACGACCGCCACGCGGCTGTAACGGTCGATAAACCAGCCGCCGGTAAAGCGTCCGACGGTCATGCCGAGCGTAAATCCAGCGTAGATCAGCGAGCCGGAGGTGGGGCTAAATCCGTGCCCGTCCACCATCAGCAACGGTAGCCAGTCGTTGGCGGAGCCTTCAGCAAATGCCATCGCCAGCACCACCACGCCAATCAGCATTAGCTGGAAATCACGATAGAAGGGCAACCCTTTTGCCGCAGACTTCTGTTCGTCCGAGGCGTGTTGTCCTGTGCCTGCGGGAATAGCCCTGATGCCGGTGAGGATCGGGATAATACAGACCAGCGCCGCCAGCAAAATGTGCACATTGGCCGCAATGCCCAGCGCCGTCAGCGCCATCCCAACGCCCGCGCCCGCCAGCGTGCCGAGACTGTAAAAGCCATGCATCATGGGCAGCACCGTTTTGTTCATCGCCTGTTCGACGGCGGCCCCCTCGACGTTAATGGCCACTTCAGCCGCACCAAAGCTGCCGCCAAATACCATCAGCCCAAGGGCAAACATCAGCGGCGAGGCGAACCACAGCGCCACGCTCAGACCGAACATTCCCACCACGGCGCAGCACATGGTGGTGCGGATCACCGTGCGCGTGCCAAAGCGCTTCACCAGCCAGGCCGAGCAGAGGATGCCGCTCATCGAGCCAATCGACAGGCCAAACAGCACGATCCCCATCTCCGCCGTCGAGACGGATAGCGTATCGCGGATTGCCGGGGTGCGCGTTGCCCAGGAAGCCATCAGCAGCCCGGGGATGAAGAAGAACATAAACAGCGCCCACATGCGCAGATGCAGGGCTTTGCGAGGAGAAGTTAGCGTCATTGGGATCAGCACCAGAAGTACAACAATAGCGACAACACTAGCAACTTTGTGTACATTTGTACATAAACCGGATGAGGATTTTATGAGCAGACCACCAAACGACCCTAACCGCCGCGAGAAGATACTCCAGGCGACGCTGGACACCATTGCTGAGCACGGTATTCATGCCGTCACGCACCGCAAAATTGCCACCTGCGCAGGCGTACCGCTGGGGTCGATGACCTACTATTTCGACGGGATGGAGTCGCTTCTGGAGGAGGCGTTCACGTGGTTTACGCAGCAGATGTCTCAGCAGTACCGGGATTTCTTCGCGGGGGTGGCCGGGCGGGAGAGGGCGTGCGAGGCCATTACCACGCTGATCCACAGTTCAGCCGTGACCACGCCACACAATATGGCGCTGATGTATCAGCTGTACGCTTTTATGCACCGCAGCGCCGCGCTGAAAACGGTGATGCAGGACTGGATGAAGATGAGCCAGACTACGCTTGAGCAGTGGTTTGATCCGGCCACCGCCCGTGCGCTGGATGCGTTTATCGAGGGGATGACGCTGCATTTTGTAACCGACCGGTCGCCGTTAACCCGGGAGGAGATCCGGGCGATGGTGGGGCGGATTGCAGGCGAGGATACCGTCTGATAGCGCTCGCCCCGGCTACGCCTGATGTCAGGAGATTTTTTTCCCGCTGGCGTCAACGACGACTTCGCCATCTTCCTTCGTAAATGCCCCTTTTTGCGCGTCCGGAAGGATGTCGAGAACGACTTCAGAAGGGCGGCACAGGCGGGTACCCAGCGGCGTCACCACAATCGGACGGTTAATCAGAATGGGGTATAGCAGCATGAAATCAATAAGCTGGTCATCGGTGAAATTTCCCCCGGCAAGGCCCAGTTGCTCGTAAGGCTCGACGTTTTTGCGCAGCAGATCGCACACGGGAATCCCCATGTCTGCAATCAGCCTGGTCAGTTCATCACGCGACGGTGGGTTCTCAAGATAGAGAATAATTTCGGGTTCCGTACCGCTGTTGCGGATCATCTCCAGCGTATTGCGCGACGTGCCGCAGGCCGGGTTGTGGTAGATAGTGATGTTGCTCATATCCGTTACTCATTACAGTGTGAAGGAGAGACGTAGCGCCAGCGCGGCGAGCGTCACAAACAGAACTGGCAGCGTCATTATGATGCCCGTCCTGAAATAGTAGCCCCAGGTAATGGTCATGTTTTTCTGTGCCAGCACATGAAGCCATAGCAGGGTAGCCAGGCTACCGATGGGGGTGATTTTCGGCCCCAGATCGCAGCCAATCACGTTAGCGTAAATCATCGCCTCCTTAATCAAGCCTGTTGCCGCACTACCCTCAATGGAGAGCGCGCCGATCAATACCGTTGGCATATTGTTCATTATGGATGACAGAAAGGCGGTGATAAATCCGGTTCCCAGCGTAGTGGCCCAGAGTCCGTGTCCGGCTAAGCGATCAAGAACGCCTGAAAGAGACTCCGTCAGCCCGGCATTACGCAGGCCATACACCACCAGATACATCCCCAGCGAAAAGATAACGATCTGCCAGGGTGCGCCGCGCAGCACTTTCCCGGTGTTAATGGCGTGCCCGCGTTTAGCAACGGCAAACAAAATCAGCGCACCAGTTGTTGCGATAGCGCTGACCGGGATACCCAGAGGTTCAAGCACAAAGAAACCGACGAGCAGTAGCAGCAGCACGATCCAGCCCGTTCTGAACGTCGGCAGGTCATGAATGGCCCGTGCGGGCTCGCGGAGTTTTGCCAGGTCATATTCCGGCGGTATTTCCTTGCGGAAGAACAGATGCAGCATCACCAGCGTCGCGGCAATTGCGGCGATATCAACCGGGATCATCACCGAGGCGTATTCGCTAAAGCCCAGCTTAAAGAAGTCCGCTGAGACGATGTTGACCAGGTTGGAGACAATCAGCGGCAGGCTGGCGGTATCGGCGATAAATCCCGCCGCCATCACGAACGCCAGCGTGGCCTGCTTGCTGAACCCCAGCGCCAGCAGCATGGCGATAACGATAGGCGTCAGGATCAATGCCGCACCGTCATTGGCGAACAGCGCCGCCACGGCCGCACCCAGCAGCACGATCCAGGTAAACAGCAACCGCCCGCGGCCGTTTCCCCAGCGAGCAACGTGCAGCGCCGCCCACTCGAAAAAACCGGACTCATCCAGCAACAAACTGATAACAATTACCGCGATAAACGTGGCCGTCGCATTCCAGACGATGTTCCAGACCACCGGAATGTCGTTAACGTGGATCACACCGCTCGCCAGCGCCAGCGCGGCGCCAATGGTGGCACTCCAGCCGATACTGAGCCCTTTGGGCTGCCAGATCACCAGTACCAGCGTAAACAGAAAAATAGCCCCTGCCAGAAACATCTTTTACTCCGTTATATCTGTTTTTGTGAATGTGTTGTGGTCAGCACGAGCCCGGGAAGCGGTTTTTCAGCTTCATACGTGTCTCTTCTCGCAGGCAGTTCCAGCTGTTATCGATAACGGTTGCCGCCCACGCGGGCATGTTGGGAGAGAGACGGTAGTAGATCCACTTACCCTCGCGACGGTCGATGGCCAGCCCGGCCTCGCGCAGTAAGGCCATATGGCGGGAGACTTTCGGCTGCGGCTCGTTGGTAGCGGAGCAGAGATCGCAGACGCACAGCTCGCCCGCCTCACGCAGAAGCATGACGATGGAGAGCCGCGTTTCGTCGGAGAGGGTTTTGAAGAGCTGGAGCGGGTGAAGCATCTGGCGATCCTGCGTGGTTTTTGTCATATACACTAAATCATATGTGTTTGTGGCGAGTGAGGGAAGGGCAATAAGGGCAAATAAATGTCCTCAGTGAAGTACCATTACGTTGAGCCGTCGTCTTTGAGCCACAGACAGGGCGGGATTAGAAGATTAATGATTCCTGGTTTTGTTGAATATCTTCAATGTTATGAGACAGACGATCGTTGCAGATGTTAACAGAATTAAAATATCAATATTTGTATATGTTTCGTACATTGTCTCCGCATTAATATCACCATAGATAAATCCGCAAATAGCAGTTGCAACGTCGTGGTTAATATAAGCTGTTGAAGGACCCAGCATACGTCCTGCCAGAAAGCTAATTAACACAAACCAGACGGCCTTAAGTAGTCTTGAGCCCCATTTACGGGCAAGGGTAGTGATATCCACCGTCAATAACCTCAATACTATTGCACGCGATATGTGAACGCATACATGGGACCTAAATAAATTCCGGTTTCAGAAGAGCGATTCCTAAATTGGAGTGGTGAGCGAGCTTTATGTAGACTTCTGCCGCTATCCCCGGATGAAGCCTTCATTCCTTTTCCTGTCATCAGGTGGATTAATTCGTTCCAGCTTATGCCAGCTGCCTGTATCGAAGTTCAAACCCGATCATATCTACGCTCAATCGTTGTTCTTTTAAGATATTGACCAGGCAAAATTTAACCGCGCAAGAAAATCAGCTATACCGCCATGGAAAATAAGGTAGTGTTATAAGTAATTGATAGGGAAGGGTATTAATTTCAGGAAACAAAAAACCTATTTATGTAAACGGGTTAGTAAAAACAATGACTTGTAACATATTCAATAAGTTAGGTTGGTGATGAAATGTGGCGATTAGGGGGTAATGCCAACCGCTGTCGCCACTTTGTCGCCACTATTGAAAGAGACTCTTAGTTTGACGAGGGGGGGTAATCACGGCTTCTATCTCTTTGATATATTCTTCAAATACTTTGAGAAATGTCAGTAAGACATCACCTTTGAATAGTACTTGCTCTTCATCTTTTTCAAGCAGAGCTGGATATTTTTTGATTAGATCATCTATTTCTTTAATCGGTTGGTTGTCGTTTGTGACAAAGCGGGCATCGTTATGGGCGCAGCTATTCCTAAGTTTTATTATTTTTTTTAGTTCAGGATAATTTGTAGATGATGTTAGGCCTACTATTTTTTTCAAGAATAGGTCTATTCTTTCAAAGCCAGAACCCTTTAAATCAGATAATTTAACATTCGTTTGTTTTTCCTTGGAGTAAATATTACAGAAATTTTCCATTTCGTGTTCTAATAAACCAAATATAGTCAGGAAGGCTGATCGCCGCATTATGCTTGGGTAACGTATTTTGAAAGTTTTATCGAGGTCGAAAGACTGATCATCGATACCCATGTAGTGGTTTAATGTGATGTAAATGTTATCTTCTGGATGTTCTTCTATGACAAAGGTATCTGGCCCATCTTTTTTGTATTTATCTATATTTTCGCTAATTGCGGCTTCTGTCTGATATATGAATCCACGCAATAGGCTAATATTAAAGCTAAAATCATGAATTGGCGTAGGTATTGGGATCTGCATGAATATGTCCTTAAGCTAGTTATTAGGTATCTACTACTATATTTATTCTACATGACTTGATTTGGCATTGTCGCGAGGGGATTGAAACGAAGTGCTGTTTCTAGGTGGTCTGGGGCTAAATGAGCATAGCGCATCGTCATTTTGATATCATGGTGGCCTAGAATTTTCTGAAGGGCAAGGATGTTCCCGCCTGACATCATAAAGTGTGCTGCGAACGTATGACGCAGAACGTGAGTGAGCTGTCCGCGCGGAAGCACGATGGAGGTTTTTTCCATCACCGACAAAAACTGGAAATAGCAGTCCGTGAAGAACTTGAACCCCTCCAGGGCAGTGATGTCTTCATATAGCTCTTTGCTGATCGGAATGCTACGGTTCTTTTTACCTTTGGTCCTGACAAACGTGATTCGGTACTTTGTGACCTGAGAGCGTGTGAGGTTTACCGCTTCGCGCCAGCGTGCTCCGGTGCTTAGGCAGATTTTGACAACTAAAGCGAGAAGGGCACTTTGACGATGGCAGTCGTCCAGGAGTTCTGTAATTTGCTCATGTGTCAGCCAGGCCATCTCTTTTTCGGCGATGGTGAATTTGCGCATGTTCTCCAGTGGGTTCGGTGCGCTCCATTCTCCAAGCCGGGCCAGCTCGCTAAACACTCCACTCAGATAACTTTGTTCCAGATTGATTGTTAATGGGCTGGCTCCATTCTTCCATTTCTCACTGAAATAGATTTCTCCGGTCAGACGTTTGTCGCGGTAGTGTGCAAACATTTTAGATGTGAGGTCTGTCGCAGGAGGATTTCCGAGGGCATCAACCATCAGGATCAGCTTGTCATAAACGTGCTCACCAGCGGTCAGGGATTTGCCGTGCAGTTTGAACCAAAGTTCTACGACGTCTTTGAGTGTCCGGCGATCAACTGACTCACCCAACCACGGCTTGGCTTCTGTTTCATCCATTGTGTGGCGTTCAAAAGCCATTGCCTCGCCTTTGGTCGCAAACTGCTTACGCACCCGTCGCCCGCTACGCCCGGCGGGGTAGCATTCGCAAATCCATTTTCCTGTGTCGAGTTTTCGTACTGCCATAAAAAATGCCCTCCATTTGGAGAGCATTTTTACTGTGTGAATAACCAGTGTCAATGTATGATGTTCGAGGCAACCTACATCACAGATAGCGATAAGACTGAGGCGCAGTAATGTTGTCGCCTAATGAGCTTAGGTGGCGGGGTTGATCGTAAATTTTTAGCTCACCAATTTTTATAGCAAAGGCTTTCTCTTTACTGTGAAAATACGAATCAAAAAACTGTTTGCTAATACCAGCATACCGACAAGTTTTTTTCCATACATTACTTGGTTTATCTTCTATAACATCAGCGATATCAAACTCAGCAACAATCATACCTACAGGCATAGTTGAGTAAATAACCACAGATTTAACATCTGGGTTTTTGAAGATTCCTTTTCTGAATTCAAACTTCTTTGTTCCGTCAAGAATCTTTTCAACATATTCAGGTTTAATTGATAATAACACTTTCATCTACTTCACCAAGTTTAATAATATGTTCAAATTGCTGGTTGGATAAATCTAATACCCCCCAGTAGGCATTAGAATTCAAACCAACTTCAGAAATAAGTTTAGCACGATTTGGTCTTTTAGGAAAAGCTAAATTATATGTAAATGAAACTATAAATGGATATTTTTTTGAACGATAAAAATAACTTAAATCTTTAATGTCAAAAACACTATATTTTTTACAATAATTTATGAAACTGTCTTCTGTATCGAATTCATCGATATTCCTAACATTGCTAACCACACATAACGAAGTGATTACTGAATTATAATACGCTGGGCCGGAAAGCCCTTTGTTCGTCCTATAGATTAACACAAGGTCATTAGGTCTAAATGATGTAACTCCGTGCATAGCACAAATATATATTTTTCTTATGCTATTCGTATGCGACACGTCGCTGACAATGCTAGGAGATTCTGTACGGAGTATGGAGTCCGGGAAAAGATTTGTATGGTAATGGGGATCTACCGAGAGGATGTATTTTCTATTATTATCTGAATGATGTACGAATGGATAGTCATTTACTATATCCCCGGTCAACTGAACGTTCTGCAATTCTTTTAGTAAAACGTCTTCCGCATTATCGTCAGGACCTTTCGAACCAACAGTATCAAATCCAAACGACTTGAATAACCTGATAAGATAAGCGTGTTTTGGATAAACCGTTACATAAATATCTTCTGCATCGCATTCTAAAGCATGGTCGAATATCTTCTTAATAAAACGTTCACCTCGAAGAGTTCCGCGTGATTCAAATTTGAATGTACCAACCTTTAGATGCTTTCTCATCGGTAATTGAGGGGTTACATCAGTAACATTCTCATTTTCGATTTTCAGATATAAAAAACCTTCAATGTTATTTTGTTCATTAAAAAGAACATAGGCTAATGCTGATGGATCATTTTTTTTCTTTTCAATCCATCCTGCAAAGTCCGGATAATCATTTTTTAGTGAATCAAAGAAGGGATCTTTAAAATCTATATGGCTGAACTGTGTGTAGTATAAGTTTTCCATTTGATATTCCTTATATCCAAAGAATCAAGAAATGACGTCCAACAAAACTATATATACCTAGGGATAGCCAAAGGGCGAAAAATGTTAGAGCAGTGTATATTGGTATGCGACTAACTGAAAATTTACAAGACACTAAAAATTTTATTATCCTGTTTGTGCTAGAGCGATTTAATCGATCTTTGACCTTAGCATCTACTTCTACCATCGAAATGCTGAATATGCGGTAAACTTTCTCACGTGTTTCATGCCCTTTCAGTGACATCACACGGAGTAATTCTTCCTCAATTTCTTTAACAGCCTCTTCCCAATATTCTTGCCAATATTTTGCACCAGAAGAAATTCCTATCTGATAGAACGATACAATCAGGCCAACAAGTGCAATGAAAGGAACGAATGCTTCGCCCTTATCATTTTGGTATAGGGTGGCTAAACCTGCGAAAAGAACGCCCTGAAAAATCATGAAAAAATTATTACGTTGAGATAACTGTGTTATCTCAAAGTCTCTTATGCGAATAGTCAGCTCATAGAGACGCTTTACGGCCCTAAGATCACCATTCTCATTCTGTTCATCATTGGGTTCAGACATCGTTGTCATAAAAATTCCTTTTATCGGAGGCAACTAACCAAAACTTTTGCAAGTATCTCAATTTCCGCAATTGCGCATTCGAATGAACTATTGCCCCCATCTATGCGAAGTCGGCTACCTGGAAGACGTGTCAAACTCCTTAGAGCAACCTCTCCATCAATACTCACTACCCACATGCCGTCACGCACATCCCCATAATCCATATCGCAGATAAATTCTGAAGTGCCGTCGATCACAACAACAGGATTTTTCAGATTATCAGGCAAAAAGCTTGCATCAAAAACATATGAGCCGTCTTTGCGTAATGACCCATTGGTCAAAACATGCTTTTCAAGTTCTTTAGTGTTTGCTTTATGTGAACCTTGCTTTGAACCTTGTCCTGTGGTGAGCCAGTTTAGAGAGATACCAGTTTCTAAGGAGCATTGAATCACCCACTCAGCCGGAAAAGAGTCACGCATATAGCGTGTTGCTAGGGTACTTTTTGAAATTCCCAAATGGTCGCACAAAGCTTGTCTTGTCTTGAAACCATAAGCTTCGACCATACGCTCTATGGCACCACGGCCGCCTTTTTCCAGATTCATGGTCACTCCAGGTGAACTATTACCTTGATGATTTCATGATGTGATCTTATGTTTATCGTGTTCACAAAATACAAACGATCAGTATTCATCCTGATTAATCATTACTAAACGAGGAATGTTGCATCATGAGACCTAACATTTCAATCACTCTCATCACCCCCCATGTAACTATCGAAAGATATAGTGAACTCACTGGCTTATCTATCGACACCATCAACGACATGCTCGCAGATGGGCGGGTGCTTCGTCATCGCCTACGCAAGGACAAAAAGCGTGAAAAAGTAATGATTAACATTGCTGCGATGACGGTATCTATGGCATCTGGTCCCCGATCATTGAGGGCCGGATCTGCACGCACGCAATCAAGTGGAAGATGGTTCGCAAGGCCGTTGACGTTCAGTAGGCGGCAGCCGACCAGGGCGCTTGCGCCCCTTGGACTCGTGGCAATAACTGTCCCCCTGTTGAAAAAACGTACCAGACAGGGGGCGAACTACCGGGCAGCGAAGAACCTGCAGCGCTGCCGGACTACGAAAACATGAGCAAAAAGGAACTGCGCGAGCTGACGGCAAGGCTGCGGCTGGTCAAACCGAAACGCAGAAAAGGCTACAAACAGGAAATTACGGATCACCAGCGCCTGCAGCTCGATGCGGAGCTGAGGTCCAGAGGCTTTGACGCCAGCGAAACGGAAGTGGATCTGCTTCTGCGTGGCGGCAGCCTGCCATCTAGAGCCGGGCTGCGCCTGTTCTACCGTAACCAGCGCCTACAGGAGGATGACAAGTGGCGTCAGTGGTGCTGACAGCTCAGAGAAATGGCATATCTATTAATCAAAGAGTTAGCTGAGTAAAAAACTATTTCAGCTTTAAAATTATATGATGTACTGTATATATAAACAGTAATATTGGGAGGGAGTTGTGAACGATTTGTTCATGGAGTCACTTGCACTGCAGCGGATAGAACTTATGGCCCGGCTGGTCGCCAGCTCAGATTGTAGCGATGACGACAAGGAGGTTGCGATTTCGTGGCTGTCGGAGCTGACAAGCGATCTGGTTACCAGGCTGAATGAATATGCAGTAGGGCAGGATGAGAGTACGCATTAGTGATTCAGCGCCATGGGAAACTCCCTCCCGTTTGGCATTCTGCGGTTTGAGAACGCAGTGCATGTCTATGGTGCATGGATTCGCATGATCCAAAAAGGATCGCTACGGGTCGGGGCCGCCAGAACTGGCGCGCTTTCCGGCCCGTCATGCGCCTGCATGAAAACCACTACACAAAGCGGGCAGGCGTGGCGGGGATACGAGCGCGCGCACGTGGCTTCTAGACATATTTCAGTGGCTTTGTTTCAATCGTAATTTATTAAATTGATTATGTTTGAATGATTTGTCATATTCTATAAGTGTTCAAGATGGCAATAAGAGGTGTCTTAATGTTTGAAATTCCGAAGGCTGATGGTTCTAGCTTTGAATTGAAGTTGGCTCCTGGAGAGGTCGTTTTCTTGTTAGGGCCAAATGGTTCCGGAAAGTCTTCTATAATTGATTTTCTATACAAAAAATATCCTAATAGATTTGAGAAAATAATTGCGCATAGACAAAATTGGATTCAGTCTAACAGATCCAACGTATCCAATCATGAAAGTCATCAAACATCAGGTTATATTAAGAGTTGGGATTCGCAGGAAGAGTCAAGATACAAAGATGATTATTCCGGTCGTAGAACAGAGATCTTACTGAACAAAATAATTTCTGCAGAGAATCATGCAGCCAGAACTTTTGTAAATAATTTCTCCCTAGCTTCTCGCGAAGGGCGTGGTAATTTAACTCTTGCGGAAACTCCAGTTGAAAAAATTAATAGATGCCTGAATGAGGCTTTTATTAATATTACAATAAGAATAGATGATTCGGATTCTTTGTTGGTAAGTCGCAATGGCTCGGATGAATATAGCTTGGCTCAGCTTTCTGACGGAGAAAGAAATGCAATATTTATTGCAATTGCCATTTTTACAGCCCCAGATGGCGCCTTCTTTTTAATCGATGAGCCAGAGAGGCATTTGCATCCGTCAATATCTCATTCGTTGATTAAATCTCTTTTAAATGAGCGCCCCGATTGTTCATACGTAATATCCACACATGATTTATCTTTGCCATCAGCAGTGCCTCATTCCAGAGTATTGTTGCTGAGAGATTGCGTGTATGAAAATATGCGACCAGTTCGTTGGTATATAGACGCAATTGACTCATTGGCGGAAATTGATGAGAGGCTTCGAGAAGACATACTTGGGTCAAGGAAAAAAATAATCTTTGTTGAGGGTAATACATCATCAAGCTTAGACCAGAAGCTATACTCGATAATTTTTCCAGGTTATTCGATAATACCAAAAGCTAGTTGCGATTATGTCGAGCGTTCTGTGGATGGTCTGAGAGAATCGGAAAATCTTCATCACGTCATTCCATATGGCATTATTGATAATGATAATAAACCTGAGCGACAGATTTTTAATCTTGAAATGAAAGGGGTTTATTCTTTAAATGTACACTCAATCGAATCAATATACTATCATCCGGAATTGATTTTAAACGTAATGAATAATTATAAGGATTCTCAAAATATATCAGATCCCGATGCATTATATGCGCGGTTGTGTGACGAGTCATTGTCCATGCTTTCCGAGCACAAAGAAAGACTATGCTGTAGAGCAATAGAGAAAGCCATTAGGTCTAAGCTATTTTCGCATTTGCCAACTTTGAGAAGTATTGAAGAGGGGAATGATGTTAATATAAATATTAACGTTGGTGATTTTTTGAGGGAAGAAAATGATTTTTTTGAAAACTGTCTACGTCAGAAAAATCTCATCAGTTTAGTCGAAAAATATCCAATTCGCGAAACTGCTTATATCGCTAAGGTGCATAAGCTATTGGGGTATTCAACGCGTCAACTTTACGAGCATAATCTTTTACGCCTTGTAACGTCGAATTCTGAGGTGAAAAACATTGTTAAAAGGCTGATTGGCAATATTTGCAATGTTATATGATTTTCCGCCTCCTGGGAGGCGGAATGATTATCTGCTATAGTGCATAGCTTGAAAAAAGTATAACTTCATCAGCCAACCAGTTGTTTAATTCACTCAGCCTTTTCTGCAGTGGCATCAGCTCGTTGCGGACAAAGACGCGACTGGCCTTCTCCACATCCCCAAACCCGCCAACATTGCTAGGCATAATCCCCATCATCTGAGGCGGAACGCGGTGCGCTGCCATCATGTCATCGCGGCTCACGTTCTTGATGTTCAGAAACTCATCTTTTGCTGCCACCTCTGACAACGGGATGATCTGAATGCCATCCTTCTTACCGTTGGGCGAGTACATAAACAGGTTGCGGAAGTTTCCCGGCCCTTTGGCACTTTTCATGGCCTGGCGGATGTTGTTAACTTCCTCCTGGTTCTGCGCGGCGTCGGTCATGTACATGATAAAACCCGCGTGACTGCCGTTGATGTAATACTTCCGACGGAACAGCGTGGCTGATTCGTTGAGCAGGGCAGAAGGGATGGCGGACAGGTATTCCGGCAGGCCGTAAATCTCCTGGTTCAGGTCTGGTTCCACCAGGTGAAAGATACTGCCTTTGGTGAACTCGTAGGGCTGCGTGGTCATGCCGTATTGCACAAACCAGTAGGTGTCGAGATCGATCCCGCGGCGGGTGTATTTCGCCAGCGATGGCTCAAGCGACAGAATGCCGCCCAGCCGGTTCGTCCTTTTCTCCAGGTAGGCGTTGCCAAACACCAGGTAGTCCTGCACGAAACGGCTGAATGCCTGTTGGCTCAGCAGTGGGTGTGGAATACAGAATGTTTCGCTTAACGGCAATCGGTGAGCTGTGATGCACGGCGGCGCGGTATCAGCTCGGAACAGCTGGACCTTAACAGCAAAACACCCTCTTTCAGTATTGTGATTGAGGGCAAGAACGTGACAGAGGTGCTGGATAAGCGCCTGATGAGCCTGACGTTGACGGACAATAGAGGTTTCGATGCTGATCAGCTCGATCTGGAACTGGACGACGCGGACGGGCAGATTGTGTTGCCCCGGCGCGGGGCGGTGATCACCCTGGCGCTGGGCTGGAAAGGGCAGCCACTTTTCCCAAAGGGCAGTTTCACGGTGGATGAGATTGAACACGCAGGCGCACCGGACAGACTGACCATCCGCGCCCGCAGTGCCGACTTTCGGGAAACCCTGAACACCCGGCGGGAGAAGTCCTGGCATCAGACCACGGTGGGCGAAGTGGTGAAAGATATTGCTACTCGCCACAACCTGACAATGGCCCTGGGCAAGGACCTGACCGATAAGCCGCTGGATCACCTGGACCAGACCAATGAGAGCGACGCAAGTTTCCTGATGAAGCTGGCGCGGCAGTTTGGGGCCATTGCCTCTGTAAAAGACGGGCACCTGCTGTTTATTCGCCAGGGGCAGGGCAGAACTGCAAGCGGAAAGCCACTGCCGGTAATCACTATCACCCGCAAGGCCGGAGACAGCCACTGTTTCAGCCTGGCAGATCGTGGAGCTTATACGGGTGTAATTGCCAGCTGGCTGCATACACGGGAGCCAGCAAAGAAGGAAATCACAAGCGTTAAGCGCCGGAAGAAAACCACGACCGCAAAGGAGCCGGAGGCAAAACAGGGGGATTATCTGGTCGGCACGGATGAAAACGTGCTGGTACTGAACAGGACCTATGCCAACCGGGCCAACGCTGAACGGGCCGCCAAAACGCAATGGGAACGCCTGCAGCGTGGTGTGGCGTCCTTTTCCCTGCAACTGGCAGAGGGCCGGGCCGATCTCTACACGGAAATGCCAGTGAAGGTCAGCGGTTTTAAGCGGCCCATAGATGAAGCGGAGTGGACAATTACCACGCTCACGCATACGGTCAGCGCTGACAGTGGTTTCACAACCAGTATTGAGTTTGAGGTGAAAATAGATGAGTTCGCAATGGAATGATTAGTTCCAAAATGCGAACAATGATGTATCATTATTGCGAACTGGTTAATAATGAGGGCTGATTATTATGATGAATTGTCCTATGTGCGGACAGGCGGCACATACCCGAAGCAGCTTCCAGGTTTCCAACGAAACCAAAGAACGCTACAACCAGTGCACTAACATCGAATGCGGGCATACCTTCGTGACGCATGAGACTTTTGTGCGGTCATTATGCCGTCCGCAAAAAATCAGCGCAGCACCGCCTCATCCCAAGGGTATGCAGGAACAATTTGCTTACTGACTCAGATCGGGCGGTACGGTTTTACTGCGCCGCCAATCGTCTTTTCAAACCCCGCTCATCCGCAATATCCATCAAACGTGCTTCAACTGCCGCCTGAGTGCGCATCCCCGAAAGTGTGGGTTTAAAGCTGTGAGCATTTCCCTGAATATTTAAAGGCAGGGGAATGGTTGCAATCAATTTGCCTTCAACTTCCCACGGCGCTTCAACAGGTATCCAGTGAACCCTGGCATTTTGCTCCATCCAAAGGTCAAGCCACTGCTCGCCTGGGTGAGTGAATGTCATCCTGGAGCCGGAACCAACCCGGCGAAGGGGGAAGCAACTTACTCCACTCAGTAGCACGCCGAGTGTGCGTCGAAGCGTTGAGCCTGCGGCATTGCCGCTGTAATGCGTTTTGAGGCGCTTTCTTAAGTTCGAGCGGCTGTTAGGCTTCCCGCGCTTGTCGGGTGAAATGCCGACGTAGAGAAGCGTGTAACCTTCTGCTGTGATACATCCTTCCGTTGGCACTCCTGGCGGAATCTCTTTGAACCACCAAAAATAAACCCCGTTAACTGCAGGAACAGGCGTTGGCCTGCTTATAACTTCTGTTCTGCTGTAGGTCTTCTCTGGATAAAAGTCGAACATGCGCTTTCCTTACTGGTTTTTTTTCGATTGTATTCATTTGTCGTCTTGGTGCGATGATTTTGAAGGGGAGGGCAGGGGACAAAATCAGAGGGAAGTTTGTTGGCCTACGGCGACAAGTTTTTGCGCTGCCGCCATTTTGCCGCCATCTGTCTTAAAGGTGACTCGTAAGTGGCTGATTAGGAAGGTCACAAAATTCAGACAACAAAAAACCCATCAACCTTGAACCAAAAATGGCGGGGTTGATGGGCTCCACAAATTGGGGACATCAAAGAAAAGCAGTGGCACTAGTTATGACTGCACCCTGCGTAAAAAGTTCTGCGCGTAACGAAAATTTTTTCAGCCACACGCAATCTTGAGATTTATCCGAGTCCTGGCCAGATAATGATGATCAGCGTACCTGCCAGCGTCAGCAGCACGTTTGCGATGGCGTAGGTGCCTGCATAGCCCAGCGCCGGGATGTTGCTGCGCGCGGTGTCGCTGATGATCTCCATTGCCGGTGCGCAGGTGCGCGCGCCCATCATCGCGCCGAAGAGCAGGGCGCGGTTCATGCGGAGCACGTAGGCGCCGAACAGGAAGCAGATGACTACCGGTACCAGGCTGACGATAAGTCCGGAAACCAACATTTGCCAGCCGACCGCACCCAGGCCATTGCCAATGCCGCTCCCGGCGCTTAAGCCGACACCCGCCATAAAGACCATCAGACCGAACTCTTTCACCATGTTCAGCGCTCCCTGAGGGATGTAGCCGAAGGTGGGATGGTTCGCTCGCAGGAAGCCCAGCATGATCCCGGCGAACAGCAGACCGGCAGCGTTACCGATGCCGAAGCTAAAGTTACTGAACTGGAAGGTGATCATCCCGATCATCAGGCCAACAATGAAGAAGGCGCAGAAGGCTAACAGGTCCGTCACCTGACTGTGAATCGAGATAAAGCCGATACGGTCGGCAACGGTTTTAACACGTCGGGCATCGCCGCTGACCTGCAACACATCGCCTTTATTAAGCACCACGTTATCGTCGATAGGCATTTCAATCTGGCTGCGGATCACGCGGTTGAGGAAACAGCCGTGGTCGGTCAGCTTCAGCTGCGCCAGACGGCGGCCCACGGCGTTGTGGTTCTTCACCACAATCTCTTCGGTGACGATACGCATGTCCAGCAGGTCGCGGTCGAACACTTCTTTCCCGTTGCGGAAGCTCGGATCGAGACGCGCGTGGGCGTCCGGGTAGCCAACAAGGGCGATGTCATCGCCCATCTGGAGCACCGCGTCACCGTCGGGGTTTGCCAGAATGCCGTTACGACGGATACGTTCGATGTAGCAGCCGGTCTGACGGTAAATCCCCAGCTCGCGCAGGTTTTTCCCGTCGGTCCAGGCAACCAGTTCCGGACCGACGCGGTAGGCGCGGATCACCGGCAGGTAAACTTTACGTTTGGAGTCCGTATCCAGACCACGCTCTCGGGCAATGGTTTGGGCGCTGGTCTGGAGATCCTGATGCTGAAGTTTTGGCAGATAGCGCGCGCCAACAATCAGGCTCACCAGACCAATCAGATAGGTCAGGGCATAGCCCAGGCTCAGGTTATCCAGCGCGGCGGAAAGCTGCGTGCCTGCCATGCCAGAATGACGAAGCGTATCCCCCGCGCCAACAAGCACCGGCGTGGAGGTCATCGAGCCTGCCAGCATGCCGGCCGTTAAGCCGATGTCCCAGCCAAACAGTTTGCCCAGCCCTAACGCAATCAGCAGGGCGCTGCCGACCATCACCAGCGCCAGCATCAGATAATTTTTGCCGTCTCGGAAGAAAATGGAAAAAAAGTTCGGACCGGCTTCCACGCCAACGCAGAAAATAAACAGCATGAAACCTAAGTTAAGCGCGTCCGTGTTAATACTGAAATGTTGCTGACCTAATAACAGGGAGACGACTAAAACGCCAATGGAATTACCAAGTTGAACTGAACCCAGGCGCAATTTACCCAGACAAAGGCCCAGTGCCAGTACCACAAATAATAACAGGATGTAATTCCCATTTAACAAGTCTGCGACGTTTATATTCACGGAGGCTAACTTCTTGTTTACCAGTAAGTTGTTGAATGAAAGGACTATTTGGGCTACTGTTTTCAGAGTCAGGGAATCACTTTGCACCTCCCTGCTTCCTGATAAATACCCTAAACACTAGCAGGCGGTTAGTTTAATCGTAATAGCTACCGACAGCCACCTATTATCGCACGACTTGTGTGCGTGCTTTGGCAAGGATTGCCGCAATGCTTTATCTGACTGGGCGTCCACCGGACGATTTTTGTATTTGATAGAGATAAGTCAGGAGGATAGTTTGAACTTTAAACGAAACTGGGTTGGCGTAATCAGCTGCTTTTTGCTGTTTACGGTCGTTTGCATGTCGCTTGCTTTTAATGTTAAGGGCGCCTTCAGAGCGTCCGGTCATCCCGAGCTGGGCCTGTTGTTCTTTATCCTGCCGGGGGTAGTGGCCAGTTTTCTCTCGCGCAAAGGCGAGGTGGTAATGCCGCTGCTGGGGGCCATCCTTGCGGCGCCCCTCTGCCTGCTTCTGATGCGCGTGCTGTTTCTCTCGTCGAGAAGCGTCTGGCAGGAAGTGGCGTGGCTACTAAGTGGCGTTTTCTGGTGTGCGCTGGGGGCGCTCTGTTTCTTATTTATGCGCAGCCTGCTGCAACAGCGGAAGCACCATAAATAAAAACGCCCTCAGGGTGAGGGCGTCTTAGCATTACTGAGCGGCAAACAGGCCCAGGTGCTCTTTGGCGTACGCTTCGAAATCGGTGCAGCCGCCGATGTGTTTCTGATCGAGGAAGATTTGCGGCACGGTTTCAACCGGTTTACCCACGGTTTTTTCCAGATCGGCTTTGCTGATGCCTTCCGCGTGGATATCCACGTAACGGAAGTTGAAATCATCACGTTCTTCAGTCAGTTTCTCAGCCAGCTCTTTCGCGCGCACACAGTAAGGGCATCCTGGACGACCAAAAATTACTGCAAACATTTCTCTCTCCTCAAAAAACAAGCCTGACGGCGAATAATCCCTATAGTGCACGATAACCTGCCGTCATGGAAAGAAGGTTTCACCTGTCACTTTGATACAGTCAGGCTATGTTTCGCCAATTACATCAGGTGGATCATTGCCTATACTGGCTGCCATACGTTTTACGCAATACAAAGAGAGACAAAATGACGCCAACCATTGACCTGCTTCGTTCCCACCGTTCCATTCGCCATTTCACCGATGAGCCGATCACCCAGGCGCAGCGGGACGCGATCATCGACAGCGCAAGAGGCACCTCCAGCTCCAGCTTTTTGCAGTGCAGCTCCATTATCCGCATCACCGATCCGGCGATGCGTGAACAGCTGGTAACGCTGACGGGCGGACAAAAGCACGTTGCCCAGGCGGCTGAGTTCTGGGTGTTCTGCGCCGATTTTAACCGTCACCTGCAAATCTGTCCTGAGGCGGAGCTGGGGCTGGCGGAACAGCTGCTGCTGGGCGTGGTGGATACGGCATTGATGGCGCAAAACGCGTTCACGGCGGCGGAATCGCTGGGGCTTGGCGGCGTCTATATCGGCGGGCTGCGTAATAACATCGAAAGCGTGACGCAACTGCTGAAGCTGCCGAAACACGTGTTGCCGCTGTTTGGTCTGTGCCTCGGCTGGCCGGCGGATAACCCGGATCTGAAGCCGCGTATTCCTGCTGCGATGCTGGTGCATGAAAACCACTACCAGCCGGTCGATCAGGACGTTCTGCATCAATACGATGAAGAGCTGGCGAACTACTATCTGACGCGCGACAGCAACAACCGCCGCGATACCTGGAGCGACCATATTCGTCGCACCATCATTAAAGAAAACCGCCCGTTCATTCTTGATTACCTGCACAAACAGGGCTGGGCAACGCGATAGTCCCTTCCTCCTGCGCCTCGTGTATGATAGGCAGGCTTTTCCCATGTCTTTAGAGAGGTGCAGGGTGAAAATTGCCATATTGTCCCGGGATGGAACGCTCTATTCATGTAAACGCCTGCGAGAAGCGGCGGCGAAACGCGGACATCAGGTTGAGATCCTCGATCCGATGTCCTGCTATATGAACATCGACCCTGCGGCGTCGTCGATTCATTACAAAGGCCGCAAACTCCCGCATTTTGATGCGGTAATTCCCCGCATTGGCTCCCAGATCACCTATTACGGCACGGCCGCGCTGCGCCAGTTTGAAATGCTGGGAAGCTATCCGCTCAATGAGTCCGTGGCGATCTCACGCGCCCGCGATAAGCTGCGCTCGCTGCAACTGCTGGCGCGCCAGGGGATCGATCTGCCCGTCACCGGGATTGCTCACTCCCCGGACGACACCAGCGATTTAATCGACATGGTGGGCGGTGCGCCGCTGGTCATTAAGCTGGTGGAAGGCACGCAGGGTATTGGGGTGGTACTGGCGGAGACGCGTCAGGCGGCGGAAAGCGTGATTGACGCCTTTCGCGGTCTGAATGCCCATATTCTGGTGCAGGAGTATATTAAAGAGGCCAAAGGGTGCGACATCCGCTGCTTTGTGGTGGGCGATGAAGTGGTTGCCGCCATAGAGCGGCAGGCGAAAGAGGGCGACTTCCGCTCTAACCTGCACCGCGGTGGTATCGCGCGGGTGGCCCTTATCAGCGAGCGCGAGCGCGAGATTGCGGTGAAAGCGGCGCAGACGCTGGGCCTGGACGTGGCGGGGGTCGATCTGCTGCGTGCCGACCGCGGGCCGCTGGTGATGGAAGTTAACGCCTCGCCGGGGCTGGAAGGGGTGGAAAAAACCACAGGCGTCGATATTGCAGGTAAAATGATCGCATGGATTGAACGCCATGCGACGCCGGGATTTTGCCTGAAAACGGGCGGTTAAATGGATCGGCGCGCACTTTTTGCGTAAGCTGGACAACGTTTTTATTTAAGAGGCTGCACAGCGATGGATTTACAGGTCGTACCTACACTGGATACGTTACGTCAATGGCTCGATGATGCCGGTATTACTTTTTTCGAATGCGACTCCTGCCAGGCGCTGCATCTGCCTCACATGCAAAATTTCGATGGTATTTTTGATGCCAAAATCGATCTGATTAACGACGTGATCCTGTTCTCGGCGCTGGCTGAAGTGAAGCCTTCAGCGCTGCTTGCACTGGCATCCGATCTGTCAGCGATTAACGCTAGTTCTTTGACCGTGAAAGCGTTTCTCGACATACAGGATGATAATCTGCCGAAGCTGGTGGTTTGCCAGTCTTTATTCTCCGGCGCGGGGCTCTCCTTCAAACAGTTCGCCTGGTTTATGCGCCTGAGCGAAGAGCAAATTTCCATGGTAATGATGGAAGCCAACGCACATCACCTGCTGTATAGCGCGGAAGATGATGCCGAGAATAATGATGCATCTTCCAATTTTCTCCACTAAGCCTGTCTGACTTTTGCGCAGTCGCTACCAGAGCGGCTGCATAACACCGCTTTTTCTGCTGCTTTTAACCTTTCTTTAAAGAATTTTTCACCTCCTCTCAGGCCGTTTCGGCTTATCACGTAGACATAATCTGCATAAAAAATTGATAAAAGGCGTTTTTTCGTCTGGGCTATAGCCGGAGACACGGGCTACAGTTATTCTTGCGGTGCTTAAAAAAGCGAGCGGAACCTGCCGGGAAGAGGGGTGTATTTTATTTCGGGCAGAGCGACAAACTATGCATGAATATTGCATATCTTCATGCTGCACAGTTTTGGTTCGTTTGTTAACGAGCTTTCAGAAGGAATAACAATATGATCGCCTTGAATAAAAAATGGTTATCGGGTCTGGTTGCGGGTGCTCTGATGGCCGTCTCTGCCGGCACGCTCGCTGCGGAACAAAAAACGCTGCACGTCTATAACTGGTCTGACTATATTGCGCCGGACACCGTCGCGAATTTTGAAAAAGAGACCGGCATTAAGGTTGTCTACGACGTATTCGATTCCAACGAAGTACTGGAAGGCAAACTGATGGCGGGCAGTACCGGTTTCGACCTGGTGGTGCCCTCTGCAAGCTTCCTGGAGCGTCAGCTGACCGCCGGTGTCTTCCAGCCGCTGGACAAGAACAAGTTATCGAACTGGAAAAACCTCGATCCGGAAGTGCTGAAGCTGGTGGCGAAGCATGATCCGGACAACAAATACGCCATGCCTTACCTGTGGGCGACCACTGGTATTGGCTTTAACGTGGATAAAGTCAAAGCGGCGCTGGGCCCGGACGTCAAACTGGACAGCTGGGACGTCGTGCTGAAGCCGGAAAATCTCGAGAAGCTGAAAAGCTGCGGCGTCTCTTTCCTCGATGCGCCGGAAGAGATTTTCGCCACCGTGCTTAACTATCTCGGCAAAGATCCAAACAGCAGCAAGGCCGACGACTACACCGGTCCGGCGACCGACCTGCTATTAAAGCTGCGTCCGAATATTCGCTACTTCCACTCCTCTCAGTACATCAACGACCTGGCTAACGGGGATATCTGCGTGGCCATCGGCTGGGCGGGTGACGTCTGGCAGGCAGCGAACCGTGCGAAAGAGGCGAAAAACGGCGTGAATGTTTCCTACTTCATTCCGAAGGAGGGGGCGCTGGCGTTCTTCGACGTCTTCGCGATGCCGGCTGATGCGAAAAACAAAGAGGAAGCGTATCAGTTCCTCAACTACCTGATGCGTCCGGAAGTGATTGCCCACATCAGCGACCACGTCTACTACGCCAATGGTAACAAGGCCTCCGTGCCGCTGGTGAGCGAAGAAATCCGCAATAATCCGGCGATCTACCCGCCAGCCGATGTGTTTGCCAAGCTCTTCACCCTGAAAGTGCAGGAACCGAAAATTGACCGTGTGCGTACCCGCGCGTGGACGAAGGTGAAAAGCGGTAAGTAACGGCGTTTGATATCGTTGCCCGGTGGCGCTGTCGCTTACCGGGCCGACAAATCCCGTAGGCCGGGCAAGCGTTAGCGCCGCCCGGCGATGCGCACCCTGACGGTGCGTTTGCACCAGTGTTGATCTATGCCGGAGAGCACCCCGTGAATGACGCGATCCCCCGCCCGCAGGCGAAAGTCCGTAAAGCGCTGACCCCGCTTCTTGAAATTCGTAACCTCACCAAATCCTTCGACGGCCAGCATGCCGTGGACGATGTCAGCCTGACGATCTACAAAGGTGAAATTTTTGCTTTGCTCGGCGCATCCGGCTGCGGTAAATCGACCCTGCTGCGTATGCTGGCCGGGTTTGAACAACCTACCGCCGGGCAGATCGTGCTGGATGGGGTAGACCTCTCCAGCGTGCCGCCGTACCAGCGGCCCATTAACATGATGTTCCAGTCCTATGCCCTGTTCCCGCACATGACCGTCGAGCAGAACATCGCCTTCGGCCTGAAGCAGGACAAACTGCCGAAAGCCGAAATCACCGCGCGCGTGGCGGAGATGCTGAGCCTGGTGCACATGCAGGAGTTCGCGAAGCGTAAGCCGCATCAGCTTTCCGGCGGCCAGCGTCAGCGCGTGGCGCTGGCAAGAAGTCTGGCCAAACGGCCGAAATTACTCCTGCTCGACGAGCCGATGGGCGCGCTGGATAAAAAGCTGCGCGACCGGATGCAGCTGGAAGTGGTGGATATCCTTGAGCGCGTAGGGGTGACCTGCGTGATGGTGACGCACGACCAGGAAGAGGCGATGACCATGGCCGGGCGCATTGCGATCATGAATCGCGGTAAGTTCGTGCAGATAGGCGAGCCGGAGGAGATTTACGAACACCCGACAACCCGCTACAGCGCGGAGTTCATCGGCTCGGTAAACGTCTTCGAAGGGCTGCTGAAGGAACGCCAGGAAGACGGTCTGGTGATTGAATCGCCGGGGCTGGTGCACCCGCTTAAGGTTGATTCTGATAATTCCGTGGTGGACAACGTGCCGGTTTACGTTGCCCTGCGCCCGGAAAAAATCATGCTTTGCGATGAGCCGCCCGCCGATGGCTATAACTTTGCCGTGGGCGAAGTGGTACACATCGCCTATCTCGGCGATCTGTCGATTTACCATGTCCGCCTGAAAAGCGGGCAGATGCTCAGCGCCCAGTTACAGAACGAACACCGGTATCGCAAGGGACAGCCAACCTGGGGCGACGAAGTGAGCCTGTGCTGGGATGCGGACAGTTGCGTAGTCCTGACGGTATAAGGAGCGGTCATGAGCACACTTGAACCTCCAGCCCGCGTCAAAAAACCGGGCGGTTTCTCGCACTGGCTGGCGCGCGTGCAGATGGCGCATGGCCGCAAGCTGGTCATCGCCATGCCCTATATCTGGCTGATCCTGCTGTTTCTGCTGCCGTTCCTGATCGTCTTTAAGATCAGCCTGGCGGAGATGGCGCGGGCGATCCCACCGTATACCGATCTGTGGGAGTGGGCCGACGGGCAGCTGACGCTGACCTTAAACCTCGGGAATTTCCTGCAACTGACTGAGGATCCGCTCTATTTCGAAGCCTATTTACAGTCGTTACAGGTTGCGGCGATCTCAACGATCTGCTGCTTGTTGATGGGCTACCCGCTGGCGTGGGCAGTGGCGCACAGCAAGCCGTCGACGCGAAATATTTTACTGCTGTTGGTCATTTTACCGTCGTGGACATCGTTCCTGATCCGCGTGTACGCGTGGATGGGGATCCTGAAGAATAACGGCATACTGAATAACTTCCTGCTGTGGCTTGGGGTGATCGACCAGCCGCTGACGATCCTGCATACCAACCTTGCGGTGTATATCGGGATTGTCTATGCCTATCTGCCGTTTATGGTGCTGCCAATCTATACGGCGCTGACGCGAATCGATTACTCGCTGGTGGAAGCCTCGCTGGATCTCGGCGCACGCCCATTGAAGACGTTCTTCAGCGTCATTGTGCCGCTCACAAAAGGCGGGATCATCGCCGGATCGATGCTGGTGTTTATCCCGGCGGTCGGGGAGTTTGTGATCCCCGAACTGCTCGGCGGCCCGGACAGCATCATGATTGGCCGCGTGCTGTGGCAGGAGTTCTTCAATAACCGCGACTGGCCGGTGGCCTCGGCGGTGGCGATTGTCATGTTACTGCTGCTGATCGTTCCGATCATGTGGTTCCACAAACATCAGCAGAAACAGATGGGAGACCACGGATGAACAACTTACCGGTAGTACGCTCCCCGTGGCGAATTGCGATCCTCATTATCGGCTTTACCTTCCTGTACGCGCCGATGCTGATGCTGGTGATCTACTCGTTCAACAGCTCAAAGCTGGTCACCGTCTGGGCGGGCTGGTCGACGCGCTGGTACAGCGAGCTGTTCCACGATGATGCGATGATGAGTGCGGTGGGGCTGAGCCTGACCATTGCGGCGCTGGCGGCGACGATGGCCTGCGTGCTGGGCACGATTGCCGCGCTGGTGATGGTGCGCTTCGGCCGTTTTCGCGGAGCAAATGGTTTTGCGTTTATGATCACCGCCCCGCTGGTCATGCCGGACGTCATCACCGGTCTGTCGCTGCTCCTGCTGTTTGTCGCGCTGGCGCACGCCATCGGCTGGCCAGCGGATCGCGGGATGCTCACCATCTGGCTGGCGCACGTCACCTTCTGTACGGCGTATGTGGCGGTGGTCATCTCCTCGCGGCTGCGCGAGCTGGATCGCTCCATTGAAGAGGCGGCGATGGATCTCGGCGCCACGCCGCTGAAGGTCTTTTTCATCATTACGCTGCCGATGATTATGCCGGCGGTGATCTCCGGCTGGCTGCTGGCGTTCACGCTCTCGCTCGACGATCTGGTTATTGCCAGTTTTGTCTCGGGCCCAGGCGCGACGACGCTGCCGATGCTGGTCTTCTCCAGCGTGCGCATGGGGGTGAATCCGGAGATTAATGCCCTGGCCTCCATCATCCTCGGCGTGGTCGGAATTGTCGGATTTATCGCCTGGTATTTGATGGCGCGCGCGGAAAAGCAGCGCGTGCGCGATATCCAGCGTGCAAGACGCGGCTGAAGGAATTATTATTTCCAGTGATGTGCCGCGTATGACGCGGCACTGTTTTTCAGGGAAGTAAAAACATTGGGATTCTTGCAAAAAACACGTCATTCGCACGCCCGTCCGAACGTCCCTGCGCTGGTGCAGGTGGCGGCGCTCGCCATTATTATGATCCGCTGCCTGGATGTGCTGATGATTATGAACACGCTGGGCCCGCGAGGCATGGGGGAGTTCATTCACCGCAGCGCGCAGACGTGGAATCTGACGCTGGTGTTTCTCAGCAGCCTGATGCTGGTGTTTATTGAGATCTACTGTGCGTTCTCGCTGGTAAAGGGGCGCAACTGGGCGCGCTGGGTATATTTTCTTACGCAGATCACCGCCGCCAGCTATCTGTGGGCCGCCTCGCTGGGCTATGGCTATCCGGAGCTGTTCAGCATTCCCGGCGGCTCCCGCCGCGAGATTTTCCATTCCTTAGTGATGCAAAAATTGCCGGACATGCTGGTGCTCTGCCTGCTCTATGTTCCCGCCTCCAGTCGGCGGTTCTTCCGCCTGCAATAATGTGTATAATCGCAGCCCTCGTGATTCTTAAGGTTTTCATATGCAGTGCGCACTCTATGACGCCGGACGCTGCCGCTCCTGTCAGTGGATAGAACAGCCGGTCCCTCAACAACTCACCGCCAAAATGGCCGACCTGCAACAGCTGCTGGCAGCACACGCGGTGGGCGAGTGGTGCGCACCCGTCAGCGGGCCGGAGCAGGGCTTTCGTAATAAAGCCAAAATGGTGGTCAGCGGCAGCGTCGAAAAGCCGCTGCTGGGCATGCTGCACCGTGACGGCACGCCCGTCGATCTCACCGGCTGTCCGCTGTATCCCGCCTCGTTTGAGCCGGTGTTTACCGCCCTGAAACCCTTTATCGCCCGCGCGGGGTTAACGCCCTATAACGTTGCCCGCAGGCGCGGCGAGCTTAAGTACCTTCTGCTGACCGAAAGCCAAATCGACGGCGGGATGATGCTGCGCTTTGTGCTGCGTTCGGAAACCAAACTGGAGCAGCTTCGCGCGGTGTTGCCGTGGCTGCAGGAACAGCTTCCGCAGCTCAAGGTCATTACCGCTAATATTCAGCCGGTGCATATGGCGATCATGGAAGGAGAGAAAGAGATTTTCTTCACCGAACAGCATGCGCTGGCGGAGAATTTCAACGGCGTGCCGCTGTGGATCCGTCCGCAAAGCTTCTTCCAGACTAACCCCACCGTCGCCAGCGCGCTGTACGCGACCGCGCGCGACTGGGTGCGTGCGTTACAGGTTCATCACATGTGGGATCTGTTCTGCGGCGTCGGCGGCTTTGGCCTGCACTGTGCCACGCCAGACATGCAGCTCACCGGGATTGAAATTTCTGCGGAGGCCATCGCCTGCGCGAAACAGTCCGCCGCGGAGCTGGGGCTGACGAATCTGCACTTCCAGGCGCTGGACTCGACCCGGTTCGCCACCGGCCAGGGCAACGTGCCGGAGCTGGTGCTGGTAAACCCGCCGCGCAGGGGCATCGGCCAGGCGCTCTGCGACTACCTGAGCCAGATGGCGCCGGAGTACATTGTCTACTCCAGCTGTAATGCGCAGACCATGGCGAAGGATATCGCCAGCCTGCCGGGCTACTGCATTGCGCGCGTTCAGCTCTTTGATATGTTCCCGCACACTGCGCATTACGAAGTGCTGACGTTGCTCGTGAAGTCTTAAACAAAATGTGAACTCTTCCCCCGCTCGAAATCAGGTAAGCTTACGTCATAACAAATGATTGAAGGCTTACCCATGAAGCAGATCCTGCTGGTAGAAGACGACCACGATATCGCGGCACTCCTGCGTCTTAACCTGGAAGATGAAGGCTACGCCATTACCCACGAGCCGGACGGGGGCAACGCCTTACAGCGTCTTGAAAAACAGCCGTGGGACGCGGTGATCCTCGATCTGATGCTGCCGAATGTTGATGGTCTGGAGATTTGCCGCCGTATCCGCCAGATGACCCGCTACCTGCCCATTATCATCATTAGCGCCCGCAGCAGTGAAACTGACCGTATTACCGGCCTGGAAACCGGGGCGGATGATTATCTGGCAAAACCTTTCTCGGTGCAGGAGCTGATTGCCCGCATTAAGGCGCTGTTCCGCCGACAGCAGGCGATGGGCCAGGCGCAGACGGACGGCATTATTCAGGCGCACGGTCTGACTATCGATCCGCTGGCGCGCACCGTGCGTCTTAATGGTCAACACGTCGATCTCACCCCGCGTGAATTTGAACTGCTCTATTTTTTTGCCCGCCATCCCGGAGAGGTCTTTTCACGGCTGGCATTGCTGGAGCAGGTGTGGGGGTATCAGCACGAAGGCTACGAACACACCGTCAACACCCATATTAACCGCCTGCGCATCAAAATAGAGAAAGATGCCGCCGAGCCGGAGATCGTTCGCACCGTCTGGGGCAAAGGCTACAAATTTGCGGAGCAGAATCATAATGCGTCGCTTTAGCCTGAGCCAGCGCCTGACGCTGCTGTTTACGGTGTTACTGCTGCTCTGCGCCACCGTCGCCTGTGCGGTACAGCTCTACGTTAGCATGCAGTACGGCAATGCGATGGTGCAGCGTCTCTCCGGCGGGCTGGCGCAGCAGATTGCGCAGCGGGAAGCGATTCTGGATACGCAGGGCAGGGTGGATCGCAGCGCCTTAAAGCCGCTGTTCGACCGGCTGATGACCTTTAATCCGAGCGTCGAGCTGTATGTTGTCTCGCCTGATGGCGATATCCTGGCCGATGCCGCCCCGCCGGGGCACATTCAGCGGCAAAAAATTGACCTCGCGCCGATACAGAATTTCCTGAGCGGGACGGTGATGCCGGTGTTTGGCGACGATCCCCGAAGCCAGAATAAGAAAGTCTTCAGCGCCACCCCGCTGCGGCAGGACGGTGAGCTGAAGGGGTATCTGTACATTATTTTGCAGGGGGAGGAGTCCAACGCGCTGGCGGAGATGGCCTGGCACAAAGCGCTCTGGAGTACGGCGCTGTGGTCGATGCTGCTGGTGGCGCTGTTTGGTCTGCTGGCCGGGTTGCTGCTCTGGTACTGGGTGACGCGCCCGGTTAAACAGCTCACGCTGGACGTGGCCGGGCTGGAGCAGGACAGCATCAGCGCGATTAAGCAGCTGGCGGCCCAGCCGCTCGAGCCTGCCGGCCAGGATGAAGTGGCGATCCTGCGCAATACCTTTATCGAGCTGGCGCGCAAAATCACCTCTCAGTGGGATCGGCTGGCCGACAGCGACCGCCAGCGCCGGGAGTTTATCGCCAACATTTCGCACGACTTACGCACCCCGTTGACGTCGCTGCTGGGTTATCTGGAAACGCTGTCGCTGAAATCCGCCACGCTGTCGCCGCAGGAGCATCAGCAGTACCTCGCTACCGCGCTGCGTCAGGGGCAAAAGGTACGCCATCTGTCGCAGCAGCTGTTCGAGCTGGCGCGTCTTGAGCACGGCGGCATCAAGCCCCAGCGCGAGCGTTTTGCCATGGCTGAACTGATTTCCGACGTGGCGCAGAAGTTTGAACTTACCGCCCGCACGCGCGAGGTGAACCTGCGTATTGATGTGCCGGGGCGATTGCCGCTGGTGAACGCCGACGTGTCGATGATCGAGCGCGTGGTCACTAATCTTCTGGATAACGCCATCCGTCATACGCCGAGCGGCGGAGAAATTCGTCTGGCGGTCTGGCAGGAGAATGAACGACTTCAGGTCGAAGTGGCAGACAATGGTACGGGCGTAGATGCCTCGCTGCGCGACGATTTGTTCCAGCGACCGTCAGCGTTAAATCCTCAGGCGTCGCGGGAGAACCGTGGGGGATTAGGGCTGTTAATCGTGAAGAGAATGCTGGAGCTGCACGGTGGCGGGATCAGGCTGATGGAGTCCGTGAGCGGGGCGCGGTTCAGGTTCTTTGTGCCGCTATGAGAAATTGCCGGGTGGCGCTGCGCTTTCCCGGCCTACAGACCACCCCCGTAGGCCAGACCACCCGGCAAAAAGAGATTACTGCGGGAACCACTGCTCGCTGATTTTCTGGTATGTGCCGTCAGCTTTGATCGCTTTCAGCGCGCCGTTCAGTTTTTCCAGCAGGGCTTTGTTATCCGGACGTACCGCGATGCCGAGGCCGGTACCAAAGTACTGCGGATCGGTCACTTTCTCCGTCGCTGTACCCAGCTGCGGGTTGGTTTTCAGCCACTCATTCACCACCGCGGTGTCGCCAAATACGCCATCGATACGGCCATTTTTCAGGTCGATAATTGCGTTCTGGTAGCTGTCATAGGCCACGGTTTTCACTTCAGGATGCTTGTCCTGGAGATATTTCTGGTGCGTGGTGCCGTTTTCCATGCCGATGCGCTTGCCTTTCAGTTCGTCGAAAGACTTATAAGCCCCTTTCTTCGCAATCACTACCGCAGAGTTCGCGTAGTACGGGTCGGTGAACGCGACCTGCTTGCTGCGCTCTGGGGTGATATCCATGCCGGAGATCACCGCATCGTATTTTTTAAATTTCAGGGACGGGATCAGGCTGTCAAACGCGTGGTTAGTAAAGGTGCAGTCGGCCTGCATCTGCTTGCACAGCGCTTTCGCCAGGTCAATGTCAAAGCCGACGATCTGGTTGCTGGCATCCAGCGATTCAAACGGCGGATAGGTGGCAGAAACGCCAAAATTGATTTTATCTGCGGCGGATGCGCCTGCGGCGAAGGTTGCGAGTAATGCGGCCAGAACTAACTTTTTCATTGTAATGCTCCCGTCTGTCTTATTTATGCGCCGTGTCTGCGGCCTGGATATACAATGCCATCTAATGAATTTATATGCAATAAAAATGATTAAATATTACCTTTGTTGCAAAAAAAAGCGGATAACCCATCAGGTTACCCGCTCAATGAATACCGTTTTATGCATTGGCGTGATTAATTCCTGCGCTCAAACGCCAGCGCCTTACGCTCGATAAGACGCATCATCAGCGTCAGCAGACCGTTGACCACCAGATAGACCAGACCCGCCGCACCGAACACCATCACGTCGTAGGTACGTCCGTACAGCAGCTGCCCGTGGCCCATCACTTCCATCAGGGTGATGGTGTAGGCCAGAGAGGTGCTTTTGAACACCAGAACGACTTCATTGGAATAGGAAGAGAGCGCACGCTTAAAGGCGTATGGCAGCAGGATCGCCAGCGTGTCCTTCTTGCTCATGCCCAGCGCACCGCAGGACTGCCACTGGCCTTCCGGGATCGCGCGGATCGCGCCGTAAAACAGCTGCGTGGTATAGGCCGCGCTGTTCAGTGAGAGAGCTATCAGGGCGCAGAGCCATGGCTCAGAGAGCAAATGCCAGATAACCGGATATTCCTGTAACGACGGGAACTGCCCTGGACCGTAGTAAATCAGGAAGATCTGCACCAGCAGCGGCGTACCGGTAAAGAGCGTAATGTAGCCACGGACAATCCACACCAGCACCGGCGTTTTCAGCGTCAGGACGATGGTGAAGAACAGCGCCAGGATCAGCGCTACGATGATAGACGCAACGGTCAGCGTCAGGCTGGTGTGCAGCCCTTTCATCAGTTCGGGTAAATAATCCAGCATCAGCCTGGTCTCCGTTCAAAACGCGTTGCGCGCAGATCAATACGCTTCAGAACGTACTGGCTCAGCAACGTGATCACCAGGTAGATAGCCGCCGCGACGATGTACCAGGTAAATGGCTCCTGCGTACGGGTGGCGATACTTTTGGTTTGCAGCATTAAATCGTTCACGCTGATCAGGCTCACCAGCGCGGTATCTTTCAGCAGTACCAGCCACTGGTTGCCCAGCCCTGGCAGGGCATGACGCCACATCTGCGGCATCACCAGGCGGAAGAAGATCGCCGCTTTCGACAGGCCCAGCGCCTGACCGGATTCCCACTGTCCCTGCGGTACCGCTTTCAGCGCGCCGCGCAGCGTTTGTGACGCATAGGCCGAATAGAGCAGGGAGAGCGCAATTACGCCGCACAGGAACGGGCTGACGTCGAAGTTCTCAATCTGCATTTGCACCGGGATCTGCGCAAAGCCGAGATTAATCGTAAAGCCGTCCGACAGCGTTAACAGCAGCTGTGAGGAGCCGAAATAGATAAACAGGACCACCAGAATTTCCGGCAGTCCACGCAGCACAGTCACCAGCGCTGAACCGAGCCATGCGACAGGGCGCCACTTAACGGACTCCCACACCGCAAAGAACATCGCCAGTACGAGGCCGATAATCAGTGCACAAACGGCAAGGCCGACGGTCATCCCGGCGGCGCTTGCTAAAGGAAAAATTTCATTCATCAGGAATTACTTCTGGAACCATTTTTTGTAGATGGTTTCGTAGGTGCCGTCTTTCTTCACTTTTTCCAGCGCAGCGTTGAATTTCTGCTGCAGCTCGGTGTTGCCCTGACGTACGGCAATACCCAGACCTGTACCGAAGTAGTCTTTATCTGTCACCTTGTCACCCACGGCGGCCAGCTTGTCGTTCGCTTTCAGCCATTCAGTCACGACAGCCGTGTCCCCGAACACCGCATCGATACGGCCGTTTTGCAGGTCCAGCTTCGCATTCTGGTAGCTGTCATACGGCACTGTGGTGATTTCCGGGTGCTTATCCATGATGAATTTCTGGTGCGTGGTGCCGTTCTGCACGCCGACTTTCTTGCCTTTCAACAGGTCAACGGAGGCGTATTTACCTTTCTGGCCAATGAACAGCGCCGAGTTGTCGTAGTAAGGGGTGGTGAACAGAACCTGCTTTTCACGCTCCGGAGTGATGTCCATACCGGCCATCACGGCGTCGATACGGCGGAACTTCAGGCTGGGGATCAGGCTGTCGAACGCCTGGTTGCTGAAGGTACAGGTCGCGTCGATCTCTTTACACAGGGCATTTGCCAGATCCACGTCGAAGCCAACAATCTTGTTGTTCGCATCAATGGATTCAAACGGAGGGTAGGACGCTTCAGTGGCGAAACGGATGGTCTGGGCTGCGGTAGCGGAAAGGCTGACGCTAGCAAGCAGCGCGGCAATCAATACTTTTTTCATTATAATTTCCCTAACACATCAGTGTGATAAGTAGTTTTTGAAGGCATCGGTTTGCGGGTTGGTGAAGCAGCTCGCATCACCTTGCTCAACGATATACCCGTTTTCCATGTAGACCACGCGGCTGGCGGTTTTGCGCGCCACTTCCACCTCGTGGGTCACGATGACCTGGGTAATGTTGGTTTCCGCCAGTTCACGAATGATACTCACGATCTGGGCAGTAATTTCCGGGTCCAGCGCTGCGGTTGGTTCGTCGAACAGCAGCACCGCTGGCTCCATCATCAGCGCACGGGCGATTGCCACACGCTGTTGCTGACCACCAGAGAGATGCAGAGGATAACGGTCGCTGTACGGTTTCAGACGCAGACGTTCCAGCAGCTTTTCAGCTCGCGCCATCGCCTGGTCTTTGCTTAAGCCAAGCACGCGGCACGGGGCTTCAATCAGGTTTTGCACCACCGTCAGATGCGGCCAGAGATTATATTGCTGGAAAACCATGCCCACGTTTTGACGCAGTTCACGAATCGCTTTATCAGAAGGGGTTTTCGCGAAGTCAAAATGGTTACCGGCGATGGCCAGCGTTCCCGAACGGGGCATTTCAAGCAGATTTAAAACACGCAGAAGGGAGCTTTTTCCCGCGCCGCTTGGGCCGAGCAAAACCAGCGTTTCGCCCTCCGGGCAGCTCAGCGTAATGTCGAACAGCGCCTGGTGTGCGCCGTAGAAGCAGTTAATGCCGTTTAGTTTAATACTCATCGGGGCAGTCTTTACTCATCCAGGCAATCTATAGCAATTGAGGCCGCAGATAGTACCGTTGACAGAATAGTTATGCAATATTTCTGCGTTAAAAGTTAAATATAACCCGTGTTTCCTCTTAAACATAGCACAAAATAGGGACGGGAAAGGGGGGCGAGAATAAATGTCGGCATTCCGCATGAAATGCCGGACATTTTACGGGGTTAACGTTTATTTATCGTATGCGTTAGCGGTTCTCAATCGACTGGCGAAGGGTGCCCGCCGGAGCATGAACGCTGCCGCCAATGTAGCGCACATCATCTATTGCCCAGCACTGGCCTTCACGGATCATCAGCACCTCATCCTGCCAGGTTTGCGTCCCCTGGGTTAGCTTCACGCGCAGAGGAATATTCCGTGCGTCGGTATTCGGAATGGTGGACGCGCTGGCGACGTCGGCGCTGTCCGGCAGCGTGGCGCGGCTGGAGAACGGATGGGATGAAAGCAGCGCGTTTTGCTGCGGATCGCGCGAGGCGTCATTAAGCAGTTTCGCCAGATTATCGCTCAGGTACGGGCGCAGGGCGGTGAGGTCATTACCGCGATGCTGAATGCGGTAATCATAGAACTGTTGCGCCACGGCGTCCGGGCCGCCCTCAATGCAGGGGCCGCTGCGGGAACCGATATCCTTAAAGGCTGGCGTGACCGGCGTAGTGCAGGCGCTGAGCACCAGCGCGCAGGGCACTAAAAGCGTTAAAGCAGAGTAGCGCATGTTGATTTCCTTATTTATTAACTATCCTTTCAATCATAGCGTAACGAACCGATAATGCAGTTGCTAACGCATTGAACGCTAAAGACGGAGAGGAAGTATGCAATTTTCAACAACACCAACCCTGGAAGGTCAACCCATTACCGAGTACTGCGGCGTGGTCACCGGTGAGGCGATTCTGGGCGCCAACATCTTCCGGGACTTCTTTGCCGGCATTCGGGATATCGTCGGCGGGCGCTCCGGTGCCTACGAGAAAGAACTGCGTAAAGCGCGTGACATTGCGTTTAAGGAGCTGGGCGAGCAGGCCAAAGCGCTGGGCGCGGATGCGGTGGTGGGCATTGATATCGACTACGAAACGGTCGGGAAAGATGCCAGCATGCTGATGGTGAGCGTAAGCGGCACGGCGGTGAAAACCCGTCGATGAAGCGTTCGCTCTCAACCCTCCTGCTGGCATTGTTGCTGGCAGGATGCGCCTCGGAAGAGGGCATTGTTGATAAAGGCGCGTACGAACTTGATACGCGCCATCAGGCGCAGGCGGCCTACCCGCGCATAAAGGTGCTGGTGATCCATTACACCGCCGATGATTTCGACACCTCGCTTGCGACCTTGACCGATAAAAACGTCAGCTCTCACTATCTCATCCCCGCAAAGCCCCCAGCTCCGCAGGGCAAACCGCGTATCTGGCAGCTGGTGCCGGAGAGCGAGCTGGCCTGGCATGCAGGTATTAGCTTTTGGCGTGGGACCAACCGCATAAATGATACCTCCGTCGGCATTGAGCTGGAAAACCGCGGCTGGCGGAAAACCGATGGCGTGAAAACCTTTACCCCCTTCGAACCGGGGCAAATTGCGGCGCTGATCCCGCTTGCCAGAGACATCATCGCCCGCTACGACATTAAACCGCAGAACGTTGTGGCCCATTCGGATATCGCCCCGCAGCGTAAAGACGACCCTGGCCCGCTGTTTCCGTGGCGCGAACTGGCGCAGCAGGGCATCGGAGCCTGGCCTGAACCGGCGCGGGTGAATTTTTATATCAACGGGCGACCGCATTATCAGCAGGTTGATACCGCAGCACTGCTCGATCTGCTGGCGCGCTACGGTTACGAGGTGCCAGAAAACAGCACGCCTGCACAGCAAAAACGCATCATCATGGTGTTCCAGATGCATTTTCGTCCGCAGTTATGGAATGGCGTAGCGGATGTTGAAACCATGGCGATTGCCGAAGCACTTTTAGAGAAATACGGGCAGGGGTAAACCTTTGGCTTACCCCCAAATGAGTATATTTCCGCAAGTTTCTATTAGATTAATCCTAAGTACAATCTCATTTCATTTTTAGTTAATTGACTTAAAATTATTCGGATTTAAGATGGACACATAGCACGCTAAGCAATTTAGCGAATAAAAAACTTTACTCTTTTTTTTATTCTTGAGTTTTTCATCAGGAAAATATTTATGGTTCGGTATGAATGCCGTTGCCATGTTTTTTTAAAATCACATCTTAAAACGGGTATAACAATGTTAAGCATCTATGGAAAAAAATTACGTCCGCAACATGAAATGGAAAAGATTATTTCTGCAACCTCATGCGTTGAAGAAAGAACGTTAAAAAAATGGCAGAAGATTTCCACTGCTGATTCCGGTTTAATTCATATTATCGTCAGCGGCGAAGTCGAATTTCGACGTGACTCTGACGAACTGTGCTTGTTTACCGTTACCGGGCAATGCATTTTCGGCCTGTCGTCGATGTATTACAACGCCACCCATATGTACGGCCTTGTTCGGTCGAATACAGTTGTTCGCTCGATCAAGAAAGAGGTCTTCGCCCAGCTGATGACCGAGAAAAACCTGTGGCCTGAACTGACAAAAGTGCTTTCCTGGTACATATGCCTGATGAGCAAGCGCGATGATATTCTGGTCGCTCGCAGCGCATATTCTGTTGTTCGTGAATTTTTATATGAGATCAACGACCTGATTGTACAGCATCAGCGTGACATTAACGTTTATGATTACATTCAGGAATACACTAACCTGGCACGTAGCACCATTATTAAAATCCTCTCCGATCTGAAAAAAGGTCAATATATTGTGGTGGAAAAAGGTCGACTGCTTAACCTCACCGCACTGCCTGAAAAATATTAATTCCTACTCCCGCCGGTCTCCTTTATCACTGAAAGGGGAACGGCTGTTTTCACTGTTTTTAACACTTGCTTGTGAATTATCCTGCGTTTCGTCAACCGGCGGTGCGGGAATTTTTCCTTGAGAATAATCCTGCTCCTGCTCTTTTAATGCCTGTTTAAATAATTCCGTTAATGATGACTCTTCACTGCTCGTGCTGGCGGGGGCGGTATCGTGCTCATGCGCCTCAGTTCCGGGTAGGGTATCCCGCGAGGGCTCTTGCGGCACCGCGCCGTCGGGCGCCTGCTGCCAGTCGGCATCATCACTGATGATCGGCAGATCCTGCATCGGTGGAACATCAACAGGCACTGGCGCAGCTTTAGGCTGCGGATGCGGGAACGGTTTACTCACATACACGTAGTGCATCTCCGAAAGCTGGGTTTCCGGTTTGGCAACGCTGGCGTTGACCGGTTCAGGCGCCGGGTGGCGCATGTTCCAGTAGACATGCATATACAGGCCGACAACCAGCATGGCGCAAAGGCCGACCATCCATAATGCTGTTTTGCCGAATACGTTTTTCAGGCTGGGGAGGCGGTACGAAAACCAGACCGCTTCCCCGGTTGTATAGCTGCGCTGGGCCGCAAGGCAGATGGTCGACATTAGGCTTTCTTCTCCTGCATTTTTGCGTCCGGGGTAGTGCGGGTGGCCTGAATCAGTACGCTCGGCGTGCTGTTGGTTACGCGCATCAGCTGCATCAGCGTTTCTTCGCCGGGGATGCCATCCACGTGCAGATGCATTTTTTGCTGAAACTCACGGGTGCGTTTCATCATCTCAGCGGTCCAGATCCGGGCATGCGTTTCGGGCTGGTTCAGCGCCAGGCTTAACTGCTGATCGAGCCAGGCCATGTCTTTGCTGTCGCTGGCCGCGCCGATCGCGTCTTTTCCTTCCGGTGTCAGGCGGTGCAACTGGGTGAAGTTGCCGGTCGCATGCCGGTTAAACCAGCTGCGGCTCACCTGCCAGGTCCGGTTATTCATTAACAGGTCAAGTGATGTATCTCCGACCCTGGCGACCACCGCATAGTTAAGGTGACCGCTGGTTTTCAGCTCACTGACCCACGGATACCCTTCCTGCGCCAGCGTCTCCGGCGACGCGTTCCCCTGTTTACACATCAGGTTCACTTTAGCGGCGTTCTGGCACAGCGCATCTTCGGCCGAGGCGTCATATCCCCACATCAGATAGAGCTGGTGCATCGCATCCGGCTGATTAACCATTTCATTGTCGATAACCGGCACCACGGGCGCCTCCGTTTTTCGCGTCGGCTGTTTCCAGCTGACGGGGACCGGCAGCTGGATGGGAAGGTGCCCGCTGATGGACGAGGTTAAATACCAGCCGCAGGCGGCAAACAGCACCGATGCGAACAGCCCCACGGTTGCCAGACGCTTACCGTGTTTTTTCGCGGGCAGGATCTCTCCCGCCGCCAGGCGTAAATGACGCGGGCTGACCTGCGACGCGCGTTCCGTCCAGGCAGCGAGCATTGACAGGTGCGCCAGTTCGTTAAGTTTGCTGATGTTGCCTTTGGTCAACGTGTGCATTTTGCGCACGCGGGCCGGCGTTAACGGCGAATTTTCACAGCCGTGTTCTTCGCATTGCGCCTGCACATAGCCCAGGAATTCGCGGCAGGTCAGGGGGCGCAGGACATGACGAGTGTGTGTATATTCGCGCAGTTCAGGTTGCTTAAGCAGGATTTCCTGATCCGCAGTGCCCGTCAGCACCACGGAGAGCCGGAAGTTCAGCTCCTGGGCTCGCGTGAGCAGCGTACCCAGGACTTCACGGCAGCTCTCTTTCATGGCTTCGGCGTGTGAAATCACCAGCACTCTGGTTTTCGCTTTTCCCTCGTGCCACTGGCGCAGGATAGCATCCACCGCCTGCAGGCGATTCTTGCTCTCTTTCGTTACCGGATTGAGCTTGTACAGCAGGCTACTGGCACTCAGTTTGGGAAACGCATTGATAACAAGGACGTTACTGTGGCGGGTTTTTAGCGCATCGCTGAAGTGACCCAGAAGCGGGGCGTCGTCGCAAAAGAGCCCGATAACTCCCGCCTGCTGGGTTTTCTCTTTCAACAGGTTGAACACATCCTGATGATAAGGCACCAGAAAATCCCCGGATAAACGGGCGATCGATCTGAATGGCGGATTTTTAAAATTAAAGTGGCTCTGATACATAACGACTTACCGTCTCTGATTAGGAATAGCAACAGCATCAGAAAGTAAGGTAACGCCCCTGAACGGTCAATTTGCAAACAGGGTAAAAATATCCTGCTGGCAGCGTCTAACATTTGGATTTTATACGGTCAATATTTTTCTTTATGAAAGTTAGCGGCGAAGTCAGTGGTCGCATTTGCACCAGCTTATTACTATTTTCATCCATATTGGCGCAGTATGACGCTGCTTATTTTTGCTTTGCTATAGGCCGGATAAAAAATGAGGTTCTCATTTCTTTCACGGTGGATAACGCCTTGTATTATGTTTGTGCTGCTGATCTTTTGCGGCCAGCAAGGGTATCTCACCTTTAAAGATTATAAAAAAGTTATGAATAAGTTGGCTAATGCCGATCAACAGCCGCTGAAAAAAACGCGCGAAGAGAAATCCTTTTCGCTTTTTACGGCAGCCGTGCGTCAGGAAATCTTACCGGGTGCGGTGAAAGCCCCGCTGGCAGCTGAAATCGAAGGTATTGTGAACAGCGATGACGCCTGGCTCTCCTTTGCTGTCATCAAAACGCCAGGCGGTCAGAGAAGCTACCGTGAGGGTGAACCTCTCTCTGGATTTAACGACGCATTTATTCAGGAAATAAACAAAGATAATGTGGTGGTTAATTATGAAGGTACTACGCAGGTTCTGGCATTAAATAAACCGGACTATTTTAAGGGTGGCGTGGATAGCGGCCCGGTAACGAAATCGACAAAAGATGTTGGCGCAGAGAGTGTGCATCTTGATGATTATCTGGTGTTAAAACCCATAACTGAAAAGGGCCGACTGGAAGGCTACAGGATAAACCCAAGGAATGCCTCCGCCTTTTACAGCCAGTCAGGTCTGGAAAAAGGCGATGTGGCGGTTCAGGTTAACTCTGTCGATATGACCGATGAAGCAAAAGCGAAAAGCATTATTGCCAACTGGTCAAAAATGAAAGAAGCGGAGGTCATCGTACGACGTCACGCTCACCTTGAAAATATTCGGATTAATGTTCTAAACAATTAAAAAGTGTGCAGACATGAAAAAAATTCCCTGGGCGTGCGTGGCGCTGACCGCATTGTCGTTATATTCCAGTTCGCTGCTTGCAGCTAACTTTAGCGCGAGTTTTAAAAATACTGATATTCGCGAGTTTATCGATACGGTAGGCCGCAATCTCAATAAAACCATTCTGGTCGATCCGTCCGTCCAGGGAACCGTCTCGGTCCGAACCTACAACGTGCTGACGGAAGATGAGTACTATCAATTCTTTCTGAGCGTGCTGGATCTCTACGGCCTGTCGGTGATCCCGATGGACAACGGCATGGTCAAAGTGGTGCGCTCAAGCGTAGCGCGTACCGCCGGTGCGCCGCTGGCAGACAGCAAAAATCCGGGCAAAGGTGACGAGATCATCACCCGCGTGGTGCGCATGGAAAACGTGCCTGTTCGTGAGCTGGCCCCGCTGCTGCGTCAGCTCAACGATGCCACTGGTATCGGGAATGTGGTCCACTTTGAGCCGTCCAACGTCCTGCTGTTAACCGGTAAAGCCTCGGTGGTGAACCGGCTGGTGGATCTGGTGCAGCGCGTCGATAAAGACGGCATCCAGCGTCGCGAAATCATCCCGCTGCGCTTTGCGTCCGCCAAAGAACTCTCGGAGATGTTGAATAACCTCAACAATGAAGAACAGAAAGGGCAGAACGCGCCGCAGCTGGCGACTAAAGTCGTCGCGGATGACGAAACCAACAGCCTGGTGATCAGCGGCGCGGAAGATGCGCGGGCGCGCACCCGTTCCCTTATTCATCAGCTGGATCGTGAGCAGAATAACGAGGGCAATACCCGCGTCTTCTACCTCAAGTATGCCAGCGCCACCAAAGTGGTGCCGGTTCTCACCGGGATTGGTGAGCAGCTGAAAGACAAGCCGGGTGCGGCCAAAGCGAAATCCGCGAGCGCCTCAACCGATCTGAATATTACCGCCGACGAGTCAACCAACTCCCTGGTGATCACCGCACAGCCTAACGTGATGAACTCCCTCGAGAAAGTGATCGACAAGCTGGATATTCGCCGTCCGCAGGTGCTGGTGGAAGCGATCATTGCCGAAGTGCAGGACGGTAACGGCCTGGATCTTGGCGTGCAGTGGACCAGCAAGCACGGCGGGGTGCAGTTTGGCTCCACCGGCCTGCCAATCAGCCAGATTAAAAATGGCACCATGAAAGGGGCAAGTTTCACTGGCCTTGCGACCGGCTTCTTTAACGGTGACTTCGGTGCGCTGGTGACCGCGCTTTCCACTGACGGCAAAAATGACATCCTCTCCACGCCAAGCGTGGTCACGCTGGATAACAAAGAAGCGTCGTTCAACGTCGGTCAGGATGTGCCGGTGCTTTCCGGTTCGCAAACCACCAGCGGCGACAACGTCTTTAACTCGGTTGAGCGTAAAACCGTAGGGACCAAGCTGAAGATTGTGCCGCAGATTAACGATGGCGACATGATCCATCTGAAGATTGAGCAGGAAGTGTCCAGCGTCGACAACAGCGCGACGGAAGACTCCAGCCTCGGCCCAACCTTCAACACGCGCACGATTAATAACGAAGTGATGGTCCACAGTGGTCAGACGGTGGTGCTCGGCGGTCTGATGGAAAATGTGACCAAACAGTCCGTGTCCAAAGTGCCCCTGCTCGGCGATATCCCGCTGGTCGGTCAGCTGTTCCGCTACACCTCGCAGGATACTTCCAAACGCAACCTGATGGTGTTTATTCATACCACCGTCCTGCGTGACGACGACAACTACAGCGCGGCCTCGAAAGAGAAATATGACCAGATCCGGGTGCGCCAGATGCAGCGAGTAGAGGAGAAAAAGCTCGGAATTGTTGAGCCGACTGACAACGCCGTCCTGCCCGCGTTTCCCTCTGCAAGCACTGGCGCCGCACCGGTGAAAACCAGCGCCACGCGCAATCCGTTTAAAGAATAGCGCGGAGGGGTAACGTGGACGAACTGAGTAAAACACTGTGTAGCAGCAGCTACGCAAAAGATAACGGCGTTCTGTTTTACAACAATGATGTCTATATCCGGGACGACACTCCTGCGCATGCTCTGCTGGAGGTGCGCCGGGTGCTGGGCCGTGCTTTCATCCCCGTCACTGTGACGCCGGAAGCGTTTGACGAGATGCTGGCCAAAATCTGGCAGCAGAGCAGCGGCGTGTCGCAGCAGCTGGTGGACGACATGGACGCGGATATCGATCTGATGGCCTTAACCGAGGAGATCCCGGATAACGAAGATCTGCTCGATAACGACGAAAACTCACCGGTGATCCGCCTGATCAACGCCATTCTCGGCGAGGCGGTGAAGGACGGCGCGTCGGATATTCATATCGAAACCTTCGAGCGCACGCTGAGCATCCGCTTCCGCGTTGACGGCGTGCTGCGCCCGGTGTTGCAACCGGCGCGTAAGCTCGCGCCGCTGCTGGTGTCGCGTATTAAGGTGATGTCGAAACTCGACATCGCCGAGAAACGTCTCCCCCAGGATGGACGTATCTCCCTGCGCATCGGCCGCAAGGCCATCGATGTGCGTGTGTCGACCATTCCGTCCCAGTACGGCGAGCGCGTGGTCATGCGCCTGCTCGATAAAAGCAATCTCAAGCCCGACATCAACAAGCTTGGGCTGATTGATGAAGAGCTGGAGAAGCTGAAAGGGCTGATTGACCGCCCGCACGGGATCATCCTCGTTACCGGCCCGACGGGTTCCGGTAAAAGTACCACGCTGTACGCCATTCTTTCGGCGCTGAACGGTCACGAGCGCAACATTCTGACCGTGGAAGACCCGATCGAATACGAGCTGGAAGGCGTGGGGCAGACGCAGGTTAACCCGCGCGTGGACATGACCTTTGCCCGCGGGCTGCGCGCGATTCTGCGTCAGGATCCGGACGTGGTGATGATCGGGGAAATTCGCGACGGTGAGACCGCCCAGATCGCGGTGCAGGCGTCGCTGACCGGTCACCTGGTGATGTCGACGCTGCATACCAACAGCGCCGCAGGGGCGATAACCCGTCTGCGGGATATGGGGCTGGAGTCGTTTTTAATCGGTTCATCGCTGCTCGGTGTCATTGCCCAGCGTCTGGTGCGTCGGCTGTGTACGCACTGCCGGACCACCAGTCCGCTGGATGCCAATGAAAAAGCGTTGTTCAGCTTTATGGACGCGCCGCCAAAAGCGATTTATCGCGCGGTGGGGTGTGAACACTGCCGTCAGAGCGGCTATCAGGGCCGCGCCGGTATTCATGAGTTTCTGGTGGTGGACAGTACCATGCGCCGCGCCATCCATGAAGATAAGGACGAAATGTCCATAGAAACGCAGCTCTTTAAGCAGGCCTACAGCCTGCGTGAAAACGGGCTGCTGAAGGTGATCGGCGGCGTGACGTCTCTGGAAGAAGTCATGCGCGTCACCGCCGAGCGTGGGGGGGATGCGTAATGGCCTTCTACGCCTGGACGGCGACGAGTGCCGCGGGAAAAACCCAGCGCGGGACGTTACAGGCCGAGGGGCAAAAGCAGGTTCGCCAGTGGCTTCGCGAGCAAAAGCTGATGCCCGTGAGCATCACCGAAACCCGCGAAACGGCGACAGGCGGGAAAGCGAAAACCGGGGCAAAGCTCTCTACCCCGGTGCTGTCGATGTTTACCCGTCAGCTTTCGACGCTGGTGAACGCCGCGCTGCCGCTGGAAAGTGCGCTGAAGGCGATCTCTAAGCAGACGGAAGATAAAAAGCTGGCGGCGATGGTGATGGAGATCCGCGAGAAGGTGGTCGAGGGGCATACGCTGTTCGACGCCTTTAGCCAGTTTCCACGCACCTTCGACAAACTCTACTGCACGCTGGTGATGGCCGGTGAGAAGACCGGCCATCTGGGCGACGTGCTGGAGAAGCTGGCGGAGTACAACGAACAGCGCCAGAAGATGAAAAGCAAGCTGACGCAGGCGATGGTCTACCCGATTACCCTCACCGTGGTCGCTATCGCGGTGATCGGCATTCTGCTGGTGGCGGTGGTGCCGCAGGTGATTGAGCAGTTTACCCACATGAAACAGCAACTGCCGATCACCACCCGGACGCTGATTGCGGTAAGTGATTTCCTGCAAGCCTGGGGTATCTATATTGTCGGCAGCCTGGCGGGGGCGTTCGTCGGCTTCAAAACCTGGGTGCGAAACGTGAAAAACCGTTTTCGCTGGCACAGCTGGCTGGTGAATGGCTCGCCGATTAAAAAGCTGGTGTGCGCCATCAACAGCGCCCGCTATATCCGTACCCTGAGCATTTTGCAGGCCAGCAGCGTGCCGCTGCTGGAGGGGATGTATATCGCGATGGACGGTATTGAAAATCTCTATGCCCGTCAGGTGCTTGAGCAGGCCGCCGATACCGTACGTCAGGGGGCGTCGCTGTATGCGGCGCTGGAACAGGCGAAATTATTCCCGCCAACCATGCTGTATATGATTGCCTCCGGTGAAGAGAGCGGGGAATTAGGTAATTTAATGGATCGCGCGGCGGAAAATCAGGAATCGGCATTACAGCATCGAATTACATTAACGCTGTCGGTATTTGAACCGGCGCTGGTGGTATCCATGGCGACGATTCTTTTATTCATCGTTCTTTCAATATTACAACCGCTTCTGCAACTTAATAATATGGTAGGTTAAATCATGGCTCTAAAACGTAAAAACCTGGCTCGCCAGGCGGGCTTCACATTGCTCGAATTAATGGTGGTGATTGTTATTCTCGGCGTTCTGGCGAGTATGGTAGTGCCAAACTTAATGGGTAATAAAGAAAAAGCGGATACGCAAAAGGCGACCAGCGATATTGTCGCGCTCGAAGGCTCGCTGGATATGTATAAGCTGGACAACCACCGCTACCCGACCACAGAGCAGGGTTTGCAGGCGCTGGTGACGAAGCCGGAAATCGCACCAATCCCGAACGGCTATCGCACGGATGGCTATATTCGCCGCCTGCCGCAGGATCCATGGGGCAGCGATTATATTCTGGTCAGCCCAGGTGAACACGGTGCGGTGGACATTTTCTCTGCGGGTCCGGACGGCGAAGCGAATACTGCCGATGACATTACCAACTGGTCTCTGGATAAGAACGAGAAGTAATGAAAAATCAACGCGGCTTTACGTTGCTGGAAATTATTCTGGCGCTGGTGATATTTGCCAGCTGCGCCATGATGGTGGTGTCCACCATTCCTTCGCGCAGCGGCGCGGATATATTTGGCCAGCAATTAAAAGCGCTCGTTGATTATGGTTCAGACCGTGCAGTGATGGACGGAAATATTGTCGGGCTGGTGATCGCCACCGATAAATATCAGCTGGTGACGATCGCGGATAAAAATGGCGAGCGTCACTGGGTGCCTTTATCTGCCGGACGTATTACCACCAAAGGTGATTTTCCGGAAGAGATGCACGTGTCGCTCTCGCCGCAGCGCCTGGCCGCGACGGTGGCGTCCGAGCCACAGGTGATCTTTTTACCGGACGGTGAAATCAGCCGCTTTACGCTGACGCTGCAAAGTTACGACAAACAGCACCATTTCCGCGTGGTGTCGCAGGGTGCGGCGCCGGTATCGGTAGAAAACGATGGCTAACGACAACACAAAGCAAAAGGGGATGACGCTGCTGGAGGTGATGGTCGCGCTGGTGATTTTCTCCACCTCCGCGCTGGCGCTAATGAACTCGGTCTCCCTGAACGTGCGTTTTACCCATGGCTTGGCCGATACCTTGCAGGCCAGTTGGGTGGCGGAAAATCAGCTGGCGGAAGCGCAGCTCACCAAAACCGACTTCCCGGATGCTGAGCAGCAGGGGACGGAAATCATGGGCGGGCGCAGCTGGAACTGGCGTAAGCAGCGGGTGAAAACCGCCGACAACGGCTGGGCGAACTCCATTCGCGTCTATGCGGAAGGCGATGAGAGCCAGCCGGTTATTTCCCTGCACATCATTCCGCCGGGAGAGAGCAAGTGAAGAAAACGCGACGCCAGCGCGGATTTACCCTGCTGGAGATCATGATTGCGCTGACTATTTTCGCGGTAATCAGCACCCTGGCCTGGCAAATTCTGGACGGCGCGATGCGTACCAGCTCGGCCACCGATGCCAGCGCCGCTAAGCTCAACCAGCTTCAGCGCGGCTGGAGTCTGATGGAGCGCGACTTTTTCCAGCTACAGGCGCGAGCGCCGCGTAATGAGCCAGATCTGTTCCGTCAGGAGGGCGATGCCCTTGAACTGACCACCCTGAATGGCGTGAGCGGAACGGTCCAGCTGGAGCGCGTGCGCTGGCGGCTGGAAGAGGGGCGTTTGTACCGCGACGTCTGGCCGGTCATTGACGGCCCGGTGGACGTTAAGCCTGACGAAGTGCCGATTGTCAGCGGCGTAAAAGCATTGCAGTGGCGGTTTTATCGTCAGGGCTGGCAGACAGCCTGGCACGACGCCGCCCATCTGCCGGACGGCGTGGAGGTTACGATGACGATGGAAAACGGGGATACCTGGCGCTGGGTGTTCACCACGCCGGGGGATATGCCGGAGGTGGCCGCTGCCGCTGCCCCAGAGAAAGCCGCCGACGCGCCTGCGACGACTCCGGACGCAACCCCTGCGCCTTCGCCGGAGACCAGACCATGAACCGAATCCGTCAACAAAAGGGCGTCGCCCTGCTGGTGGTGCTGATTTTGCTGGTGATGATGTCGGCGCTGGCCGCCAAAATCAGCCAGCAGTTCTGCCGTAATTTGCAGAAAACGCATTATCAGATAAGCCAGCAGCAGCTGCGCTGGGCGATGCAGGCCCAGGAAAAAGTGGTGAAGGACAGGTTACAGACCGATGCCAGCGGCGAGAGCAAGCCGCTGGCGCTGGACGGCGACTGGCATCAGCCGCTGGAGACGCAGGGAGAAGACTACACGGTCGTGAGCCAGGTGGAAGACGCTCAGGACTGCTTTAACGTCAATAACCTGTTGACCGCCGACGTCGCGCCCCAGGGGCAAAGCGCTCCCGCTGTGGCGGAAAAACCGCGTAAAGAGCGGATTGTTGAACAACTCCTGACGGAAAGCGGGCTCAGTCCGGGCACGGCGGAGGCGGTCTATTTCCAGCTGGTGGATTATCTCGATGGTGACAGCACCACGGCGAAAGAGGGTGCCGAAAGCGATGCGTGGGCTGGCGTCGTGCCCGCCCGGCAACCGGCAAACCAGATGATGCGCAGCATCGCGGAGATCAAACTGCTGCCAGCGTTCCCGGTTACGGCATATCCGAAGGTGAGCAAGGTGTTATGCGCGCTGCCGGACGCCGCCAGCAAGGTGGACGTTAACACCCTGCAACCGGAACAGGCCATGGTGCTGGCGGCCATGTTTCCGGGAAAATTCACGCAGGATGACGCGGTTCGTCTGCTGGATACACGTCCGGAATCGGGCTGGGAAAATATGGACGCGTTCAGCAAAGCGCTGGAGCAGACCTTCCCGCAGTTAAAAGACGATCTCCCGCAGGTGGCAGATCAATTTTCTATAAACAGCCGGTACTTCCGCGTGAATTACAGCGGCAATACCGATGAATTAACGCTTCGCGTGGTCAGCCAGCTTCAGATGAATAACGAAGCCGGTGAGATCGTGACGTGGCAGCGTCGTTACCGAATGATTGAATAAGAAAAGTAGAACGTTATGAAACAGGTACTTTTTGTTCGCCCCGACAGCCGCGAGGGCGGGAAAATAATGTGCTGTGAGTCCGGCAGCGAGCGCGTCGAGGTGCTCGACAGCCTGGAGATGCTGGCCGAACACCCGCTGGCTACACGCGTTTGTCTCCTGCTGCCCGCCAGCGACATGATTTTCCGCCATTTCACGCTGCCGAAAAAGGTGGCTTCTCAGGCGATGGCCTTCTCGTGGATGGCGGAAGAGACGCTGATTGGCGACGTGGACAACCTCCACTGGACAGTGCTCTACAAAAAAGGCGCTGACGTCGACGCCGTTGCCATTGACGCCGACCGCCTGCGTGCGGCATTGACCCGCTGTCACGAGGCCGGATTAAACGTGATTCAGGCCCTGCCTGATGCCTGGCTGCTGCCCGTGGCGGCAGGGGGCAGCACGCTGGTCGCACAGGATAAAGGCTATTGGCTGCGTTTATCTCCCCACGTGGCGGGTGAAATGGAGGGAACCCTGCTGCCGCTGTTGATGCAGAAAGCCGGAGACGGGGAAGTGTGTTGCTACGGCGACGCGCCTGCGGACGTTCACGTTGACGTACAGCATGCCTGGCAGCATCCGCTGGTGCTGATCCAGCCGCAGTGGAAAACCTGTCGTGTGAATCTGCTTCACGGTGAATTCAGCCTTAAGGCCGGTCATGTCCAGGCCGCAAAAAGCATGAAAGCAGCGATGATAGCGGCGGGCCTGCTGTCCGTTGGTCTGCTGCTGGGGCCGCGCATTGCGATGGCCTGGATGCTGGTGCAGCAGGAAAATCGGGTTCAGCAGGAGATCGTTCAGGTTTATCAGCACCATTTCCCCAGCATGCGCCAGCAGACCAATATCAAATATCACTTTGGCCAAAGCCTGAAAAAACAGAGCAAGGGGTTCTTTCTTCAGCTTGAGGAGCTGGAGAAAGCCAGGCAGTCAGTCCCTGCGATGGAAATCGATCTGCTGGAATACGATGCGCAGCAAAACACCCTGACGCTGAGCGTTAGCGCGCAAAGCCAGCCCGCGTTGCAGGCGTTTGTGAACCAGACCAGTGAGAATTTTGATTTTACCTTACAACCTGTTTCAACAACCGAACCGTATACCGCCATGATCGCAGGGAAACATAAATGAAAGAGCGAATCGCGCAGCTGAAATCACGCTATCAGAATTACAGCGCTCGGGAAAAAATCATTTTAAAAATATGTGCCGTTGCCATTGTGGGGGCTGCGGTGTATTACACAGGAGTAATTCCCCTGGATAATATGATCCAAAATAGTAAATCGACGCTTAAAAGACAAAAAGAGACGCTCAACTGGATGCGCAGTGAAATTGATAAAAATCATCTTCAGGTCCAGTTAGTTAAAACGAATAATCCGCGTACGGTGGTCGAGAACAGCGCTCATGAAATTAATCTTTCACTGACGGATGTGCGCCAGGAGGGGCAAACTTTATCGTTCGTGGTGAATCGGGTAAATGTATATGAATTAAAAAGCTGGCTGCGTGAAATTAATCAGACCTCCGGCGTGACATTGCAAAAAATAAACCTCACGCCGGTTGACCACCTCAGCGATGTGAAAGCACAGGTGCAGCTTACCTGGTCAAAAAGCGCATGAATACCTTCACGCTGATGCGGGAGGCCTGTCCGCTCGGTTTCCCTATGATGAGTGCTATCCTGGGCGGGATTATGGGTAGTTTTCTCGGCGTTGTTGCCGAGCGCGTACCGGGAATGGTGATGGATGAGGAGGGGAGCGGCAATCTGCTCTTTCCTGCCTCGCACTGCCCGGTGTGTCAGCACACGCTTGCTGCATGGGAAAATATCCCGCTGCTCAGTTGGCTGTTATTACGGGGGCGCTGTCACCAGTGCGGCAGCGCAATCCCGCTGCGACTCTTTTTGGTGGAACTGTTCTCCGCGCTGTTTTTTGGCATTACGGCCTGGTGCATGCCGGACGTTCAGGCGCTGTTCTCTTTGTGGTTACTGGCGGCTTTTTTACTGCCGCTGGCCATGATCGACTGGCAGCATCAGTTGTTGCCGGACTGCCTGACCCAGCCGCTGCTGTGGGCGGGGTTAGTGCTCCATGCTATTGACCACACATTACCGCTACGCGCTGCGCTGTTTGGCGCGGTGGCGGGCTATCTGTCGCTCTGGCTGCTCTACTGGGCTTTTCGTCTGATCGCCGGACGAGAAGGGCTGGGTTACGGGGATTTTAAGCTACTGGCGGCGCTGGGCGCCTGGTGCGGCTGGCAGGCATTACCCTCCATTGAACTGGCGGCAGCGTTAAGCGGTATTGTCGGTTATTTCGCCGTCAATAATTTAAATAAAAATAACCTCACTATTTCTTTTGGTCCTTACCTCGCCTTTTCTGGAATCGTGGTGTTTATTAGTCAGCAGTTTGCTTTCACATTTTAAATATACTGGTCAAGGTTTTTTATAAATCTTTTTGATGCTGGGAGAGAAGGACGACTCTTTACACTCGGTGTATCGTAGGAGATATAAGCTACACGGGATTTGGCTTGTATCTTTTTATGGAGGAATACAGCGCAGCAACAATTTTTTGTTCACGGCACTCACGTTGGTTAAATACGCATTACGCGAAACGCATCCATGATCTCACGGAAGGCATGGGTTATTACGTTATAAATAAATTTATCAGGAAATAAAAATGAAATTTATGAAACCAAAATATCTGGCGCTCTTTATTGCGGCGGCCACCAGCTCCGCATTTGCAGCTGCGCCGGGTACGCCTTCTATTACATCGGGCAATGATAAATTTGCGCTGGTAGAAGTGGATCAGGCGGCACAGGATTACAACAACCTCATCAAAGTGCATAAAGAGGGTGTTGATGTAAAAGTGGAATGGAACGTCTGGAGCGGTGACGCCCCAACGTCTGCAAAAGTGCTGCTGGACGGCAAGACCGTCTGGACCGGCGCGGGCAGCGCGGCGGGTTCTGCGACCTTCAAACTCAAAAAAGGGGGCCGCTATCAGGAACAGGTCGAACTGTGTAACGACAGCGGCTGTACCAAAAGCGCAAGCAAACTGATTATCGTTGCGGATACCGACGGAAGCCATTTGCTGCCGCTGAATACGCCGCTGCTGGAAAATAACAAAGCTTTCGCTCAGCATACCGATAAAGTCGTCGGTGCCTATTTCCCTGAGTGGGGCGTTTACGATCGAAACTTCTCTGCGGATAAGATCCCGGTCGCGAACATTAACCACCTGCTGTACGGCTTTATTCCAATTTGCGGCGGCGACGGTATTAACGACAGCGCCAAATCTTCAGGTGCACTGGAATCCCTGAAACGCGCCTGTGCTGGCCGTCAGGACTACACAGTGGCCATTCACGATCCATGGGCTGCGTTGCAGAAACCGCAGAAAGGCGTAAGCAACTGGGACGATCCCTACAAAGGTAACTATGGGCAGCTGATGGCGATGAAAAAAGCCCATCCTGACCTGAAAATTCTGCCATCCATTGGTGGCTGGACCCTGTCCGATCCGTTCTATCAGATGGATAACAAAGTACTGCGTGACCGTTTCGTGGCGTCGGTAAAAGACTTCCTGACCACCTGGAAAGTGTTTGACGGCGTGGATATTGACTGGGAATTCCCGGGCGGCGGCGGTGAAAACGCCAAACTCGGCAATCCTCAGACCGATAAAGCCACCTACACCGCGCTGATGCACGACCTGCGTCAGATGCTGAATGAACTGTCTGCGGAAACCGGTCGTACCTACGAGCTGACTACTGCAATCGGTGCCGGTAAAGATAAGATCGAAGACGTGGACTATAACACCACGCAGCAGTACCTCGACCATATCTTCCTGATGAGCTACGACTTCTACGGTGCCTGGAGCAATACCGATCTGGGCCACCAGACCGCCCTGTACGGTGCTTCCTGGAAACCAGACACTAACTACACCACCGATAACGCGGTGAAAGCGATGCTGGAGCAGGGCGTTAAGCCAGGCAAGATCGTGGTAGGCGCAGGTATGTATGGCCGCGGCTGGACCGGCGTTCATGGTTATACCGGCGATAATCCATTTACCGGCACCGCAACCGGACCAATTAAAGGGACATGGGAAAACGGTATCGTTGACTATCGTCAAATCGTCAACCAGATGCTGGGCAAACCGGGCTGGGAATACAAATATGACGAAGCGGCTGAAGCGCCGTACGTGTTCAACAAGTCCACCGGTGAGCTGGTGACGTACGATAACGCCCGTTCCGTTATGGCGAAAGGCAAATACGTACTGAACAAAAACCTGGGCGGACTGTTCGCATGGTCTATCGAGTCTGATAACGGCGATATCCTGAACGCCATGAACGAAAGCCTGCTGGGCGGAAGTTCCATCCCGGATCTGCCTGTTGAGACTAACCATGCGCCAGTGGCTTCAGCTGCCGATCAAAATGTCACCGGTCCTGCAACCGTAACCCTGGATGGCTCTGCTTCCAGCGACCAGGACGACGATGCGCTGACCTATAAATGGACGCAGGTTTCAGGCCCTTCTGTGACCATCGCCAATAGCACCAAAGCAAAAGCCAGCTTTAGCGTTCCGGCTGTGACAAGCGACCAGAACCTGGTCTTCCGTTTGACCGTAACCGACGCTAAAGGGCTGAGCAATGCTGTTGACGTCCAGGTTGTGAATAAAGCGCCTAAAGCCAACCAGGCGCCGGTAATCAATGTCATGGAAGCCGTTACCGTTCAGTCCGGTGAAGCAATTTCTCTGCACGCGCAGGCATCCGATCCTGATGGTGACGCGCTGACCTACAGCTGGAGCGTACCGGCTGATATGAACGCGACCGGCACTGATTCGGCCAACGTTCGCATCACTGCGCCAGAAGTGCACAATACCTCTTCCTACACCCTGAGCGTTATTGTGACGGACGGTAAAACCAGCGTGCAGTCTGACGTGCAGGTGACGGTGGAGCCTAAGCCGGCTGACGAGGTAACGCCTCCTGCCGATGACGTAACCCCACCGGTTGACGACGTAACGCCTCCTGCCGATGACGTCACACCACCGGCTGACGACGTAACCCCGCCAGCTGACGATACCACCGGCAGCTGCGACGCACCTGTCGATGCCAACGCCAGCAAATACGCTGCGTGGGACGCGAGCAAAATCTATAACAACGGCGATACCGTAAGCTTCGACCACCTCGTGTGGAAAGCGAAATACTGGACTCAGGGCAATCAGCCTGGCTTCGGTATGGACGCGTGGGAGCTGGTAAGCAACGTGAAGATGAACTGGCGTTCTGACCTGGTCTACAACGGCGGCGACACCACCACCTATGAAGGTAACGTTTACCGTGCGAAATGGTGGACCCGTGGTGATAACCCAGCAAATAGCGACGTATGGGTAAAAGAAGGCGCATCAACAGATTGCAAATAATCTAACCCATTAATTACTCCCCCCTTCTGAGGGGGAGTAATTAGAAATTCATTTACAGGATGTTTCTAAGGAGAAATAACCAATAAAGTCAGCAGGTAAAAATGAAAAAGCTCATTTTGTTGTTATTAATAATAAGCCAGGGCGCTCTGGCAAACTGTTGGGATAAAGCGGCGCGTTATTATCATGTCGACCCTTATTTACTCTACGCGATAGCGAATGTGGAATCCGGTATGAATCCGTACGCGGTTGGGAAAAACCGCGATGGCACGCGGGATGTCGGGCTGATGCAAATCAACAGCTCGCATTTTACCGCGCTGGAAAGCAGAGGCATCGATGAGTATCGCTTAATGACCGAGCCGTGTACCTCCATCATGGTGGGTGCCTCCATTCTCTCCGGAATGATAAGAGTATATGGCTATAACTGGGAAGCGGTAGGCGCTTATAACGCCGGGTTGAAGAAAGAGAATTATCCGCAGCGGATGAAATATGCCCATAAGGTCTGGGCTAAATATCAGCAAATAAAATTAGCAGCACGCGATTAACGTTTTTTATTTTTGAAGAGTTCCTGAAGGTGTTCTTCGAAAAGTGAAAACAGCTGAATGTGGTTTATGTATTAACGGAATAATACCTAAGCCGGGATATTAACATTTAATTTTAAACGAACAGGAAAACTGAAATGAACAAAAGGACGTTACTGAGTGTACTTGTTGCTGGTGCTTGCGTTGCACCTTTTATGGCGCAGGCCGCCTCTTTGCAGGCGACCACCGGCGAGCCGTACACCATGAAAGCCAGCGATCTGGCGAAGAAAGAGCATGAGCTCACTAACTTCCCGCTGATGGCCTCCGTTAAAGAGACTATTCAGACCCTGGACAACGCGCAGGTCGAACTGATTGAGCCAGGCCGCGCGGCGAACCCGGACAACGTCAAACGCGTTGAAGGGATTGTGAAAGCCAGCGACTGGGAATATCTCTTCCCGCTGCGTGCACAGGCTTATACCTACAGCAACTTCCTGAAAGCCGTGGGTAAATTCCCGGCGCTGTGTAAGACCTACAACGACGGTCGTGACAGCGACGCTATCTGCCGCAAAGAGCTGGCGACCATGTTTGCCCACTTTGCCCAGGAAACCGGCGGCCACGAAAGCTGGCGTCCGGAAGCCGAATGGCGTCAGGCGCTGGTCCACGTGCGTGAAATGGGCTGGAGCGAAGGGCAGAAGGGCGGCTATAACGGCGAATGTAACCCGGACGTCTGGCAGGGACAGACCTGGCCTTGCGGTAAAGACAAAGACGGCGATTTCCTGAGCTATTTCGGACGCGGTGCGAAACAGTTGTCCTACAACTACAACTACGGTCCATTCTCTGAAGCGATGTACGGCGACGTGCGTACCCTGCTCGATAAACCTGAGCTGGTGGCGGACACCTGGCTGAACCTGGCCAGTGCTATCTTCTTCTTCGCCTATCCACAGCCGCCAAAACCAAGCATGTTGCAGGTGATCGACGGTACATGGCAGCCGAACGATCACGATAAAGCCAACGGCCTGGTCCCGGGCTTCGGTGTAACAACCCAGATCATCAACGGTGGCGTTGAGTGCGGCGGCCCGACTGAAATTGCGCAGTCTCAGAACCGTATCAAGTATTACAAAGAATTTGCGAACTACCTGAAAGTCCCTGTTCCGGCGAACGAAGTGTTGGGTTGCGCCAACATGAAGCAGTTCGACGAAGGTGGCGCAGGCGCCCTGAAGATTTACTGGGAACAGGACTGGGGATGGAGCGCGGATACCCCGGACGGCAAGACTTACTCTTGCCAGCTGGTGGGTTATCAGACACCGTTCAGCGCGTTCAAAGAGGGCGACTACAGCAAGTGCGTGCAGAAGTTCTATAACGTGAATATCGTGAATGACGACGGTTCCTCGGTGACGCCGGACGAAACCCCGGTCACGCCAACGCCAACACCTTCTGAAGATGTTACGCCGGCCCCAACGCCAGCGCCAGTTCCGGATGAAACTCCGGTTGAACCTGTCGCGGTGAACCACGCGCCGGTTGCGCAGATTGCGGGCCCAATCGGTGCCGTTGAAGCGGGCGCGCAGGTTTCTCTGAGCGCGGAAGGCTCTACCGACGCAGACGGCAACAAGCTGACCTACACCTGGCGTTCTCAGGATGGCCAGACCGTGACCGGCGAAGATAAAGCGGTGGTGACCTTTAAGGCGCCTGAGTCTGCAACGGCGCAGCAGTATGAAGTGAGCCTGACCGTCAGCGATGGCGAGCTGAGCAGCACCACGTCTTACCTGCTGAACGTGAAAGCGAAAGCGGCAACGCCATCCGGAGAAGATACGTCTTACCCGGCATGGAGCGCGAACAGCAAGTACAACGCCGGTGATATCGTGAATAACCACGGTAAATTGTTCCAGTGCAAACCGTTCCCGTACAGCGGCTGGTGTAACAGTGCGCCGACGTACTATGAGCCGGGTGCAGGCCTGGCTTGGGCTGAAGCCTGGACGGCTCTGTAAAAGCAAACGGCAACCCTCGGGTTGCCGTTTTAATGTTTGCACCCTCTACCTGTGGGAGAGGGCCGGGGTGAGGGCATCAGTCCGCACTCTCTGTTTTTTGCCGGGTGGCGCTGCGCTTACCCGGCCTACATGAGGCTGGAACGCTTACCGGTGTAACTTCCCGTGATCCCGCAACCACGCCGCCGTACGCACTATCCCTTCATCGAGCGAGATAATCGGTTTATACCCCAGCTCGTTCTCCGCCCGAGAAATATCCAGCGTAAAATCAAAGTTGAGCTTCGACACACCGTAATGCGTCAGCGCAGGCTCTTTCGCCGATTTACTGCCAAAGCGCTCCATGCTGCGGGCAATCATGTCCAGCATCGGGTAGGGAACAGAACGGATCCGGCAGTCGATTTTTAACTCATCAATCAGCCTTTGCACAATGCTGCGCAGGGTACAGGGTTCGCCGTTGGTAATGTTATAGGCGCGGCCCGACACCAGCTTATCGCACTCCGGCTGGCTCGCCAGCCACATGGCGTGAACGGCATTTTCGTAATAGGTCATGTCTACCAGCGCATCGCCGCCGCGCGGTAACAGCACGCTGCCGTAATGGTGCATCATCTGGGCCAGTCGCGGGATAAAGACTTTGTCGTGCGGCCCAAACAGGCTCTGTGGTCGCAGCACGGTAAAGCGGGTGTGCGGATTTGACTGGGCCAGCAGGTCGATCACCTCTTCGCCAGCCGCTTTACTGCGGGCAAATTCACAGGCAAAGCGCGCAGGGCGGAAATCTTCCTGAATATCACGATGATGGTGATAATCAAAATAGAGCGACGGGGAAGAGATATGAATAAAGTTACGCACGCCCCAGGCGACGGCCCATTCGCCCAGACGGCGCGTGGCGCGCACGTTGGCGAGATCGAAGGCTTCCTGGGTACCCCACGGGGAGGTAAAACTGGAGCAGTGCCACAGCGTATCGATACCGGCGAGCATCACCTTGGCCTGAGAGGAGACCAGCTCCGTCAGGTCGGCATGGACAAACTCAGCGCCCATTTTTTGCAAGAGCTTGCCCATCGCCTCGTTGCGACCGGTGGCCCTCACGCTGATGCCTTTGTTGCGCAGAAATTCGACCGCATTTCGGCCTAAGCCGCTGGTCGCCCCGGTAACCAGTACCTTCATAACAATCCACTGTGTTGAAAAGAATTTCGTGCGCATTCTTTCGTGAATTACGATGTGTTGCAATGGGAAAGGTGAAAGAAAAAGGGTTTTATTTAATTACTTTCCCGCTTTTCTTCTGCCAGTTGCGCAATCCTTTTCGCCATTCCGCGGAAGATAAACAGGTGTGCCGGGATCATCAGCAGCCAGTAGAACAGCCCGGGCATTCCGTGCGGGTGCCACCACGCCCGAACGTCCAGCTCGCGGTGATCGCCTTTGTCTTTAAGGGTGAAGCAGAGCCGCCCCAGCCCCGGTGCCTTCATGCCAAACAGCAGCGCCAGCTGTTTTTCCGGCTCAACGATGATCACCTTCCAGCTGTCGACCGTATCGCCCACGTTCAGATACGGGGCGGCAGGACGGCCTTTTGCCAGCCGGTGACCCACCAGCAGATCCAGCGCGCCGCGCGTTTGCCAGAGGATATTGCCGAAGAAATAGCGCTCTTTGCCGCCGATCTGGTTCACAACGTCCCACAGCGCTGAGAGGCTGGCAGTGGTTTTTACCGTACAGCCCGCCTGTTTTGGGTAATAGCCGTACTCGGGCCGCCAGCGGGCAAACGCCTGCGCATCGTAGCCCCAGTCGCTGGAGTTCACCAGCTTCTCTTCTTCTTTCAGCGTATTGCGTACGGCATCGTCGAAGGGGATCAATTCCTGAGGGATCAAGGCACGCAGTTCACGATCGTCCGCCAGCAGATCGTGTTTCAGTCCCTGTATAAGCGCTTTGGCAGTCGTCGGCGGCACGGAGGTGATCACATTCAAAAACCACACCGAAATCCAGCGGGTCGGAAAGGGGACGGGCACCAGCCAGCGGCGGCGGCCACTCACCCGCATAAAATGTTCGAACTGCGCCTGATAACTCAACACTTCCGGGCCAGCCGCCTCCAGCACGCGATGCGCCGCCGCCGGATGATCCAGCAATGCCACCAGATAGTGGAGTAAATTCTCCAGCGCAATGGGCGTGGTGCGCGAGCGTACCCAGCGCGGCGGTGTCAGCACAGGCAGGTTGTAGACCATATCGCGCATCACTTCGAACGCGGCGGAACCCGCGCCGACGATGATCCCTGCCCGCAGTTCGGTGACGGGGATACGGGCGCTTCGCAATGTCTCTGCCGTCAGTTGCCGGGCGCGCAGATGGTCTGACTGCTCGTTCTCAGGCGCCTGAAGCGAGCTTAGAAAGATCACCTGCTTTACCGGCGTTTGCAGCAGCGTATCACGTACATTCATCGCCACCTGACGCTCGTGGGCGATAAAATCGCCGCCTTCGCCCATGCTGTGAACAAGGTAGTAAAGCGTATCGACCCCTTCCAGCAGCGCAGGAAGCGCTTTCGGCCAGTTAAGGTCAACGTTGTGACACGTCACGCCAGGCAAATGAAGTTTTTGCAGGCGTTCCGTGTTGCGTGCCACTGCCAGCACCTGGTGCCCCTGCTGGCTTAACGCAGTGGTCAGATGCTGACCGATATACCCGCTGGCACCGAGCACCAGAATACGTTGCGGCACGGTATGCTCCTTAACGCTGTAAAAACGCCTGCCAGTGTTTCACCACCTCGGTCAACTGCTCGCGGTTAACGTCAAGATGCATCACCAGTCGCACGACCGGGGAGGCGTTGATCAGCACGCCTCGGGCTTTCATAAATTCGCCCAGCGCGGCAGCATGCTCATCGCCGACGCGGACAAACAGCATGTTGGTGTCATGACGCATGACATCAGCGCCGATTTCACGCAGCTGCGCTGCCATCCACGCCGCATTGTCGTGATCGTCTTTCAGGCGTGACACGTTATTTTTCAGGGCGTACAGTCCGGCAGCCGCCAGAATACCCGCCTGACGCATCCCGCCGCCGGTCATTTTGCGCCAGCGGTTGGCGCGTCTGATGTAGTCCGCGCTGCCAACCAGCAGGGAACCTACCGGCGTGCCCAGCCCTTTAGAGAGGCAAATGGTGAACGAGTCGCAATATTGGGTGATCTCTTTCAGCTCGCAGCCGTACTCCACCACGGCGTTGAAGATACGTGCGCCGTCAACGTGCAGGCCGAGCTTGCGCTCGCGGGTAAAATCCCATGCCGCTTTCAGGTATTCGCGCGGCAGGACTTTACCGTTATGGGTGTTTTCGAGGCTCAGCAGTTTAGTGCGGGCGAAGTGAATATCATCGGCTTTGATTTTTGCCGCGACTTTGTCCAGCGGCAGCGTACCGTCCGGCGCGGCATCGATCGGCTGCGGCTGAATGCTGCCAAGCACCGCCGCGCCGCCGGCTTCGTACAGGTAGTTATGCGCCCCCTGGCCGACGATATACTCTTCGCCGCGCTCGCAGTGGCTCAGCAGCGCCACCAGGTTAGCCTGCGTGCCGGTGGGCAGGAACAGGGCAGCCTCTTTACCGCTCAGCTCGGCCGCATAGCGCTGGAGTTCGTTGACCGTCGGGTCATCGCCGTAGACGTCGTCCCCGACCGGGGCGGCCATCATCTCTTCGAGCATGGCGCGGCCCGGACGGGTAACGGTATCACTACGTAAATCAATCATTTCACATCCCTTTCATTTAAGAGGTCTTGTGAAATGTTTTACCTGAGCCAGTTGGTTTTTGCCAGTTCGATCACTTCGTCACCGCGCCCGCTGATGATGGCGCGCAGCATGTAGAGGCTAAAACCTTTAGCCTGTTCCAGCTTGATTTGAGGCGGGATTGCCAGCTCTTCTTTGGCGACCACCACATCCACCAGCACCGGGCCGTCGATGGCGAAGGCACGTTGCAGGGCTTCGTCCACCTCTGAGGCTTTCTCCACCCGAATACCGGTGATACCGCAGGCTTCGGCGATGCGGGCGAAGTTGGTGTCGTGCAGCTCGGTGCCGTCCGTGAGGTAGCCTCCGGCCTTCATCTCCATCGCCACAAAGCCCAGCACGCTGTTGTTAAAGACCACGATTTTCAGCGGAAGCTTCATCTGCGCCACCGACAGGAAATCCCCCATCAGCATACTGAACCCGCCGTCGCCGCACATCGCCACCACCTGACGTTCCGGTGCCGTCGCTTTTGCGCCCAGCGCCTGCGGCATGGCGTTGGCCATTGAGCCATGGTTGAACGAGCCAAGCAGGCGTCGTTTGCCGTTCATTTTCAGATAGCGCGCGGCCCAGACGGTGGGCGTACCCACGTCGCAGGTGAAGATGGCATCGTCGTCGGCGAAGTGGCTGATCTGCTGCGCCAGATACTGCGGGTGGATCGCTTTTTCGCTCGGTTTGGCGAGATCGTCCAGCCCCTTACGCGCATCGCGATAGTCGCTCAGGGCTTTATCGAGGAATTTGCGGTCCGTTTTTTCTTCCAGCAGCGGCAGGAGGGCGGCGAGGGTGGATTTAATATCGCCGATAAGCGCCATATCCACCTTGCTGTGCGCGCCGATGCTACCGGGATTAATGTCGATCTGGATAATTTTCGCATCCGTCGGGTAGAACGCGCGGTACGGGAACTGGGTGCCGAGCAGGATCAGCGTATCGGCGTTCATCATGGTATGGAAGCCGCTGGAAAAACCGATCAGCCCGGTCATGCCCACATCGTACGGGTTATCGTATTCAACGTGCTCTTTCCCGCGCAGGGCGTGCACAACTGGCGCCTTCAGCTTAGCGGCAAATTCCACCAGCTCTTTATGCGCGCCAGCACAGCCGCTGCCGCACATCAGGGCGATATTGCTGGAGTATCGCAGCAGTTGCGCCAGCTTTTTAAGCTCTTCATCCGCAGGGGTAATGGTTGGCTGTGGCGCAGAGTACCAGTGGGTGGTGGCGGTTTCAGGTGCAGCCTTCAGCGCCACGTCCCCCGGCAGCACAACCACCGAAACCCCGCGATTCAGGATCGCCTTACGCATGGCTATCGCCAGCACCTGTGGGATCTGCTCCGGCGACGAGACCAGCTCGCAGTAGTGGCTGCATTCACGGAACAGCTCCTGAGGATGCGTCTCCTGAAAATAGCCGCTGCCGATTTCGGATGACGGAATATGTGCGGCAATCGCCAGCACCGGAACATGGTTGCGGTGACAGTCGAAAAGACCGTTGATAAGGTGCAGGTTTCCCGGCCCGCAGGAACCTGCACAGACGGCGAGTTCGCCCGTGAGCTGCGCTTCGGCACCCGCGGCAAAGGCGGCGACCTCTTCATGGCGGGTGGGCATCCATTCAATGGTCTTCATCTTGTTGAGGCTGTCGCTGAGTCCGTTCAGCGAATCGCCGGTGACGCCCCAGATACGCTTTACGCCAGCCTGCTCCAGGGTTTTCGCTATGTATGCAGCCACGGTTTGTTTCATGGTGGTCCTTCTCCTTTATGTGATATCGCTTACAAGCTTAGAAGAAAGTCACTGTATTGGCTGCCTGGTATTCCATACGCACAGGCAGTAGGCACAACGTAAGCCGGGTAAACGCAGTGTCACCCGGCAAAAAGCCCGGTGGCGCTAACGCTTACCGGGCCTACGAAGAGCCAACATGTACAAAGTAGGCCGGGTAAACGCAGTACCACCCGGCAACAAATGGGGGCACTGCGCCAGATTATGCCAGCACCAGGTCTCCCTGCGGATGGCATGAACACGCCAACACGTAACCCTCTGCAATTTCCGCATCGGTCAGCGTCATGGTGCTGGTGACGGTGTATTCACCGGAAACCACCTTCGTCTTACAGCAGCCGCACACACCCGCGCGACAGGCTGCCGCTACCGGCACGTTATTGCTTTCGAGCGCTTCAAGCAGCGTGGTGCCCACGCGACCAAAGAAGGTCTGCGCCGGTTGCAGCTTCGTGAACTTCATCCCGCTGGTCGCCGCTGCCGCTACAGGCGTGAAGAACTGCTCTTTAAAGAAGCGGGTCACGCCGAGCGCTTTCACTTCTTTCTCCACGATCTCCATGTACGGCGCCGGGCCGCAGGTCATCACGGTACGATCCGCAATGTCCGGCACGCTTTGCAACATTTCGCGGCTCAGACGCCCCGCTACAAAACCGTGCGTCGCGTTGTGCTCAGCCACCAGGGTCACCGGATAATTTCGCCATTCCTCGGCAAAAATCACATCTTCCGGGGAACGCACGCTAAAGATCACCTGCACGTCGGCCTGAGGACGGTATTTCGCCAGCCAGCGGCGCATCGACATAATCGGCGTTACGCCACAGCCTGCCGCCAGAAGCAGGAATTTGTCTTCCTTCTTGTCGTCACAGGTGAACTCGCCCTGCGCGTCAGACAGCCAGATGTAATCCCCGCGCTTCACGTCACGGGTCAGCCACCGGGAGCCTGCGCCGTCATCAATACGACGGACGGTGAGCGTTATGTATTCGCTCACGCCCGGCGTGGAGGAGATCGTGTAGGCGCGCAGGGTATCCGCCGAATTACGCACACTCACTAGCGCATACTGACCTGCGCGGTACGGGTAGTAGTCATGGCACAGCAGCGACAGTGTCCACACATCCGGCGTCTCCTGTTGGATGTGATGAACCTGCATCCGCCACGGACATTGTGAGGTTGGCATGGTCATGAGTTACTCCTTACGCGCTCAGCAGTTGCTTCATATCATCTTCAACGTTGGTCACGGAACGCAGACCAAATTTCTCGTTCAGGATGGCCAGCAGGTCCGGCGTCAGGAAGCCTGGCGCGGTCGGCCCGGTGACGATGTTGGTCACGCCGAGAGAGAGCAGGGTCAACAGAATAACGATCGCTTTCTGCTCGAACCAGGAGAGCACCAGCGACAGCGGCAGATCGTTCACGCCGCAGCCCAGTTTCTCTGCCAGCGTGACCGCCAGAATGATGGCTGAATACGCATCGTTACACTGACCAGCATCCACCAGGCGTGGCAGACCTTCGATGTTGCCGAAGTCCAGCTTGTTGAAACGGTATTTACCGCAGGCCAGGGTCAGGATCAGACAGTCTTCCGGAACGCGGGTGGCGAAATCGGTGAAATAGTTACGTTCCCCGCGCGCGCCGTCACAGCCGCCGATCAGGAAGATGTGACGCAGTTTTTCACGGCTGACGAGGTCAATCAGGGAATCCGCCGCACCCAGCAGGGTCTCACGGCCAAAACCGACGGTGATGAGGTGCGGAATTTCGCTGTACGGGAAGCCTGCCATCTGCTGCGCCTGCGCGATAACCGGACCGAAATCATCGCCTTCAAGGTGGCTCACGCCCGGCCAGCCGACGATGCTGCGGGTCCAGATACGGTCGTCATACGCGCCCACGGTAGGGTCGATGATGCAGTTAGAGGTCATGACGATTGGGCCAGGGAAGCGGGCGAACTCCACCTGCTGGTTCTGCCAGCCGCTGCCGTAGTTACCGATCAGATGCTTAAATTTACGCAGTTCCGGGTAGCCGTGCGCGGGCAACATTTCGCCGTGGGTATAAACGTTAACGCCGGTGCCTTCGGTCTGCTTCAGCAGGTTGTAGAGATCTTTCAGGTCGTGGCCGGAGATCAGGATGCATTTACCTTCGGTCGCTTTGACGTTGACCTGCGTCGGCGTTGGGTGGCCGTAGGTGCTGGTTTCACCGGCATCCAGAATGCTCATCACTTTGAAGTTCATCTGGCCGATTTCCATCGAGCATTCCAGCAGGGCGTTCATGTCGGAAGGCCAGGTGCCCAGCCATGCCATGATTTTGTGGTACTGGGCATAAATGTCGTTGTCGTACTGGCCGAGTACGTGCGCGTGCTCCATATACGCCGCAGCACCTTTCAGACCGTACAGGCACAGCAGGCGCAGGCCGAGGATGTTCTCGCCAATCGCCGCTTTGTCTTTATTGGGAGTAAATTCGGCGGCCTGACGCTGTAGCTCGCCCAGGTCGTCGCTCACCAGCTGTAGTTCCGCCATCGGGTTGTCCACGCGGGCGCTGGCGTCGGCATTCAGGCATTGCGCTTTCAGGGCTTCACGCAGGGCAATCGCTTCGCGGGCATAGCCCACAATGCGTGGAGAATCGAAGTTAACGTTAGTCAGCGTGGAGAAAAATGCGCGCGGCGCAAAGCTGTCGACATAGTGATCGACAAGGCCATATTCACGGGCCTTGAAGGCCCAGGCGGATAAGCCTTGCAGCGCCGCAATCAGCAGGTCCTGGAGATCGGACGTTTCTGCGGTTTTGCCGCACATACCCTGCGCGTAAGAGCAGCCGTTGCCTGCCGGGGTACGGATGGTTTGTTCACATTGCACACAAAACATAATCACACCTGTTAAAGTTATATTTGAGATACATGTTTAAGGTTATGCCTGTGCCACAACGGAGAAAAGTGCTTTCTTATACTAAGTGGAGGGTTATTGATTTAGCGCAATTTTGGCGGCAGGTTCACTACCGCCAAAGCAGTATCAGGCTGAGAAGAACGCCATCAGAATGGGGACCAGCAGGCTCAGAATAAAGCCGTGTACAATAGCGGCAGGAACCATCTCCAGACCTCCCGAGCGCTGTAACACCGGCAGGGTAAAGTCCATTGAGGTGGCCCCGCACAGGCCCAGCGCGGTAGAGCGGCTGCGGCGTACCAGGCCGGGGATCAGCATGATGGCTATCAGCTCGCGCGCCAGATCGTTAAAGAAGGCGGCGCTGCCGATCACCGGACCAAACGATTCGGTCAGCAGAATACCGGAGAGCGAATACCAGCCAAAACCGGATGCCATCGCCAGGCTGGTTTTCAGCGGCAGATCGAGAATAAAGGCGTTAATCACTCCCCCCGCCATTGAGCTGGCCACAACGATAACGGCAACCATCATGCCCCGGCGGTTAAGGACAATCTGCTTCAGCGTCATGCCATTATTTCGCAACTGAATACCGATCAGGAAGAGCAGGAAAATCAGCGTATATTCGCTGGCTTCCGTAGCGTGCTGTAAAAAAGCCCATCCGGTTAGCCCCAGTAAAAAACCGAGCACCACCACGCCGCACAGCTTTAATGATTCCAGCGCCATCGCAATTCGGGAGGGAAGCTTTTCCTGATGATGGTGATTTTTCCAGGGAATAGTGCGTTCAAGCCAGAACAGCGCGGCAATATTGCACAGCAGAATAACCACTACCGTAACCGCAGAATAATGCAGGATGGAAAGCAAGTTCGTCGCCAGATTATCCAGGAAGGCCAGGCTGATCCCCATAAAGAACAGAATGACGTAAACAATCCAGCTGAGAAAACGATTAATAAGCTTTAAGGCCGATTCATGACGCAGCGGAATAAGGTAGCCCACAATCAGGGGCAGAAGAATGATGAGGAGTCCTGAGAACATGAACAGCCGGTCCTTTTGAGTATCATTTAAGCGCCAGAGACACTACCCAATAAAGGCTGTACAGTAAAGCGGCAAAAGAAAGCCGGGTGGCGGCTGCGCCTTACCCGGCCTACAAAGTGCACACTCACGTAGGTCGGGTAAGCTTTAGCGCCACCCGACATTACAGGCCGCACTTAATTAATCGCGTTTTTCCAGCAGGGTGCGATACAGCACGCCGCCCAGAATACCACCAATAATTGGCATCACCCAGAACAGCCACAGCTGTTCAAGCGCCCAGCCGCCCTGGAAAATAGCCACCGCAGTGCTGCGTGCCGGGTTAACGGAGGTATTGGTCACCGGGATGGAGATCAGGTGGATAAGCGTCAGCGCCAGACCAATAGCAATGGGGGCAAAGCCCGCAGGCGCGTATTTGTCCGTTGCGCCGTGGATCACCAACAGGAAACCTGCGGTGAGCACAATTTCAATCACGATAGCAGACAGCATTGAGTAGCCGCCTGGAGAGTGTTCGCCGAAGCCGTTTGACGCAAATCCGCTGGCCGCGGCGTCAAACCCGGCTTTTCCGCTGGCAATGACGTACAACACCGCCGCGGCAATAATACCGCCAATAACCTGGGCAATAATATAGCCAATAATATCTTTCGCCGGGAAACGTCCGCCCGCCCATAAACCTAACGTGACGGCCGGGTTGAAATGACCGCCGGAAATATGCCCCACGGCGAATGCCATGGTTAATACGGTTAAACCGAATGCCAGCGCGACGCCGACAAATCCAATACCTAATTCCGGAAATGCGGCTGCGAGTACTGCACTACCGCAACCACCAAACACCAGCCAGAATGTACCAAAGCATTCTGCCGCTAATTTTCTGAACATAACCACCTCAATAATAAACGTCCGCGCCCATTCCTGCGCGCGGGTTATATCGCCATAAAGGGATGACGACTCAAAGAGCCAGTATTTTGAAACCATCAACATCCCTTCGCCACTCAAATAAATTCACTAAATTTGATTTAAGGCAATGTGATGTCAATCCTTGTTCAGAACGGAGGTAATTAGAGCATAGCCCAATAATTAAGGGGGCGTATATTCTGCTGTCGTGACCTACAGCCTGCCGCTATACTGCTGATAACTTGAAGGAAAAAGTGGCCGAATTGCGGGGGATGTATGCTACTCGAACGTGTGGAGATTGTCGGGTTTCGCGGGATTAACCGCCTGTCGCTGCAACTGGAACAGAACAACGTCCTGATAGGCGAAAACGCCTGGGGTAAATCCAGCCTGCTGGATGCCCTGACGCTGCTGCTTTCGCCTGAAGAGAACTTGTACCACTTCGTCCATGATGACTTCTGGTTTCCGCCGGGGGATGTCAACGGGCGCGAGAAACACCTGCATATCATTCTGACCTTCCGCGAATACGAGCCCGGACGCCATCGCGTGCGTCGTTTTCGCCCTATGTCGCCCTGCTGGGTGCCCTGTGAAGATGGGTTCCAGCGTATTTTCTATCGCCTTGAGGGCGAAATGGCGCAAAACGACGGGGTATTAACCCTGCGTGAATTCCTTGATGAGAAGGGGAATCCGATCCCGCTCGATAATATTGACGAGCTTGCCCGCCATCTGATCCGCCTCTCCCCCGTGTTGCGCTTACGAGACGCGCGCTTTATGCGGCGGATCCGTAACGGCGCCGTGCCGAATATGCCCGAGGTGGAAGTAACCGCCCGCGAACTGGATTTCCTCGCCCGTGAACTGGTCTCACGGCCGCAGAACCTCACCGACGGCCAGATCCGTCAGGGGCTGTCTGCCATGGTGCAACTGCTGGAGCACTACTTCTCTGAGCAGGGAACGGGGCAGGCGCGCCACCGCCTGATGCGCCGCCGCTCGCACGACGAGCAACGAAGCTGGCGCTATCTCGATATTATCAACCGCATGATTGACCGCCCCAGCGGGCGCACGCATCGGGTGATCCTGCTGGGATTATTCTCCACGCTGTTACAGGCGAAAGGGACGGTGCGCCTGGATCGGGACGCGCGCCCGCTGCTGCTGGTGGAAGATCCGGAAACGCGGCTGCACCCGATTATGCTTTCCGTGGCGTGGCATCTTCTTAATCTGCTGCCGTTGCAGCGTGTCACCACCACGAATTCCGGCGAGCTGCTCTCCCTGACGCCGGTGGAGTATGTCTGCCGCCTGGTGCGTGAATCCTCGCGGGTCACCGCCTACCGGCTCGGGCCCGGCGGGTTAAATGCCGAAGATGGCCGGCGCATTGCGTTTCATATCCGTTTTAACCGAGCCTCTTCCCTGTTTGCCCGCTGCTGGTTACTGGTGGAAGGTGAAACTGAAACCTGGGTGATAAACGAGCTGGCGCGCCAGTGCGGGCACCACTTTGATGCCGAAGGGATCAAAGTGATCGAATTTGCTCAGTCTGGCTTAAAGCCGCTGATCAAATTTGCGCGCCGGATGGGGATAGAGTGGCACGTGCTGGTGGATGGCGATGAGGCGGGTAAAAAATATGCGGCGACCGTGCGTGGCCTGCTCAATAACGATCGTGAAGAGGAGCGGGAACATCTGACCACGCTGCCCGCGATGGACATGGAGCACTTTATGTACCGCCAGGGATTTGACGATGTCTTTCACCGCGTGGCGATGATCCCGGTGGATGTGCCCATGAATATGCGTAGGGTGATTGCCAAAGCTATCCATCGGTCGTCAAAACCGGATTTGGCCATTGAAGTCGCGACGGAAGCGGGCAGGCGGGGCGTGGAGTCGGTGCCCACGCTGCTGCGTAAAATGTTCTCCCGCGTCCTCTGGCTGGCACGCGGGAGAGCCGATTAACGGGCAGTCGCCTGCGATACCTGTTGGAGCAGGCTATCAAGCAGGATATAGCGGCGGCGGTACTCGGACCGTTTTTTACTCGCAATCTCTTCCATCGGTTTGCGTGGCATGGTCAGTGGCAGGGCAAAGTTGCCGTTCTCCTGCTGCTGTCCGCCAAGGGAGCGCCAGAAGCTGTCATAGTCAGCCAGCAATTTTCCCTCTTTTTTCTTGCGATAGCGCCAGCTGCGGTAGATGTGGGTGGCGTTACTCACCGCGAGGATCTGCTCGACGGGGAAGGCGCCTGCCAGCGTCATGACCGCTTCAACCAGCAGACGTTTTGGGAACAGTCCGTGACAGGCTTTGGTCGCCAGCTGAATGTGCTCGTGCGGGACATGCGCTTTCGCCCCCTGCATTCCGCCGATGAAGAGCGTTGACTTGCCCTGGTATTTGCACAGCGTAAAGGTCAGCTCGGCCAGCACCGTGTTCTGGTGGTCACAAAAAGTGAGGGTCGCTTCCCCTTCTTTGTCCAGAAACGCATCCGCGCTCAGGCGAACGCTAAACTGCTGCTCCTCTTTGCCCGTTAACGTCACCAGCGTGATGCCCTGGCTGGAAAGGTAGCCGTTCAGCAGTGACGCCGGAAGATGGCGGCTCATCATCTGATAGTGATTGTCCAATGCGTCCAGCGTATTCTGACGGCCCATATTGACGGTCAGCCACGGTCGGTGCAGGCGGCACGGCAGGCCGGGCTGCACGCGCAGGATCTGCATCAGACGGGGCTGTTTTGCAAGGTTTCCGAGCAGGCGCGCAGTGGTGAACGGCGTTGCCAGCGAGCGCAACATAAACTTACGTCGATAGGCCGGATTTTGCCACGCCAGCCCCGGCGTGAGGGAACCCGATGCCAGGCTTTTAAACAGTTGCCAGCCCGATTTAGGCTGGGACAGCGTTGAATAAGGTGTATCGACGATGGAAGACATGTTAGATCCTGCTTCTGGTGGAATTTCGCTATTTCAGCAGGCGCTTTATCAACATCGGGTAAACAATTCCCGACGATTACGGGGATCGGGGGTTTCGTTGAGGAGTGGTTTAGATAAAATCAACGGTGATGATAGCCAGAACAATTATTTGGAATATTTATGAACCTGAAGGGAAAACGCAGAAAGCTGTTTCTGCTGCTGGCGGTAGTGGTGTTAGCAGGCGGATTCTGGTTATGGAAGGTACTGAACGCGCCGGTACCACAGTATCAAACGCTGATTGTTCGTCCGGGCGAGCTGCAACAAAACGTGCTGGCGACGGGGAAGCTGGATGCCCTGCGTAAGGTTGACGTGGGCGCGCAGGTCAGCGGTCAGCTTAAAACCCTGTCGGTTGAGATTGGCGATAAGGTTAAAAAAGGCCAGTTGCTTGGCGTGATCGATCCTGAGCAGGCGCAAAACCAGATCCGCGAAGTGGAAGCGACGCTGATGGAGTTGCGCGCGCAGCGCGCTCAGGCTCAGGCGGAGCGTAATCTCGCTCAGGTCACCCTGTCGCGCCAGCAGGCGCTGGCGAAAACGCAGGCCATCTCGAAACAGGATCTGGACACAGCCGCCACGGAGCTGGCGGTGAAGCAGGCGCAGATTGGCACCATCGATGCGCAAATCAAGCGGAATCAGGCCTCGCTGGATACGGCGAAAACCAACCTCGATTACACGCAAATCGTTGCGCCAATGGCCGGGGAAGTGACGCAGATAACCACCCTGCAAGGCCAGACGGTCATCGCCGCGCAGCAGGCGCCGAACATCCTGACCCTGGCGGATATGAGCACCATGCTGGTGAAAGCCCAGGTATCTGAAGCGGACGTCATTCACCTTAAGCCGGGGCAGAAAGCCTGGTTTACGGTGCTGGGCGATCCGCAAACCCGCTATGAAGGGGTGCTGAAAGATATCCTGCCGACGCCGGAGAAGGTCAACGACGCCATCTTCTACTATGCGCGTTTTGAGGTGCCTAACCCGCAGGGCGTGCTGCGTCTGGACATGACCGCTCAGGTGCATATCCAGCTGACCGGCGTGAAAAACGTGCTGACGGTTCCGCTCTCCGCGCTGGGCGAATCCGCCGGGGACAATCGCTACAAGGTGAAAGTGCTGCGCAACGGTGAAACCCGCGAGCGGGAAGTGGTGATTGGCGCACGTAACGACACCGACGTGGTGGTGGTTAAAGGGCTGGAAGAGGGTGAGGAAGTGGTCACCAGCGAAAGCCTGCCTGGAGCCGCGCAATGACGGCGCTGCTTGAGCTGAATGACATTCGTCGCAGCTATCCGTCCGGCGACGGGCCGGTGGAGGTGCTGAAAGGCATCTCCCTGCGCGTTGAAGCCGGTGAAATGGTGGCGATTGTCGGGGCATCGGGCTCGGGTAAATCAACGCTGATGAACATTCTCGGCTGTCTGGATAAGCCTACCAGCGGCACCTATCGCGTGGCCGGGACGGATGTTTCCACCCTGGACGGCGACGCGCTGGCGAAGCTGCGTCGCGAGCATTTTGGCTTTATCTTCCAGCGTTACCATCTGCTTTCACACCTGAGCGCGGCGCAGAATGTGGAAGTGCCAGCGGTGTATGCGGGCGTCGAGCGCAAAAAACGCCTCGAACGCGCGAAGGCGCTGTTAACGCGTCTTGGGCTGGCGGAGCGTGTTGATTATCAGCCTTCGCAGCTTTCCGGCGGTCAGCAGCAACGCGTGAGTATTGCCCGCGCGCTGATGAACGGTGGGCAGGTGATCCTCGCCGATGAGCCAACCGGTGCGCTCGACAGCCATTCCGGTGAAGAGGTGATGGCGATCCTGCATCAGCTTCGCGATCAGGGGCATACGGTGATTATCGTCACCCACGATCCGCAGGTGGCAGCGCAGGCGGAACGCATTATCGAGATCCACGACGGCGAGCTGGTCAGCAACCCGCCGCCACGTCAGTCCAGAGCGGCGGCGGCGAAAGAGGCGCTGCCAGCCGCAACCGGCTGGGGCCAGTTTTCCAGCGGTTTCCGCGAGGCGCTGACCATGGCCTGGCTGGCGATGGCGGCCAACAAAATGCGCACTCTGCTGACCATGCTTGGCATCATTATTGGTATTGCCTCAGTGGTGTCGATTGTGGTGGTGGGCGATGCGGCGAAACAGCTGGTGCTGGCAGATATTCGTGCCATCGGGACTAACACCATCGACGTTTACCCCGGCAAAGATTTTGGCGACGACGAGCCGCAGTATCAGCAGGCGCTGAAGTATGACGATCTGGCGGCTATTCAGAAGCAGCCGTGGGTGAACTCCGCCACGCCTGCCGTCTCGCAAAACCTGCGTCTGCGCTACGGCAACATCGACGTGGCGGCCAGCGCTAACGGCGTCAGCGGAGATTACTTCAACGTCTACGGCATGACCTTCAGCGAAGGGGCGACCTTCAACGCTGAACAGCTGGCGGGCAGGGCGCAGGTGGTGGTGTTAGACGCTAACTCCCGCAGGCAGCTGTTCCCGAATAAGACCAATGTGGTGGGGGAAGTGATCCTCGTAGGCAACATGCCAGCGACGGTGATCGGCGTGGCGGAAGAGAAGCAGTCGATGTTCGGCAGCAGTAAAATCCTGCGCGTCTGGCTGCCGTACACCACCATTTCCGGGCGCATCATGGGGCAGTCCTGGCTTAACTCTATTACCGTTCGAGTGAAGGAGGGCTACGACAGCGGGCTGGCGGAACAGCAGCTGGAGCGGCTGTTAACCCTGCGCCACGGGAAAAAGGATTTCTTCACCTGGAATATGGATGGCCTCTTGAAAACGGCGGAAAAGACCACACGTACTCTTCAGCTGTTCCTGACGCTGGTGGCGGTGATTTCGCTGGTCGTCGGCGGGATAGGGGTGATGAACATTATGCTGGTGTCGGTGACCGAACGTACGCGGGAGATCGGCATCCGCATGGCGGTCGGAGCCAGAGCTAGCGACGTGCTGCAGCAATTTTTGATTGAAGCGGTGCTGGTGTGTCTGGTGGGCGGTGCGATGGGGATTGCGCTCTCGATGATGATCGCCTTTGCGCTCCAGCTCTTCTTACCGGGCTGGGAGATTGGCTTCTCGCCGATGGCGATCCTGACGGCGTTTTTATGTTCCACCTTCACCGGAATTCTGTTCGGCTGGCTACCGGCGCGAAACGCGGCGCGGCTGGATCCGGTGGATGCGCTGGCGCGCGAATAACCCGAAAATAAAAATGCCAGCCGATCGGGCTGGCATTTTGCCTGCAGGGTGTACACAATGAATCAGAGAGCTATGCAACCGCTTCTGCTTCAACGGGGACGATCAGACTGGCATGATTGCCTTTTGGCCCCTGGTGTACATCGAACCGGACGGACTGCCCGGCTTTGAGCGTCCTGTAACCATCCATCTGAATGGTGGAATAGTGAGCGAAGATATCCTCGCCGCCGCCTTCGGGGCAAATGAAGCCAAACCCCTTGGCGTTGTTGAACCACTTAACAGTACCCATTTCCATGCTTCGACATCCTTCGTAAATCTTATAAATTAAGATGGAATGAACCGGTGGTGGAGTGGGGGCTGTTCAAAACCTCGCCAACTCACGCTTGTACAATTTAGAGAAACGGAAGAAGCCGTCAAGCGTTTGGCGCTGGAGTTGGGACAATAATCAACCAAAATTTGAGGCAGTTAACGCTATTGCAACAGTTTGTGACAGACATCGCGGATGACAGTAATAGATGATTGTTATCTAACATCTGAGGTAGATTCAAAGTGGTTATGCATAATGGGTAAGACCAACGATTGGCTGGATTTTGACCAGCTGGCGGAAGATAAAGTGCGCGACGCGCTAAAACCGCCATCTATGTATAAAGTTATGTTAATGAACGATGATTACACGCCGATGGAATTTGTTATTGACGTGCTACAAAAGTTCTTTTCTTATGATGTTGAACGTGCAACGCAACTGATGCTTACCGTTCATTATCGTGGCAAAGCGATCTGCGGCATCTTTACTGCCGAAGTAGCGGAAACCAAAGTAGCGATGGTGAACGACTATGCAAGGGAGAACGAGCATCCGTTGCTGTGTACGCTGGAAAAGGCCTGATAAGGCATAAAATTGGGGGAGGTGCCTATGCTCAATCAAGAACTGGAACTCAGTTTAAACATGGCTTTCGCCAGAGCGCGTGAGCACCGACATGAGTTTATGACCGTCGAGCATTTGCTGCTCGCACTGCTTAGCAACCCATCTGCCCGCGAAGCGCTGGAAGCCTGCTCCGTGGATCTGGTGGCGCTACGTCAGGAACTCGAAGCCTTCATCGAACAAACCACACCGGTGCTGCCAGCCAGTGAAGAAGAGCGCGACACACAGCCGACGCTCAGCTTCCAGCGCGTGCTACAGCGCGCGGTTTTCCACGTCCAGTCTTCCGGACGTAGCGAAGTGACGGGCGCCAATGTGCTGGTCGCCATCTTCAGTGAGCAGGAGTCCCAGGCGGCCTACCTGCTGCGTAAACACGAAGTCAGCCGGCTCGATGTGGTCAACTTCATCTCTCACGGAACGCGAAAAGACGAGCCTAACCAGGCATCGGATCCCAGCGGACAGATCAACAGCAATGAAGAGCAAGCAGGCGGGGAGGATCGTATGGAAAACTTCACCACCAACCTTAACCAGCTTGCTCGCGTTGGCGGTATCGACCCGCTGATTGGCCGCGACAAAGAGCTGGAACGTGCCATACAGGTGCTGTGCCGTCGCCGCAAGAATAACCCGCTGCTGGTGGGGGAATCTGGCGTGGGTAAAACCGCGATTGCCGAAGGTCTGGCCTGGCGCATTGTGCAGGGCGACGTGCCGGAAGTGATTGCCGACTGCACCATCTACTCGCTGGATATCGGCTCGCTGCTGGCGGGCACCAAATACCGCGGTGATTTTGAAAAACGTTTCAAAGCGCTGTTAAAACAGCTGGAGCAGGACACCAACAGCATCCTGTTTATCGATGAGATCCACACCATCATCGGCGCAGGCGCGGCTTCCGGTGGTCAGGTAGATGCCGCCAACCTGATCAAACCGCTGCTCTCCAGCGGCAAGATCCGCGTGATGGGCTCTACGACGTACCAGGAGTTCAGCAACATCTTTGAGAAGGATCGTGCGCTGGCGCGTCGTTTCCAGAAAATCGACGTAACCGAGCCGTCGGTTGACGAAACGGTGCAGATCATCAACGGCCTGAAAACCAAGTACGAAGCGCACCACGACGTGCGTTACACCGCGAAAGCGGTGCGTGCGGCGGTGGAGCTGGCGGTGAAATACATCAACGATCGTCATCTGCCGGATAAAGCGATCGACGTGATTGATGAAGCGGGTGCGCGTGCGCGCCTGATGCCAGCGAGCAAGCGTAAGAAAACCGTGAACGTAGCGGATATCGAGTCCGTGGTGGCCCGTATCGCACGTATCCCTGAGAAGAGCGTCTCTCAGAGCGACCGTGATACGCTGCGCACCCTCGGCAATCGCCTGAAAATGCTGGTCTTTGGTCAGGATAAAGCTATTGAGGCCTTAACCGAAGCGATCAAGATGGCCCGTGCTGGCCTGGGGCATGACCACAAGCCTGTCGGTTCCTTCCTGTTCGCCGGCCCGACCGGTGTGGGTAAAACCGAGGTAACGGTGCAGCTCTCCAAAGCGCTGGGCATTGAGCTGTTGCGCTTTGATATGTCCGAGTATATGGAGCGTCACACCGTCAGCCGTTTGATTGGTGCGCCTCCGGGCTACGTGGGCTTTGACCAGGGCGGCCTGCTCACCGACGCGGTGATCAAGCATCCGCACGCGGTCCTGCTTCTTGATGAAATTGAGAAAGCGCACCCGGACGTGTTCAACATCCTGTTGCAGGTGATGGACAACGGGACGCTGACCGATAACAACGGGCGCAAGGCCGATTTCCGCAACGTGGTGCTGGTGATGACCACCAACGCCGGGGTACGTGAAACCGAGCGCAAATCCATCGGCCTGATCCATCAGGATAACAGCACCGATGCGATGGAGGAGATCAAGAAGATCTTCACGCCGGAGTTCCGTAACCGTCTGGACAACATTATCTGGTTCGATCACCTGTCTACCGAGGTGATCCATCAGGTGGTGGATAAGTTCATCGTCGAGCTGCAGGTTCAGCTGGATCAGAAAGGCGTGTCGCTGGAAGTGAGCCAGGAGGCCCGCAACTGGCTGGCCGAGAAAGGCTACGACCGTGCGATGGGTGCCCGTCCGATGGCGCGTGTGATTCAGGACAACCTGAAGAAACCGCTGGCGAACGAACTGCTGTTTGGATCGCTGGTTGACGGCGGCCAGGTGACCGTGGCGCTGGATCAGGCGAAGAACGAGCTGACGTACGATTTCCAGAGTGCGGCGAAGCACAAGCCGGAAGCGGCTCACTGAGTTGAAAGGTAAAAGCAAAACGGCAACTTCGGTTGCCGTTTTTTTTGTTTGCTCCCTCTCCCAGTGGGAGAGGGCTGGGGTGAGGGCATCAGGCCGCAGAGGAATTTTGCGAGGCGCTTTCCAGTTTCTTTCGAAGTCAGTTGCTGGATAAATCTACAGTAATAAAATGGTGTCGCACCTGCAAAATCGGGTGCCGGGATTGGCGTCCTGAAAGTGTGTGCACAGACAATCTTGCGTGCATAAAGGATTACATATGACTAATATTAATAGCTTCGCCCAGCTCTACACCGAACTCTCCCTCAACCCCGATCTCCCAACTCTTGCCGAACGCTGTAACCTGCTCACTGAAATCCTGCTCGACTGTCATTCGCTCCCACAAACGCAGCCCGTTTGCCGCTGTCTCGGAGCTTATCTGGAAGAGGTAAAATCCGGCCTCACAGAATCCATGCGTGATTTTCAGGTGGTGGAATTTGAGGACGAAGCGGAACAGCCGCGACAAAAAGAGTGGTTGCTGGAAGATACAGAAACGAAATGTGACTACTGCCGGGCGTTAAACCACGTGCTGCTGGTTTCGCATTTTGACCGCGATATGTTGCCGCACCTGACGGGACTGTTGCATGACATTACCCACGCGATAGCTGAAGATTTAATCGTACCCATGAACCCGTGCATGACAATACATCTGCCGACACAGCCACACTAAGGCCATAAATAAAAAAGGCCGGGATTGTCCCGACCTTTTAAATATTCATCTGCCATTACAGGCGAAAACAATTAGCGACTACGGAAGACAATGCGGCCTTTGCTCAGGTCGTACGGGGTCAGTTCAACAGTCACTTTGTCGCCCGTCAAAATGCGGATATAGTTTTTGCGCATTTTACCGGAGATGTGCGCAGTTACCACGTGACCGTTTTCCAGTTCTACGCGAAACATGGTATTAGGCAACGTATCAAGTACGGTACCCTGCATTTCAATATTGTCTTCTTTGGCCATCTAATCCTCTGGGGTATCACTACCAAGTTTTGAACCGGCAAGATAATGCCGAAATTCATCAATTAAGTAAAGAATTGCGCGTTTAAAACGCAGCAAAACAATTTCAGCGTATTGCCCAAGCGTCACGGTACAACCGAACGGAAAGCGCATTCGTAAAGGGGATACGACAGGATAAACGTCAGGACGTTATCTGAAGCGAGGGTCCCAAACGGCGGCGGGGCAACAGGCAGAAGCTACTCTGCGGCGTAATTATAACACCCTCATAAAAAATATGCGGAAAACATTTAGGCATTGGGCATAAAGAGCATTCTGGGAACCCAAAAATCGCGCGGAAGAGTCTCCTGTCGGCACTGTTCAAGGTGTTCGATATAGCGTCGGCGGGAAATTTCAACCGCGCCGAGCGAGGCGGTGTGCTCATTCAGCACCTGACAATCCATCAGTTGTCCGCCGCGTTGGGCAAATTCCTGGCTAAAAACCAGCAGCGCGGTTTTCGACGCATTCGTGGCGCGGGAGAACATCGACTCGCCGCAGAACAGCGTGCCCTGCGCCACCCCGTACATCCCCCCAACGAGGTCATCATCTTTCCATACTTCGATGGAGTGCGCGTAGCCCAGCTCATGAAGCTGGTGGTAGGCGATAATGATGTCGCGGGTTATCCAGGTGCCTTCATGACGATCTTCAGCGCAGCCTTCGATAACCTGCCCGAAGGCATGATTGAGCGTGACGCGATAGGGCGAATTTGCGTGAAAACGTTTCATGCTGCGGCTCAGGTGAAACTGCCCGGGCCACAGCACGGCTCGCGGGTCCGGAGACCACCATAAAATCGGGTCGCCGGGAGAAAACCACGGGAAGATGCCGCGCTGGTAAGCCATTAAGAGACGCGCCGGGCTGAGATCGCCGCCCAAAGCCAGCAATCCGTTAGGTTCACGCAGCGCCCCCTCCGGAGAAGGGAACGCAATATTATGGCGAGAAAGCTGCACCAGGCGCATGACAACAGAACTCCAGTACGCGAGAGAGGACGCTACAAATATAGTCTACAGGCGCTGTTTAAACTGGTAGTAGCGACCCTGTTTTGCCAGCAGCTCTGCGTGATTACCTTGCTCAATTATGTGTCCGTTGTCCATCACAATTATTCGATCGAAATTCACCAGCCCGCGCAGGCGGTGAGTGACCATCAGCACGGTTTTGCCTTTCATCACCTTTGTCAGTAAATCAAGAATTTGACTCTCGGTTGTCGCATCCAGACCTTCTGTCGGTTCATCCAGCAACATCAGCGGCGCATCGTGCAGTAAGGCGCGCGCGATGGCCAGACGACGCAGTTCGCCGCCGGAAAGCTGTCGGCCCCCTTCACCCAGCCAGCTGTTCAACCCGTCGTCCTCAAGCAGCTTGTGCAGCCCAACCTGTTCCAGCATCGCCCGCAGCGTATCGTCAGAGGCGTCCGGTGCCGCCAGAAGAAGATTATCGCGCAGCGTAGCGCTGAACAGGTGCACACGCTGGGGCACGACGCTGACCGTTTTACGCAAGGCCGCTTCGCTAAAATCAGACAGCGGAAGGTCGTTAAACCGAATCTCGCCCTGCTGCGGGTCCCAGGCGCGCGTGAGGAGTTGCAGAAGCGTCGATTTGCCACATCCCGTACGGCCAAGGATCGCAATGCGCTGCCCGGCATCAACAGAAAGGCTGATATCTTCCAGCGCGTTTTGCGCCTGCTTGTCGTAGGCGAAGGTGACGTTGCTGAGCGTCAGCGCGACCTGCTCCGGCACGATGGTTTGACCCGCGCTGAACTTCACTTCCGGCTCCTGCTCTGCAATATCCGTAATGCGCAGCGCAGAGGCAATCACCTGGCCGAGATGCTGAAAGGCGCCGGTGACCGGGGCTAAGGCTTCGAAGGCTGCCAGGGCACAGAAAACAAACAGCGCAATCAGCGGGCCAGGCTGCGGGTTACCGCCCACGCCACCGGAGGCCATCCAGAGCATGGCGATAACGGCAAACCCACCGATTAACATCATCAGCGCCTGAGAAAACGCGGTCAGTTCAGACTGGCGACGCTGGGCTTCATGCCAGTTCAGTTCCGTATTTTCCATACGGGTGCGGTAGCGCTTGATGGCACCAAAAATGGTGAGCTCGGCCTGACCCTGCAACCAGGAGGTGAGCTGCTGGCGGTATTCCCCGCGCAGACGCGTCAGGTTTTCCCCGGTGGTTTTACCTGCACGATAAAACAGGGGCGGCAGAATAATCAGCGTCATCAGCATGATGCCGCCGAGCGTCAGTGCGATGGGAACATCCAGGAAACTCAACCCCAGCGTGACCACGACAATCACCACAAACGCGCCCACCATGGGCGAGATGACGCGCAGATAGAGGTGATCCAGCGTATCCACATCCGCAACTACGCGGTTGAGTAATTCGCCCTGCCGAAAACGTGCCAGCCCGGCAGGGGAGAGGGGCAGCAATTTGCTGAACGTATAAATACGCAGGTGTTGCAGCACGCGGAAGGTCGCGTCGTGGCTGACCAGGCGTTCGAAGTAGCGCCCGGCAGTTCGCGTAATCGCCGTGCCGCGCACCCCGGCGGCAGGCAGCATGTAGTTAAAGCTGTATAGCCCGGCAAAGCCTGCGGCCGCAGACGCGGAGAGGAACCAGCCAGAAAGCGTAAGCAGGCCGATGCTGGCGAGCAGAGTGATAATCGCCAGTACGATCCCGAGCGTCAGCATCCATTTGTGGCGTTTATACAAAGCAAGATAGGGAAGCAGGGCGCGCATCAGATATCCTCCTGACGGTTCGCCAGCAGGGTCGCAAAGGGCCCCTGCGCGGCAACAAGCGCGGCGTAATCGCCTTGCTCAACAATGTGTCCGTTTTCCATCACCCAGATCTGATCCCAGTCGGCAATACCTTCCAGCTGGTGGGTCACCATCAGGGTAGTTTGCTGGCGTGAGGCTGCGTTAAGCGCATCCATCACGCGCTGCTCGCTGTGAGCGTCCAGGCTGGCGGCGGGTTCGTCCAGCAGCATTAACGAACAGGGGTTCAGCAGCGCACGGGCAACCGCGACGCGCTGTGCCTGGCCCACTGACAGCCCGGCAGACTGATCGCCAATGACGGTATCGACACCCTGCGCAAGCAGCGGCAAAAACTCGCTGACCCAGGCGCGGTCGAGGACCGATTGCAGCTCATCGTCACGTGCATCCGGCCTTGCCAGCAGCACATTCTCGCGCAGCGTCGGGGCAGGCAGCTGAGGGTTTTGACCCACCCAGCTTAGCTGTTTACGCCAGGCATCAGGATCGAGCTCGCGTAGCTCCGTTTTGTTGATACGCAGCGATCCGGTGTACGCCATAAAACCTGACAGCGCATTCAACAATGAGCTTTTACCTGAGCCGCTGGTACCCACCAGCACCACACGTTGCCCGGCAGGCAGGGTGAAGTTCAGCGGGCCGGCCAGCACTTTGCCTTCAGGCGACAGAACAGAAAAATCCTGTGCTTCAATGGTCACCGGATCGTTCGTATTCAGCGTCACCTCACCACGCTCCGGATGCGCCAGCGGCGTTTCCATAAAGGTTTTCAGGCTGTCGGCAGCACCCACCGCCTGCGCTTTGGCATGGTAAAAGGTGCCGAGATCGCGAAGCGGCTGGAAAAATTCCGGGGCCAGGATCAGCGCCAGGAACCCGGCGGAAAGCGTGACCGCCGTACCGTAGTGGCCAAAGTCCAGCGCGCCGAGGTAGGAGAAGCCAAAGTAAACCGCCACAAGCGCAATCGACAGGGAGGTAAAGAACTCGAGCACGCCGGAAGAAAGGAAGGCCATGCGCAACACTTCCATGGTGCGCTGACGAAAATCCTGCGACGCCAGGCGAATGTTTTCGGTTTCCGCTTCACCACGACCAAAGATCCGCAGGGTTTCCATTCCGCGCAGACGGTCCAGGAAATGACCGCTCAACCGACCCAGCGCAAGGAAGTTGCGACGGTTAGCATCTGCCGCACCCATGCCGACCATCGCCATAAACAGCGGGATGAGCGGGGCGGTCCCCATCAGGATCAGAGCCGCTACCCAGTTAACAGGGAAGATGGCGATAACAATCATCAGAGGCACAAACACTGCCAGCGCCATCTGTGGAAGATAACGCGCATAGTAATCGTGCATATCGTCGATTTGCTCCAGGATCAGCGTCGCCCAGCTACCGGCCGGTTTGCCCTGGATCCACGCAGGCCCGGCTTCCGAAAGCCGGTCGAGCACTTTGCGGCGGATCTCATAGCGGATGTGCTGGCCGGCATGGAACCCAACCCGTTCGCGCAGCCAGACCACCCACGCACGCAGGACGAAAACCAGCACCAGAACGATAAACGGCAGCAGCAGCGCTTCGCGCGGGATGCTCTCCATGATCATATGATTGAGAATGCGGGCCAGCAGCCATGCCTGGGCAACAATCAACAGACCGCTGATAAATCCCAGAACGCGGGAAATCATAAGCCAGCGGCGGGACAGAACGCTTTGCTGTTTCAGCCAGCGCGTTAACTCTTGTTGACGGGTTTTTTCCATTGCGTACTTTGCAGGTGACGTTATAAGAAATTAGACATCTGCATGTTACACGTGAGCAAAAATAAAGGCGACCAGTGGCCGCCTTTATTTACGTTTGTTACTGACTTGTAAAGATTATTTACCTTGTTCTGCCAGTCCGTCCAGATAGCGTTCTGCGTCCAGGGCGGCCATACAGCCGGTGCCCGCAGAGGTGATCGCCTGACGATAAATATGGTCCATCACGTCGCCAGCCGCGAAGACGCCTGGGATGCTGGTCTGCGTCGCATTGCCGTGAATGCCAGACTGCACTTTGATGTAGCCGTTCTCCAGCTCAAGTTGGCCTTCGAAAATGGCCGTGTTCGGGCTGTGACCGATTGCCACAAACAGGCCTGCCACCTCCAGCGTTTCGACGGTGTCGGTGTTCTGCGTATCACGAATTCGCAGACCTGCCACACCCATCTGATCGCCGGTCACTTCTTCCAGCGTACGGTTGGTATGCAGCACAATGTTGCCGCTCGCCACTTTATCCATCAGGCGTTTGATCAGGATCTTCTCGGCGCGGAAGGTGTCGCGACGGTGGATCAGGTGTACTTCTGAGGCGATGTTCGCCAGATACAACGCTTCTTCAACAGCGGTGTTGCCGCCGCCAATCACCGCAACTTTCTGGTTGCGATAGAAGAAACCGTCGCAGGTCGCGCAGGCTGATACGCCTCGCCCTTTGAATGCTTCTTCAGACGGCAGACCGAGATAACGGGCAGAGGCACCGGTAGCGATGATCAGCGCATCGCAGGTGTATTCACCGCTGTCGCCGGTCAGACGGAACGGACGGTTCTGCAAATCCACTTTATTAATGTGGTCGAACAGGATTTCGGTTTCGAATTTAGCAGCATGCTCGTGCATGCGCTCCATCAGCAGCGGCCCGGTCAGGTCGTTCGGGTCGCCCGGCCAGTTTTCCACTTCCGTGGTGGTGGTCAGCTGACCGCCTTTTTCCATCCCGGTAATCAGTACCGGTTGCAGGTTAGCGCGTGCAGCATAGACCGCTGCGGTATATCCCGCAGGTCCAGAACCAAGGATTAGCAGCTTACTGTGTTTGGTCGTGCCCATGAGATCCCCATTGTTGTTGGCAGGCAATGGGCTGGATTGTAGGGAATTTGTTGCCGTAAAAAAAGAGCACGACAGTTTTGCTTCCGATATATGCAATAGTCACGCCCTATGGATCAGACACGGTCATATCACGTCTGCTACTGAAAATCGCGCGTTTATAAGGCAATAAAATGATGATTAATACCCCCCCGTAATGAATATCCGGCATCTTGTACTAAAAATCGATGTTTTGCTTTGACAATCCCCTGCGCTTTTGCGAAAACATTCAAGGAAGAAAAAAAGACGCATGAACTGCATGCCGAATAGACATGCACGTAAATGCCATTTTTACCGGGTCAGTGAAATCTACGCATGGTGTGGACAGACGCCATACGTGATGTCTGTGACTGCTTTCGGGCAACGGTCTTCTTACCGCAGAACCCGAATCCACATCGCGTCTAATACATAACCAGGCGATGTGATGAATAACGGGTGCAGGCTCTGAACAGTGATGTGCACAGGGTCCAGGCAGGAGTAGGGAAGGAATACAGAGAGACAATAATAATGGTAGATAGCAAGAAGCGCCCTGGCAAAGATCTCGACCGTATCGATCGTAACATTCTTAATGAATTGCAAAAGGATGGGCGTATTTCCAACGTCGAGCTTTCAAAACGTGTGGGACTTTCCCCGACGCCGTGCCTTGAGCGTGTGCGTCGACTGGAAAGACAGGGTTTTATCCAGGGCTATACGGCTCTGCTAAACCCGCATTATCTGGATGCCTCACTTCTGGTATTTGTTGAGATTACTCTGAATCGTGGTGCGCCGGATGTGTTTGAGCAATTTAACGCCGCTGTACAAAAACTTGAAGAAATTCAAGAGTGTCATCTGGTTTCCGGTGATTTTGACTACCTGTTAAAAACCCGTGTGCCTGATATGTCCGCCTACCGTAAGCTGCTGGGTGAAACCCTGCTGCGTCTGCCAGGCGTGAACGACACCCGTACTTATGTGGTGATGGAAGAGGTCAAACAGAGCAATCGTCTGGTTATTAAGACGCGCTAACACGGAACAGGTGCAAAATCAGTGTAGTTTGATTACACTCCTGTTAATCCATACAGCAACAGTGCCGGGGATACCCGGCGCTGTTGTCCGTTTTAGCACACAGGCAGGACATGCCTGATACCTGGAGAGCCTTTCTTGAGCCAGGAATACACTGAAGACAAAGAAGTCACATTATCTAAGCTAAGCAGCGGACGTCGTCTCCTCGAGGCGTTACTGATTGTTATTGCCCTTTTTGCCGTCTGGCTGATGGCCGCCTTACTCAGTTTCAACCCCTCAGATCCCAGCTGGTCGCAAACCGCATGGCATGAGCCTATTCATAACTTAGGTGGCGTTCCCGGTGCCTGGCTTGCGGACACGCTCTTTTTCATTTTCGGAGTGATGGCTTATACCCTTCCCGTCATCATTATTGGCGGATGCTGGTTTGCCTGGCGTCATCGACAGAACGACGACTACATCGATTATTTTGCCGTTTCGCTGCGCCTGATTGGCGCCCTGGCGCTGATCCTCACCTCCTGTGGGCTGGCGGCGATCAACGCTGATGATATCTGGTACTTCGCCTCCGGCGGGGTGATCGGCAGCCTGTTGAGCTCCGCGCTGCAACCGATGCTTCATAGCAGCGGCGGCACGCTGGCGCTGCTCTGTATCTGGGCGGCGGGCCTGACGCTGTTTACCGGCTGGTCCTGGGTGAGCATTGCTGAGAAGATCGGCAGCTTTATTCTGACGCTGCTGACGTTCGCCAGCAACCGTACCCGTCGTGACGATACGTGGGTCGATGAAGACGAGTATGAAGATGAGTACGAAGAGGAAGACGAGGCGCCTGTACAGCGGCGTGAATCTCGCCGCGCGCGTATTCTGCGCGGTGCTCTGGCGCGCCGCCAGCGCGTCGCTGAAAAATTTGCTAACCCGTTAGGCCGTAAAACGGATGCCGCGCTGTTCTCCGGCAAACGTATGGATGAAGACGAGCAGATTGAGTATCGCGGTGCGGCCGTCGATCCTGATGACGTACTGTTCTCTGGCCATCGAGCCACGCCGGGAGAGTATGACGAATACGATCCGCTGCTGAATGGCCACTCCGTGACTGAACCGGTAGCCGCTGCTGCTGCCGCAACGACGGCTGCTCAGGCCCATGTTGCGCCTGTTGAAGCCGTGATGCCGTCCTCGCCTGTTCCGGCACCGGAGTCCGCGATCCAGCAACCGCAGGTAGACTGGCAGACTGCGCCAGGCGTCCATACGCCTGAACCGACCATTGCGCCTGAGCCTGAAAGTTATATTCCTGTGCAGCAGGAACAGTGGCAGCAACCGTATCAGCCGCCTGAGCCTGCCAGCGTGCCGCAACAACCGTATCAGGCTTATACGCCCGAACCCGCTGTACCTGAACAGCCATACGTTGCGCCGGTGTCTGAACCCGAAGTGGTGGAGGAAGCGAAGCCATCCCGTCCGCCATTATACTATTTTGAAGAAGTGGAAGAGCGCCGCGCCCGTGAGCGCGAGCAGCTTGCCGCCTGGTATCAGCCCGTGCCCGAGCCGGTGCAGGAGCCTGTTGCAAAAGCGCCTTCGGTCAGCGTTCCACCTGTAGAACCTACGCCAGCCGTTGCGTCGGGTGCAGAAGCCGTGAAGCAGGCAACGGCAGCCGCTGCCGCGTCCGCTCCGCTATTCAGCCCGGCAGCCGACAGCGCCCCGCGTCCTCAGGTGAAAGAGGGCATTGGTCCACAGCTGCCGCGCCCTAACCGCGTGCGCGTACCGACTCGCCGGGAGCTGGCCTCTTATGGCATTAAACTGCCTTCCCAGCGTATGGCGGAAGAAAAAGCCCGTGAGTCCGACTACGAAGATGATGCCGACGAACTGCATCAGGATGAGCTGGCGCGTCAGTTTGCTGCCCAGCAGAATCAGCGTTACGGCGAAGAGTATCAGCATGACGTGCCTTCACAGCATGACGTGCCTTCACAGCAGGACGACGATGATGCGGCCGAAGCGGAGCTGGCGCGCCAGTTTGCAGCAACGCAGCAGCAGCGTTATTCCGGTGAGCAACCTTCGGGGGCAAACCCGTTCTCGCTGTCGGATTTCGAATTCTCACCAATGAAAGATCTGGTGGATGATGGCCCAAGCGAACCGCTGTTCACGCCGAGCGTAATGCCGGAAGCGGAGCCGGTGCGTCAGCCGCCTGCACCACAGGCTTACGTGCAGCCGCAACAGCCGGCGCCGCAGGCGTATGCGCAGCCGCAGACACCTTCTCAACCGCCTCAGCCACAGTTCCAGCAGCCAGCACCACAGCCGCAGGAGAGCCTGATTCACCCGCTGCTGATGCGTAACGGAGACAGCCGACCGCTGCAACGACCAAGTACGCCGCTACCGTCGCTGGATCTGTTAACGCCACCGCCAGCGGAAGTCGAGCCGGTGGATACCTTTGCCCTTGAGCAGATGGCCCGTCTGGTGGAAGCGCGTCTGGCTGACTTCCGCATTAAAGCGGACGTGGTGAACTACTCACCGGGCCCGGTGATCACCCGTTTCGAACTGAACCTGGCACCGGGCGTAAAAGCGGCGCGTATTTCTAACCTCTCCCGCGACCTGGCGCGTTCTCTGTCCACCGTGGCGGTACGCGTGGTGGAAGTGATCCCAGGCAAGCCTTACGTTGGCCTTGAGCTGCCAAACAAGAAACGCCAGACCGTTTATCTGCGTGAAGTTCTGGATAACACCAAATTCCGCGACAACCCGTCCCCGCTGACCGTGGTGCTGGGTAAAGATATCGCCGGCGATCCGGTGGTTGCCGATCTCGCGAAGATGCCGCACCTGCTGGTTGCGGGTACAACAGGCTCGGGTAAATCGGTCGGTGTGAACGCCATGATCCTCAGTATGCTCTACAAAGCGCAGCCTGAAGACGTGCGTTTCATCATGATCGACCCAAAAATGCTCGAACTGTCCGTCTACGAAGGCATTCCGCATCTGTTAACGGAAGTGGTTACCGACATGAAGGACGCCGCCAACGCATTACGCTGGAGCGTCAATGAAATGGAGCGTCGCTACAAGCTGATGTCGGCGCTGGGCGTGCGTAACCTGGCCGGTTATAACGAGAAAATCGCCGAGGCGGCGCGTATGGGCCGTCCGATTCCGGACCCATACTGGAAGCCGGGTGACAGCATGGATGCCCAGCATCCGGTGCTGGAAAAACTGCCTTACATCGTGGTGCTGGTGGATGAATTTGCCGACCTGATGATGACCGTTGGCAAGAAAGTGGAAGAGCTGATTGCGCGTCTGGCACAGAAAGCGCGTGCGGCGGGCATCCACCTGGTACTGGCAACGCAGCGTCCGTCCGTGGATGTAATCACCGGTCTTATTAAGGCAAACATCCCGACCCGTATCGCGTTTACCGTGTCGAGTAAAATAGACTCCCGTACTATCCTTGACCAGGGCGGAGCAGAGTCGCTGCTGGGGATGGGTGATATGCTCTATTCCGGGCCGAACTCCACCTCGCCGGTGCGTGTTCACGGTGCGTTTGTTCGCGACCAGGAAGTGCACGCGGTTGTGCAGGACTGGAAAGCGCGCGGGCGACCGCAATATGTTGACGGCATCACCTCTGACAGCGAAAACGAAGGTGGCGGCGGTGGTTTTGACGGCGGCGAAGAGCTGGATCCGTTATTCGACCAGGCGGTTAATTTCGTCACCGAAAAACGCAAAGCGTCCATCTCCGGCGTGCAGCGCCAGTTCCGTATCGGTTACAACCGCGCGGCGCGTATCATTGAGCAGATGGAAGCCCAGGGCATCGTGAGCGAACAGGGGCACAACGGTAACCGTGAGGTGCTGGCGCCACCGCCTTTTGAGTAATCTTCAGCGATTGCAAAGAAGGGTAAATCAGCAAAAATTAAGCATATTCTTCTGTCGCCTGCCTTCGGGCAGGTACAGAATAGAAACGGAACCCCCATATCGGGAAGACGTATTTTAAGGAATAACAATGAAAAAAATCGCCATCGCCTGTGCATTACTCTCCAGTTTTGTTGCCAGCAGCGTCTGGGCTGATGCAGCCAGCGACCTTAAAAGCCGACTGGATAAAGTGAGCAGTTTCCACGCCAGCTTCACGCAAAAAGTGACTGACGGCAGCGGCAACGCGGTGCAGGAAGGCCAGGGAGATTTGTGGGTAAAACGCCCAAATCTGTTCAACTGGCACATGACCCAGCCGGATGAAAGCGTTCTGGTGTCTGACGGGAAAACCTTATGGTTCTACAACCCGTTTGTTGAGCAGGCGACCGCCACCTGGCTAAAAGACGCGACCAGCAATACGCCGTTTATGCTCATTGCCCGTAACCAGTCCAGCGACTGGCAGCAGTACAACATCAAACAAAACGGTGATGAGTTCGTCCTGACGCCAAAAGGCAGCAACGGTAATCTGAAGCAGTTCACCATTAACGTGAGCAGCAACGGTACCATCAATCAGTTCGGCGCGGTTGAGCAGGACGATCAGCGCAGCAGCTATCAGTTGAAGTCTCAGCAAAACGGCGCCATTGATGCATCGAAATTCACCTTTACCCCGCCGCAGGGCGTAACGGTGGACGATCAACGCAATAAGTAAGAGGCATGAGTGAGCAACCTGTCGCTCGATTTTTCAGATAATGCGTTTCAACCTCTGGCCGCCCGTATGCGGCCAGAAAATTTAGCGCAGTACATCGGTCAGCAACATCTGCTGGCTGCGGGGAAACCCTTGCCGCGCGCTATTGAGGCGGGGCATCTGCACTCCATGATCCTCTGGGGGCCACCCGGCACCGGAAAAACCACGCTCGCTGAAGTGATCGCCCGCTATGCCAACGCGGACGTTGAGCGCATCTCGGCGGTCACGTCGGGGGTGAAAGAGATCCGCGAGGCGATCGAGCGGGCGCGACAAAACCGCAATGCCGGACGTCGCACCATTCTGTTTGTCGACGAAGTTCACCGCTTCAACAAGAGCCAGCAGGACGCCTTTCTGCCGCACATTGAAGACGGTACGATTTTCTTTATTGGCGCCACCACGGAAAACCCGTCGTTTGAACTGAACTCTGCGCTGCTCTCCCGGGCGCGCGTGTATCTGCTTAAATCGCTGACCACGGAAGATATTGAAAAAGTTCTGACGCAGGCGATGGAGGACAAAGCGCGCGGTTACGGCGGGCAGGATATCGTTCTGCCGGACGAGACGCGTCTTGCTATCGCCGAACTGGTTAACGGTGATGCCCGTCGTGCGTTGAACACGCTCGAAATGATGGCCGATATGGCCGAAGTGGACGATGCGGGCAAGCGCGTATTAAAGCCTGAACTGCTCACCGAAATTGCCGGTGAGCGCAGCGCGCGCTTCGATAATAAAGGCGATCGTTTTTACGACCTCATCTCTGCATTACACAAGTCCGTGCGCGGCAGCGCTCCGGATGCGGCGCTCTACTGGTATGCGCGTATCATCACCGCCGGTGGCGATCCGTTATATGTCGCGCGTCGCTGCCTGGCGATTGCGTCAGAAGATGTCGGTAATGCCGATCCACGCGCCATGCAGGTCGCTATTTCCGCCTGGGACTGCTTTACCCGCGTCGGGCCTGCGGAGGGCGAGCGTGCCATTGCGCAGGCAATTGTCTATCTGGCTTGCGCACCGAAAAGTAACGCGGTGTATACCGCCTTCAAAGCGGCGATGTCGGATGCACGTGAACGTCCGGACTACGATGTGCCGGTTCATCTGCGCAATGCGCCAACCAAATTGATGAAAGAGATGGGTTACGGGCAGGAGTATCGCTACGCCCATGACGAACCCAACGCCTACGCCGCCGGCGAGGAGTATTTCCCGCAGGAGATGGCACAAACCCGCTATTATCACCCCACAAATAGAGGTCTTGAGGGTAAGATTGGCGAAAAGCTCGCCTGGCTTGCCGGACAGGATCAAAATAGCCCTATAAAACGCTACCGTTAGTTCAATCGTTGCGGTAATGTTGGCAATATATCTCTGTGGCCGCAGGCTGTGGTCACTTTTTCCTCTTTTAATTCGATAAGCACAGGATAAGCATGCTCGATCCCAATCTGCTGCGTAATGAGCCAGACGCAGTCGCTGAAAAACTGGCACGCCGGGGCTTTAAGCTGGATGTAGATAAGCTGCGCGCTCTTGAAGAGCGTCGTAAAGTTTTGCAGGTACAAACAGAAAATCTGCAGGCAGAGCGTAATTCTCGATCGAAATCCATTGGCCAGGCGAAAGCGCGCGGGGAAGATATTGAGCCATTACGCCTGGAAGTGAACAAACTGGGTGAAGAGCTGGATCAGGCGAAAGCTGAACTGGACGTTCTTCAGGCTGAAATTCGTGATATCGCTCTGGCGATCCCGAACATTCCTGACGACAGCGTCCCTGTCGGCAAAGACGAAAACGACAACGTTGAAGTGAAACGCTGGGGTACGCCTCGCGAGTTTGACTTCGAGGTGCGCGATCACGTGACGCTGGGCGAAATGCACGCGGGCCTGGACTTTGCGGCTGCGGTTAAGCTGACCGGTTCTCGCTTCGTGGTAATGAAAGGACAGATTGCTCACCTGCACCGCGCGCTGGCGCAATTTATGCTGGATCTGCACACCGAGCAGCATGGCTACAGCGAAACCTACGTTCCGTATCTGGTTAACCACGATACGCTGTACGGTACAGGCCAGCTGCCGAAATTTGCCGGCGATCTGTTCCATACCCGTCCGCTGGACGAAGAAGCTGACAGCAGCAACTACGCGCTGATCCCAACCGCGGAAGTGCCGCTGACCAACCTCGTGCGTGATGAGATCATCGACGAAGACGATCTGCCAATCAAACTGACTGCGCACTCTCCATGTTTCCGTTCTGAAGCCGGTTCTTACGGTCGTGATACGCGCGGTCTGATCCGTATGCACCAGTTCGATAAAGTTGAGATGGTGCAGATCGTTCGTCCGGAAGAGTCTATGGACGCGCTGGAAGAGATGACAGGTCACGCAGAGAAAGTGCTGGAGCTGCTGGGGCTGCCATACCGCCGTATGGCGCTGTGCACCGGTGACATGGGCTTCGGCGCCTGCAAAACCTTCGACCTCGAAGTCTGGGTGCCTGCGCAAAACACCTACCGTGAAATCTCCTCTTGCTCTAACGTCTGGGATTTCCAGGCGCGTCGTATGCAGGCGCGTTGCCGCAGCAAGTCCGACAAGAAGACCCGTCTGGTTCATACCCTGAACGGTTCTGGTCTGGCGGTTGGCCGTACGCTGGTTGCCGTGCTGGAGAACTACCAGCAGGCAGATGGTCGTATTGAGATCCCTGAGGTGCTGCGTCCTTACATGAAAGGCCAGCAGTTCATCGGCTAATATTTTGCTGCAAAACAAAAAAGCGCCTCAGGGCGCTTTTTTTATATCTTTGATTTGATACGACGCAATATTCCCTCCCTCTAAAGTAGTAATACTCCTCCGAACGAAAGTTAGCATAAAACACCTGTAACGAAGGAATTCGTTATATATAAAACTACATAGCGGTATGCGCCGCCTCTCTTTTCTTTGTGAGCAACCAAAGTGAGTCTTTATGAAAATCAAAGCGCCTGAAGCGTTAATGGCTGCCGAGGTCACTCGCCGTGGGTTGATGAAAACCACGGCAATAGGTGGTCTGGCGGTTGCCAGCAGCGCCTTTACGCTTCCTTTTACCCGTCTGGCGTCGGCGGCGGAGGCTCTGTCTCCCGCTTCAGCCCCGGAAAAAGTGGTGTGGAGTGCCTGTACCGTTAACTGTGGTAGCCGTTGTCCCCTGCGTATGCATGTTGTGGACGGTGAAATCAAATACGTTGAAACCGACAATACCGGCGATGATAACTACGAAGGGTTACACCAGGTTCGTGCCTGTCTGCGTGGCCGCTCAATGCGCCGTCGCGTTTATAACCCGGATCGTCTGAAATATCCGATGAAGCGTGTCGGTAAGCGTGGGGAAGGGAAGTTCGAGCGCATTAGCTGGGACGAAGCCTACGATATTATCGCGACCAACATGCAGCGCCTGATCAAAGAATACGGCAACGAATCCATCTACCTGAACTATGGCACCGGGACGCTGGGCGGCACCATGACCCGCTCCTGGCCGCCGGGTAAAACGCTGGTAGCGCGCCTGATGAACTGCTGCGGCGGCTATCTCAACCATTATGGCGACTACTCTTCCGCACAGATTGCCGCGGGCCTGAACTACACCTATGGCGGCTGGGCAGACGGTAACAGCCCGTCGGATATAGAAAACAGCAAGCTGGTGGTATTGTTCGGCAACAACCCGGGCGAAACGCGTATGAGCGGCGGTGGGGTAACCTATTATCTTGAGCAGGCGCGCGCCAAATCCAACGCACGTATGATCATCGTCGATCCGCGCTACACCGATACCGGCGCGGGGCGAGAAGACGAGTGGATCCCTATCCGCCCTGGTACCGATGCGGCGCTGGTCAATGCGCTGGCGTATGTGATGATCACTGAAAACCTCGTCGATCAGCCGTTCCTTGATAAATACTGCGTCGGCTATGACGAGAAGACGCTGCCAGCCAGCGCACCGGCTAACGGGCATTACAAAGCGTATATTCTTGGTCAGGGCAGCGACGGGGTAGCGAAAACCCCTGAGTGGGCATCCACCATCACCGGCATTCCAGTCGAACGTATTGTTCAGCTGGCCCGTGAAATTGGTTCAGCAAAACCGGCTTATATCAGCCAGGGCTGGGGACCGCAGCGTCACGCGAACGGCGAAATTGCCACCCGCGCTATTTCTATGCTCTCGATTCTGACTGGCAACGTCGGCATTCACGGCGGTAATAGCGGGGCGCGTGAAGGCTCGTATGAAGTACCGTTTGAACGTATGCCAACGCTGGATAACCCGGTTCAGACCAGCATCTCCATGTTTATGTGGACGGACGCGATTGAGCGCGGCCCGGAAATGACCGCGCTACGCGACGGTGTTCGGGGCAAAGATAAGCTGGATGTGCCAATCAAAATGATCTGGAACTATGCCGGTAACTGCCTGATCAACCAGCACTCAGAGATCAACCGCACCCATGAAATTTTGCAGGACGACAAGAAGTGCGAAATGATTGTGGTGATCGACTGCCACATGACCTCATCGGCGAAGTATGCCGATATTCTGCTCCCAGACTGCACCGCCTCTGAGCAGATGGATTTCGCGCTGGACGCCTCCTGCGGCAACATGTCCTATGTGATCTTCACAGACCAGGCCATCAAACCGCGCTTCGAGTGCAAAACTATCTATGAGATGACGTCCGAGCTGGCGAAACGTCTTGGCGTTGAGCAGCAGTTCACAGAGGGGCGTACTCAGGAAGAGTGGATGCGCCATCTGCACGAGCTCTCACGCAAAGCCATTCCAGACCTGCCGGACTTCGATACCTTCCGCAAGCAGGGCATGTACAAGCAGCGCGATCCGGAAGGGCATCACGTGGCGTATAAAGCCTTCCGCGACGATCCGCAGGCCAATCCGCTGACCACGCCGTCGGGCAAAATCGAGATCTACTCCGAAGAGCTGGCAAAAATTGCCGCCACGTGGGAATTGCCGGAAGGGGACGTTATCGATCCGCTGCCGATCTATACGCCTGGCTTCGAAAACTACAACGATCCGCTGACGGAGAAATTCCCACTTCAGTTAACCGGTTTCCACTACAAAGCGCGTGTTCACTCCACCTACGGCAACGTTGACGTTCTGAAAGCGGCCTGCCGACAGGAGATGTGGATCAACCCGATGGATGCGAAAGCGCGCGGCATCAGTAATGGCGATCGCGTACGTATCTTCAACGGACGTGGCGAAGTGCATATCGAAGCTAAAGTGACTCCGCGCATGATGCCTGGCGTTGTCGCGCTGGGGGAAGGGGCCTGGTATAACCCGGATGCGAACCGTATCGATCAGGCGGGCTGCATCAACGTTCTCACTACGCAGCGTCCATCGCCGCTGGCGAAGGGCAACCCATCCCACACAAACCTCGTTCAGGTTGAAAAGGCGTAAGGAGTAACCGATGACAACCCAGTATGGATTTTTTATTGATTCCAGCCGCTGCACCGGGTGCAAAACCTGCGAGCTGGCCTGCAAGGATTATAAAGACCTGACCCCGGACGTCAGCTTCCGTCGTATTTATGAATACGCGGGCGGCGACTGGCAGGAGGAT
>NZ_JBLVYK010000179.1:0-301 GCF_048284255.1 Enterobacter cloacae complex sp.6700776 | reverse complement strand
ATTTCTTTAATATATTCATGGTCTATTGTGCTTTTAATACCGTATCGATGGCAGAAACACTTTTATGTGTGAGTGTGCTGACCATATTCAAGGCGAGGCTGTAATTACCGACTTGGTTTTGTAATTCCAATAATTTAGCGGGGTCGCTTGGGTCAACGGTATTCATTTTCTCCAGAAGATCCGCTTTTTCTTGGCTCACAGAGGTCGTGTACTCAGCAAATAACTGTTTCACTTTATCTTCCAATGGGATAGCCGCTGGAGTAACAGGTGCCATTTCAGCGATATTTGATAAGACTGAAAC
>NZ_JBLVYK010000178.1:0-302 GCF_048284255.1 Enterobacter cloacae complex sp.6700776 | reverse complement strand
ATTAATCTGTGCCTGGCGGATTTGCTCGCGGGATAACCCAGCAGCTGGCGCGGCAACGGTATATTCGTGAATGATATCCACTCCCTGTACGCCGGGATCGTCAGTGTTAATGCTGGCACGAATGCCATGCTCAAGGAACGTTTTCAGCGGATGTGCAGCCAGCTCTGCTACGGTGCTGGTCTGAATATTGGAGGTCAGACAGGATTCAATACCAATTTGTTGCTCGGCTAGAAAATCCATCAGCGCCCGATCTTCAATGGCTTTTACGCCATGTCCAATACGCTCCGCACCCAGTTCACGAA
>NZ_JBLVYK010000177.1:0-302 GCF_048284255.1 Enterobacter cloacae complex sp.6700776 | reverse complement strand
GCCCAGGCGAGTTCCGGCCCGGCCTCCACGGCCCAGGCCGCCGCCGCCGGGGCGGCCTCGCCGCGCAGCGTGGCAAGCGCGAAATGGTGCGGCGGCTGCGGTGAGTGGGCGTCGCTGCCCCAGGTCTCGGCCGGGCTGAGCCGGGCCAGCTGCGCGGCAAGCCGGGGAAGGGACAGGCCGGAGAGCGCATGGCGCGCGGCCTCGTCCAGCGCGCTGGCATGGGGGATCAACAGATGCATGGACGGGGATTATCCAAACGGGGCCCTGTGCCGGGCGCCCAAATCGTCCATACACTTTTGCCC
>NZ_JBLVYK010000176.1:0-302 GCF_048284255.1 Enterobacter cloacae complex sp.6700776 | reverse complement strand
ATACCTATCTTAATCTACGAGGTTGTTTTTGATTCTCCTGTTACATTATTGAGTTTACTTAACCATGTTAACTCGGTTTCAACAAAAGAAAGAGTTTTACCTGTTGAGCTCGTGTGTAACGAATATTCGATTTGTGATACTCGTTTAATTAATGGCGTTTTCCCATCAAGAGTTGTTGTATCGAGCGTTGCTAATGCTTTTGGTGGTTTTGGCGGAATTGGTGATGAGATGTGAGGACCTGTCGGGGTGCTACCTCGAAAACATGACATGATAGAAAAAGGCATAACATATCTCCTTAAAAC
>NZ_JBLVYK010000175.1:0-302 GCF_048284255.1 Enterobacter cloacae complex sp.6700776 | reverse complement strand
CGCCTGTACCTCCTGGGCGGCGATGCGACGCGCCGTCAGCGTCTGTTCTCGGGCGCGAGCCACCATCGTGCCGATCACGATCAGCGGCAAGGTCAGGGCGTCCAGCGAAACCAACAGCCCTGGCGGTCGTACCGCCTCAATCGGCAAGGCAAAGGGAGCCCAGACGACGAAGACCGTAGGACCCCAGGTCAGCAAGTTGACGATGATGGACAAAGCGACCAACCAACCGATGGCATGACCCTGCCGCGCCACCTGCCAACAGGCGCCCAACGCGACCGGCAGGTAGACCAACCAAATCACAC
>NZ_JBLVYK010000174.1:0-302 GCF_048284255.1 Enterobacter cloacae complex sp.6700776 | reverse complement strand
TCAGATCCTCAGCAAATTATCTCCGGTAACGAAAAAGTCGTTCGCCCGCGTTTAGCAGATGCGGAATTCTTCTTCAAAACTGACCGTAAGCAGCGCTTAGAAGATAACTTACCACGTTTAGAAACTGTTCTGTTCCAGCAACAGCTAGGTACTCTGCGTGATAAAACCGATCGCTTAGAAGCGTTAGCAGGTTGGATTGCGAGTAAGATTGGTGCGGATGTAAATCACGCAACCCGTGCAGGCTTACTGGCTAAATGTGACTTGATGACCAACATGGTCTTTGAATTCACAGACACTCAAAG
>NZ_JBLVYK010000173.1:0-302 GCF_048284255.1 Enterobacter cloacae complex sp.6700776 | reverse complement strand
AGAGGTACTCAACGAGGTGATAGCTAACCGTGAAGCAGATGGGCGGCACATGTCCGCTCGCGGCCGAGTGGCGCTCTGTCAACGCGATGTCATTGAGTGGTGCGGCCGATCTTGCATGGAGGCTAAGTTCTGCAACAGGCCTCGGATCAACCACTGGCTTGGGACGACGGGAGAAGAACATGGCCTCTACTTCGTGCCTCGAAGCGCGACATCAATGCTGGGTTAACCCGAGCTATAGGGGCAGGCTTGCCGGCAGCGAGTGTGTCTGCGGAGGAAGGCTTAGAAAGCACAGCCGCTTAGGC
>NZ_JBLVYK010000172.1:0-303 GCF_048284255.1 Enterobacter cloacae complex sp.6700776 | reverse complement strand
GTACCAGTTCTAACCGATCTGAAAAATTTGTCAAGTGTGTGCCTTAACCATATCAGATAACAGCCTAACGGAGTTGGGGCAGTTCTTTACATGCGGCAGCAAAGCATTACTATCAGATCTATGGTGCGAAGCATTAACGAAGGTAGAAAAACAATAAAAAAAGAAAAAAGAGTATTGTTCGAAGAAAAATTGGCGATTCGATTTTGTTGGGTGAATATATGAAAAAAAAGAAAGTGCAGAAAAAACGGAAAAGAAATAAGCATAGTAAATTTTTTAAAATGCTTATGAAGTCAGTTAATGAAG
>NZ_JBLVYK010000171.1:0-303 GCF_048284255.1 Enterobacter cloacae complex sp.6700776 | reverse complement strand
TCGTTGCTATGCGGCAGGTGCACAGTGTGAAAACGTCCCGGCGCTGACAGCGTGTGGTGACAACAACCAGCGCTGTGCCTGTTGGTATCCGCAGCAGGAGGTTATAAGTGTCTGACACGTTATTAACGTTACGCGACGTCCATATCAATTTCCCGGCCCGTAAAAACTGGCTTGGTAAAACTACGGAACATGTTCATGCCATTAATGGTATTGATTTACAGATCCGCCGTGGTGAAACCTTAGGGATCGTCGGCGAGTCAGGCTGCGGCAAAAGCAGCCTCGCACAGCTTTTAATGGGTATGC
>NZ_JBLVYK010000170.1:0-303 GCF_048284255.1 Enterobacter cloacae complex sp.6700776 | reverse complement strand
CTTTTGGAAAAACGAACCGGCCATTATCAAAGGCATGAAAAGAAATCGCCTAAAAACGTTACTGGCGAATGACATTAACCTGTATGGTTATCACCTACCATTAGATGCTCACCCAGTATTAGGCAACAATGTGCAACTGGCTCATATTATGGGCGTGCAAGTCAATGGCAACATTGAGCCACTGATGCCATTTGGCTTTTTCGACCAACCCATTACCCCAGCGGCATTAACCCAACGTTTAGAAACACGCTTAGGGCGCAAAGTATTGCATTGTGGCGACAACGCCAAAGAAGAAATTCGTCA
>NZ_JBLVYK010000016.1:0-96446 GCF_048284255.1 Enterobacter cloacae complex sp.6700776 | reverse complement strand
TTTACAGCCGGACCAGGGCATCGCTGACAGCCCTCAGTCATTTAGAAAGCAACTTTATTGCTTCTGCATAAAAAAATTACTGGGGATCCCTCAGCCCCGCGGGAGAGGGTTAGGGTGAGGGAAATTAGCGCACACGGATCCCTTCGATAATCATCCGCTGCACGTTTTCCAGGGTGCTCTGGAAAAACGCCTCGTCCTGGAGCGTTTTACCGGTTACCGCCTCGACCTGGGCCGCGAAGTCAGCGTAGTGCTGGGTTGAGGCCCAAATCATGAAAATCAGATGCTGCGGATCGACGGGCGCCAGTTTTCCGCTGGCGACCCATCCGGCAATAATGGCTGATTTATCGTCCACCAGCTGCTTTAGATCTCCCGTCAGCTCCGCCTGCAACAGCGGCGCGCCCTGTAACATCTCCAGACAAAACAGCCTCGATGCCTGGGGATAATCACGTGATACCTCCAGCTTCAGGCGTATGTACTCCTCTATCGCCACCAGCGGGGCCAGCTCTTCGCGAAATGCTTTAAGCGGTGCGAGCCAGATATCCAGGATCTGCTGCATCACCGCCACATATAGCGCCTCTTTCGACGGGTAGTAGTAGAGCAGATTGGTCTTGGACACCCCGGCCTGCTCCGCCACCTGCTCAAGGCGTGTACCGTGAATACCAAACTGCGAAAATGTCTCCAGCGCGGCGCTGAGGATCGCCTGTTTCTTGGCGCTCACCGCCTGCGAACGTTTACCGGGTGTTTTCACTGCGCCTTGTGTCATTTTCGCTCTCCATTTTCTGTCCTGCGCTCAGCATAGCAAAACCCCCGTCTCGCCACGACCTTCTGCACCCTCAGCGCGCATGAGTGCCTGTTTTCTGTGCAATGATTTTGACCACTTAGTCCACATTTTCGCTGTTAAATTTAACAACCGCCAGTTAACACCCTAATAACAAAGTATTTTTCAAAACTGGCACTCCCTTTGCAAAAACGTCGTGACACCTGCGACGTAATGAAGAGAGGTTCGTGATGAAAATTGGCGTATTTGTACCGATCGGCAACAACGGCTGGCTTATCTCGACCACGGCCCCGCAATACATGCCGACCTTTGAGCTGAATAAAGCCATCGTGCAGAAAGCGGAGCATTACCACTTCGACTTTGCGCTCTCGATGATCAAGCTGCGCGGTTTCGGCGGTAAGACCGAATTCTGGGACCACAACCTGGAGTCCTTTACCCTGATGGCGGGCCTGGCTGCGGTAACCTCGCGCATCCAGATTTACGCCACCGCCGCCACCCTTACCCTTCCCCCGGCAATCGTGGCGCGGATGGCCTCCACCATCGACTCCATCTCCGGCGGGCGCTTTGGCGTTAACCTGGTCACCGGCTGGCAAAAGCCGGAGTACGAGCAGATGGGGATCTGGCCGGGTGACGATTACTTCTCCCGTCGCTACGACTACCTGACTGAATACGTGCAGGTGCTGCGCGATCTGTGGGGCACCGGCAAAAGCGATTTCAAAGGCGACTTCTTCACCATGAACGACTGCCGTGTCAGCCCCCAGCCGTCGGTGCCGATGAAGGTGATTTGCGCCGGGCAGAGCGACGCGGGGATGGAATTCTCCGCCAAATACGCCGACTTCAACTTCTGCTTCGGCAAAGGCGTTAACACCCCTGCCGCCTTCGCGCCCACCGCGGCACGCATGAAAGCGGCCGCCGACAAAATCGGGCGCGACGTGGGCTCCTACGTGCTGTTTATGGTGATTGCCGACGAAACCGACGACGCCGCGCGCGCCAAATGGGAACGATACAAGGACGGCGCCGACGAGGAAGCCCTGAGCTGGCTGACCGAGCAGAGCCAGAAGGATACCCGCTCCGGCGCGGACACCAACGTTCGCCAGATGGCCGACCCGACGTCTGCCGTTAATATCAACATGGGCACCCTGGTTGGCTCGTATGCCAGCGTCGCCAGAATGCTCGACGAAGTGGCTGCCGTGCCCGGCGCCGAAGGCGTGCTGCTGACCTTCGATGATTTTCTCACCGGCGTGGAAACCTTCGGCGAGCGTATTCAGCCGCTGATGCAGTGCCGCGCCCACATCCCTGCCGTGACGAAGGAGGTGGCGTAATGACGACCCTCAACGCTCGCCCGGAGGCCATCACCTTTGACGCGCAGCAGAGCGCGCTGATCGTGGTGGATATGCAAAACGCCTATGCCAGTAAAGGCGGGTATCTGGATCTGGCCGGGTTCGACGTCTCGGCCACGCAGCCGGTGATTGAGAATATCAAAACCGCCGTGAGCGCCGCGCGTGCTGCGGGCATGCTGATCGTCTGGTTCCAGAACGGCTGGGACGACCAGTACGTCGAAGCTGGCGGTCCCGGCTCACCCAACTTTCACAAATCCAACGCCCTGAAAACCATGCGCCAACGGCCTGAACTCCAGGGTACGCTGCTGGCGAAAGGCGGCTGGGATTATCAGCTGGTGGATGAGCTGGTACCGGAAGCTGGCGATATCGTACTGCCGAAACCGCGCTACAGCGGCTTTTTCAATACCCCGCTCGACAGCCTGCTGCGCAGCCGGGGCATTCGTCATCTGGTCTTTACGGGCATTGCCACCAACGTCTGCGTGGAGTCCACCCTGCGCGACGGCTTCTTCCTCGAGTATTTTGGCGTGGTGCTGGAAGACGCTACCCATCAGGCCGGGCCAGATTTTGCCCAGAAAGCCGCCCTGTTCAATATCGAAACCTTTTTTGGCTGGGTCAGTAACGTCAATGATTTCTGCGACGCGCTGGATCCCCCGCTCGCCCGCATCGCCTGAGGAGAACCGCTATGCCGAAATCCGTGATTATTCCGCCGGGCACCAGCACCCCGATAGCCCCGTTTGTCCCCGGTACCCTCGCCGACGGCGTGGTGTATGTCTCAGGCACGCTGCCGTTTGATAAAGACAACAACGTGGTGTTTATCGATGACCCAAAGGCGCAAACCCGCCACGTGCTGGAGACGATCAAAACCGTGATCGAAACGGCGGGTGGCACGATGGAGGACGTGACCTTCAACAGCATCTTTATCACCGACTGGAAAAACTACGCCGCGATTAACGAGATCTACGCGGAGTTTTTCCCCGGCGATAAACCGGCGCGATTTTGCATCCAGTGCGGGCTGGTAAAGCCTGAAGCGCTGGTTGAAATTGCCACCGTTGCGCACATCGCGAAGTGAGGCCGCCATGAAACTGTCCATTTCCCCGCCCCCCTTTGCGGGCGCGCCCGTGGTGGTGCTGATTGCCGGGCTCGGCGGCAGCGGCAGCTACTGGCTGCCTCAGCTCGCCGTGCTGGGGCAGGAGTATCAGGTGGTGTGCTACGACCAGCGGGGCACGGGGAATAACCCGGATACCCTGCCGGAAGATTACACCCTCGCACACATGGCCGACGAGCTCGCACTGGCGTTAGCCGGGGCCGGGATCGCCCGTTACTGCGTGGTCGGCCACGCGCTGGGGGCGCTGGTCGGCCTGCGGCTGGCTATCGATAAGCCTGACGCCCTCACCGCGCTGGTTTGTGTCAACGGCTGGCTGACCCTCAATGCCCATACCCGACGCTGTTTTGACGTTCGCGAACGTCTGCTGCATGCGGGCGGGGCTCAGGCGTGGGTAGAGGTACAGCCGCTGTTTCTTTACCCGGCAGACTGGATGGCTGCCCGCGCTCCGCGGCTGGAGGCCGAGGAAGCGCTGGCGCTGGCCCATTTCCAGGGCAAAGCCAATCTGCTGCGCAGGCTGCATGCGCTGAAACAGGCCGATTTCAGCCGCCACGCTGCACGCGTTCGCTGCCCCGTGCAGATTATTTGTTCCACCGACGATCTGCTGGTGCCGTCCGTCTGCTCCGCGGAACTGCACGCCGCCCTCCCGCACGCCCGCAAAACGGTCATGCGCCAGGGCGGGCATGCCTGCAACGTGACCGCGCCGGACATCTTTAACACGCTGCTGCTGAACGGGCTTGCCAGCCTGCTGCACAGCCCTGAACCCGCTTTGTAAGGAGCCTGAATGAGCGAAGCCATCACGCCCGCCGCGCTGGAAACGCTGTTTACCGGCGCACGTACCCATAACGGCTGGCTGGATTTACCGGTCAGTGACGAGACGCTGCGCGAGATTTATGACCTGATGAAATGGGGGCCGACGTCCGCCAACTGCTCCCCGGCGCGCATTGTCTTTGTGCGAAGCCCGGAAGGAAAAGAGAAGCTGCGCCCGGCGCTCTCCAGCGGCAACCTTGAGAAAACGCTCACCGCCCCGGTCACGGCAATTGTCGCCTGGGACAGCGAGTTTTATGAGCGCCTGCCTGTACTGTTCCCGCACGGGGATGCCAGAAGCTGGTTTACCTCCAGCCCCGCACTGGCGGAAGAGACCGCCTTTCGCAACAGTTCGATGCAGGCCGCGTACCTGATCTTCGCCTGCCGCGCGCTCGGGCTCGACACCGGGCCGATGTCCGGCTTTGACCGGGAAAAAGTGGACGCGGCCTTTTTCACGGGCACGCTGCTTAAAAGCAATCTGCTGATTAACATCGGTTATGGCGATATGAGCAAAGTCTATGGGCGCTTACCGCGTCTGACCTTCGAAGACGCCTGCGGGCTGGCGTAAGGAGCCATCATGACGACACCCGATCAACAAACCTTCCGTGATGCCATGGCCTGCGTCGGTGCGGCGGTCAATATCATCACCACCGACGGCCCTGCGGGAATGGCGGGCTTTACCGCCAGCGCGGTATGCAGCGTGACCGATTCCCCGCCCACTCTGCTGGTTTGCCTCAACCGTGGCGCGTCCGTCTGGCCGATTTTCAGCGAGAACCGCACCCTGTGCGTTAACACGCTGAGTGCCGGACAGGAGCCATTATCCAACCTGTTTGGCGGTAAAACGCCGATGGCGGAACGCTTTGCCGCTGCCCGCTGGCAGACAGGCGACACGGGCTGTCCACGTCTGGAAAATGCCCTGGCCTCGTTCGACTGCCGCATCAGCCAGGTGGTTAGCGTCGGCACCCACGACATTCTGTTTTGCGACATCGTATCCATCGTTCGCCACCCGGCACCGCAAGGGCTGGTGTGGTTCGACCGCGGCTATCACGCACTTATGCGACCCGCCTGTTAATCCGCATTCAGGAGACAGAACATGTTCGGACTTCCCCACTGGCAGTTGAAATCGACCTCCACAGAAGCAGGCGTGGTCGCGCCGGATGAAAGGCTCCCGCTCGGGCAGACAATGGTGATGGGCGTGCAGCATGCGGTCGCGATGTTTGGTGCGACGGTGCTAATGCCCATGCTGATGGGGCTGGATCCTAACCTCGCCATTTTGATGTCGGGTATGGGTACCCTGCTGTTCTTTTTTGTCACCGGCGGGCGCGTGCCCAGCTATCTGGGCTCCAGCGCCGCCTTTGTGGGAGTCGTTATTGCAGCGACCGGGTTTAACGGTCAGGGCATTAACCCCAACCTGAGCGTGGCCCTCGGCGGCATTATCGCCTGTGGGCTGGTCTACACCCTTACCGGTCTGGTGGTGATGAAAGTCGGCACGCGCTGGATCGAGCGGATGATGCCCCCCGTCGTCACCGGGGCGGTGGTGATGGCGATAGGCCTGAACCTCGCGCCGATTGCGGTGAAGAGCGTATCCGGCTCGCCGTTTGAAAGCTGGATGGCGGTGATTACGGTGCTGTGCATCGGCGTGGTGGCGGTCTTTACGCGCGGGATGATCCAGCGGCTGCTGATTCTGGTCGGGCTGATTGCGGCCTGTCTGATCTACGCGCTGCTGGCGAACGTGTTTGGTCTCGGCAAGCCGGTTGATTTCACACTGATTCACCAGGCCGCCTGGTTCGGCATGCCGCACATGACCTCACCCACCTTTAACGCTCAGGCGATGATGCTCATCGCGCCTGTTGCGGTGATTCTGGTGGCTGAAAACCTGGGCCACCTGAAAGCCGTAGCGGGAATGACCGGGCGCAATATGGACCCGTATATGGGGCGGGCGTTTGTGGGAGACGGTCTGGCGACCATGCTCTCCGGCTCGGTCGGCGGCAGCGGCGTGACGACCTACGCGGAAAACATCGGCGTGATGGCAGTGACCAAAGTCTACTCGACGCTGGTCTTCGTGGCGGCGGCGGTGATGGCGATACTGCTCGGCTTTTCCCCAAAATTCGGCGCATTGATCCACACCATCCCGGCACCCGTGATTGGCGGCGCCTCGATTGTTGTATTTGGTCTGATTGCCGTCGCGGGGGCACGCATCTGGGTGCAGAATCATGTTGATCTGAGCCAGAACGGTAACCTGATCATGGTGGCGGTCACGCTGGTGCTGGGCGCAGGCGACTTCGCCCTGACGCTGGGCGGGTTTACGGTGGGCGGGATTGGCACGGCGACCTTCGGCGCGATCCTGCTCAACGCCCTGCTTAGCCGCCGCAAAGGGGATGAAGCGCAAGCGGAAGCCATCACCCCCTGAACCTGAAATAGCCGGGTGACGCTACGCTTACCCGGCCTACATGCCAATTGTAGGCCCGTGCAAGCGAAGCGCCGCCGGGCAAACGGGCAGCGTGCGCGTTGTTAGCTATCTGCCCCTTGTTCAGTGCCCAACCCGGCAATCGACTTACGTCGTTTTTTTAACTTTAACTCGCTCACCAGCACCCCGGCGACAATAAACGCCGCGCCCACCAGCGCCAGCAGCGGCAGACGCTCCCCGGCGAGTCGCCCGAAAATACCCGCCCACACCGGTTCACCGGTATAGATGACCGTCGCCCGTGTCGGAGATACGCTGCGCTGCGCCCAGTTCATGGTGACCTGAATAATGGCGCTAAAAAAGCCCAGCCCCAGCGCCACGACGATAAGCCCGGTAGACATCGGCGGGACGGACTCCCCTGCCGGCACCATCGTCGCGAACGCCACCAGCGACGCGGTGGCAAGCTGCACGACCGTCACCCGCTTGACGTCCACTTTTCCTGCCCAGGCGCTAATCAAAATAATTTCTGCCGCAATGGCAACGGCCCCCACCAGCGTGATGATCTCTCCCGGCCCCAGCGCCAGCAGATTATTTCCCGGCCCGGCTAATAAAATGAGGCCGATGAACGCCAGCACGATACCAATGCACGACATCAGGCCCGGTATTCTGCCCAGGCACAGCCACTGCAACAGCGGCACCAGCGGTACGTACATGGCGGTGATGAAAGCGGATTTACTGCTGGAGATAGACTGAAGCCCCCACGTTTGCAGGCTATAGCCCATGGCAATCGCCACGCCAATAGCGACACCCGCTTTAAGCTCTCTCAGGGTCAACCCGCGCAGGGTTTTCAGCGAAATAAGCGCCACGGCAACCGCCGCGGTTGCAAAGCGCAGCCCTACAAAGAAAAACGGATCGCTCATCGTGACCGCGTACTGAACGGCAAGAAAGGTTCCGCCCCAGAACATGGTGATCAAAATCAGGATGGCTTCCTGAGGCTTAATGGAGAAAGTAAAACGGGAAACGGACATGGGACACCAGCACGAAGAATCAATCCTGTAGTGTGCGATGCCTTTGATTACAGTTCAATGTAGCAGACATAAAAAAACCGCCGGGAAACCCGGCGGCAGAGAGTTAACCCGGCGTACTACTTGTTGCTGCCGTGGCTATTTTTACCCCCTTTTTTGCCAGCCTCTGATGCGCGCTGAGGGTCGTTTTTAAAATTGCCCCCGCTAGACTGGCCACCTTTACGACCTGCTTCTGATGCTCTTTCACGGTCTTCAGCGAAATTACCTGAACCACCACGATGGTTTGCCATCTCTAACCTCCAGAGTGTGAAACATTAGACATCATATTGCATTCAGTAAAAGAGGATTCTTTCACCTCGCGGCTCAAGGACAGTGCCTTTATCTGTGCCGCGTGAAACTAAGCTTAGTGTAATGCGGCTATCCGGCAAGCGAGAGGTAATATTCTGCAACATGATCTCAGCCTTTCGTATGAAATATTGAGGAGGTTATCCATAAGCCATTCTTATATTTTGAAAAAACAGCGCTGCTAAAGTTGTTTCATTTTGCTACAAAGCACGTAACGAAAAGATATTGTTATATATCAAATAAATGCCGTTCATTTTTGCAGTCTGGCCGTGATGTCATATCTTTAAAGTAACGCAGCGATCCGCTGTAAGAAAAACCAACGAGGAGTGATGCAAAATGGCAAAAGTTCTGGTGCTCTATTATTCCATGTATGGACACATTGAAACCATGGCTCACGCAGTTGCAGAAGGCGCAAACAGAGTAGACGGCGTTGAGGTTGTGGTTAAACGCGTACCGGAAACCATGCAGGCGGAAGCCTTCGCCAAAGCCGGGGGAAAAACACAAAACGCCCAGGTCGCCACCCCGCAGGAGCTCGCGGACTATGATGCCATTATCTTCGGCACCCCGACCCGCTTCGGCAATATGTCCGGCCAGATGCGCACCTTCCTCGACCAGACGGGCGGGCTCTGGGCCTCCGGCGCGTTATACGGCAAGCTGGCCAGCGTGTTCAGCTCTACCGGCACAGGCGGCGGCCAGGAGCAGACGATCACCTCAACCTGGACTACCCTTGCACATCATGGGATGGTGATTGTGCCGATTGGCTACGGCGCGCAGGAACTGTTCGATGTTTCCCAGGTTCGTGGCGGGACACCGTATGGCGCGACAACCATTGCCGGTGGGGATGGTTCACGTCAGCCAAGCAATGAAGAACTTTCGATCGCCCGCTATCAGGGTGAATACGTCGCGGGTCTTGCCAAAAAACTGAACGGCTAACCCAACAGGAGGACAAGTATGCCAACTCAAGAATCCAAAGCTCACCACGTGGGCGAATGGGCAAGTTTACGCAATACCTCTCCGGAGATTGCAGAAGCCATCTTTGAAGTCGCCAGGTATGACGAAAAGCTGGCTGAGCAGATTTGGGAAGAAGGCAACGATGAAGTGCTGGTTCGCGCCTTCGAAAAAACCGACAAAGACTCGCTGTTCTGGGGCGAGCAAACCATCGAACGTAAAAACGTCTGAATGTTCCCCCCGCCCGCGCGGGGGGTTTTCTTCTATTTCGCCGCGTTGTTCATCACCGCATTGAATTTATCGATCGGACAGAAGCCGTTGCCATCTACCGGACAGCCCTTCAGCTCCAGCGTCACGCGCTGCGCAGGAGATTGCAGCGACAGCACGCTGGCATTACGCAACTGCTCAGAACTCTGGTAGACATACTCAATTTTCATCAGCTCCTGGTTAGTGTTTTTGTCATGCCAGCGCTGGAAGACAATTTTACCGCCAATCGGGGTTCGTTCCTGCTGGTCGTGCAGCTGATACGGCCTGAAATCCAGCGCGGTCAGCAGCGAGGCAATGTTGGAGTCGTGCCCCACCAGCAGGGTAATTTTTGGCGCTTTGGCCTGTTCGGTCACCAGCGCTTTATCAATGTACTTCACCAACGGTTTAGCCACGTTCTGCGCCACGTCCGTCGAGGTAAACAGCGAGTCCTGGTAGCCGTTTTTCAGCTTCGACAGCACGCGCCACTGCTGATCGGTTTTGATTTCCCCCCATGCCACCTGGTCTGCCGGGAATCCTTCGTAATACTGTAGGGTGAACGCATCCACCAGCGAGTTACCCACTTTCAGCGGCCCGGAGACGCCCGGCTCTTTTTCATAATCGGCGCTGAACGTATCTTTCGCCTCCGTCAGGGAACAGACTTTTTTCTCCTTGCAGGACGGCGAGTCGCTATAGTTTGTCAGCTGCTCCAGCAGTTTGTAGCTTTCATCCAGCTGCATTTTCTGCCGTTCTGTCTCCATCGCTTTCAGCGCTTTCTCACGAAACTCAGGGGAATTATCGGTAATGACCGGATTGAAGGTGGGGTCCATGGTGCCCATTTTTTCCTGATGATGCACAGGCACATCGCACCCCGGGAACGCGCCGGTGATAAAGAACTGCGCGGTCGCCACGGTGCGCTGGAGGCTGTTGGCGTAGGCATAGACGGTATCCGCTTGCGGGCATTCACCCGTCTTCACCATCCCCTGCTCTGCCAGCCACTCGCGTATATAGTGACCCATATACACTTCCAGTACGCCCCCTTTGGTGGTGAGCTGTCCACCCGGGACGTCCCACTCCGGCCACTGCTTCGGCGTGGACTGCTCCAGCACGCTGCCGTTATTGGCGAGCGGTGCACGCAGGTTGTGGCGGCTCATGATGAGTACCTGTTCCAGCTGATAGCCGTCCGGTGTGTCCTGCGCCTGTGCGCCAAAGGTCACGGCAAGGGTACCTGCCACGGCAACTGCGAGTAGTGCTTTTCTCATCCCTAATTCCTCACACGTTTTTTTAATGTCGCATTGAGTGTGACAGATTCGTGACAGGTTTTTCGGGAAGCATTTCTCAAACTGATGAATACGTGACTCGCTGATTCAGAGGCTGATGCCGGTGACGATGCCGACATACAGCGCCGCCCATGCGCAGGCTGAAAGCAGGCTGATGGCGTAAACCTTTATCGCGCTCAGCCTGAGCATGCCCGCCGCCAGCGGCACGATATAGCGCAGTACCGCCAGGAAACGCGAGGTGAACAACACCAGCAGGCCATTTTTATGCAGCTGGTGCTGTACCCGCAAAAACTTCCCGGCATGTTTTGCCGTGAAGCGTGACACTCGCCGGGTATGCCCCATCAGCTGGCCGATATGGTAATTCAGCACCGATCCTGCCGTAGCGCCCATCACCACCGCCAGCCACGTCAGCGCCGGATGCATACTCGACTGGCTGACGGCAATCCCCGCCAGCAGCATGACCGATGCGGGCGGGAGCACGGAAGAGATCAGTACCGTTGATTTACTCAGTGCCATAACAACGAGCAACGCGAAGAGATGCGTTGGATAATGCGCAAAATGATCCAGCAGCGTGTCCAGCCATGCCATTTTACTCTCCCCGGTAACATCAGAATTCCCCATTAGAAGTGAAAATAGTTAAATAAAACGTCAACATTCATTCAATAATATTCATTTAAACCATACTTAAACATTATTTAAATTCCTCAGCAGCCATTTTAAATAAGCGTATTATCCCTCACGTTTTACAACGATCTCGTTATGGCGAGGCTCCTGTACAAATACACGTTATCGCTCTGGTGGGTTCGAGAGAACCGGCACAGGGTAAAACAGGCACTGTCGAATCAAGGCTTTGCCAGTATAACTTCCCTTACGGGATACGGTGTACAGTGCTGAACCCAGGACGTGGGGATCTCCTTTCCGACATGCCCTGTCTTGCTCGCCCCTGAGAGATTTTATTATTCAAAGGGAAGTTACAATGTCTTACGCTATTCACAACCAAAATCTGGCTTTTAACGACAGCGCCATCGCGCAATATATGAATACCGATTTTATCGTTATTGATATTTCATTATGCGTGGCTCTGGCACGCGAGCAGTTCTTTGAAAAATTAAAAGATGATGATATTCCGTCACATATTTTTATCGAAGACAACGGTCGCCTCGCGGGTTTGATTGCCGTACGTAAATTATTGCAGGCCACGGATACCGTACAGCCCGTTAAAGGTCTGATGATATCGGATTTTATCCAGCTTAAACCGGAAGATGAGCGGGCGGATGTCGCCGGGTTGCTGGCGCACGCAGGTGCGGATGTCGTACCGGTGGTGACCCACGGCAAGCTGGTGGGCTGCCTTACCGAGCGTGAAATCGCCCATCTGCTGGAAGATGACGTTACTGAAGATGCCCAGCTTCAGGGGGCAACGCTGCCGCTGGAGAAGCCCTATCTGGAAACCAGCGCCTTTAGCCTGTGGAAGAAACGCTCCGTCTGGCTGCTGCTGCTGTTTGTCGCGGAAGCGTATACCAGCTCGGTGATCCAGCATTTTGAAGAGGCGCTGGAATCCGCCATTGCGCTGGCGTTCTTTATTCCGCTGCTGATTGGCACCGGCGGAAACAGCGGGACGCAGATTACCTCGACGCTGGTGCGCGCCATGGCGCTGGGTGAAGTCCACCTTCGCGACGTGGGTCGCGTGCTGCGCAAAGAGATGAGCACCTCGTTAATGATTGCCGCCACGCTGGGCCTGGCGGGCTGCGTTCGTGCCTGGATGATGGGCATTGGGATGGAAATCACGCTTATCGTCAGCCTGACGCTGGTCTGCATTACGCTCTGGAGCGCCATTGTCTCATCGGTGATCCCGATGGTATTGAAACGTTGCAAAATCGACCCGGCGGTCGTTTCCGCGCCGTTTATCGCCACGCTGATCGACGGTACCGGGCTCATTATCTACTTCAAAATCGCACAGTATACGCTGGGGCTGGAATAACGAAAAAACCCTGCGATATTGCTATCGCAGGGTTTTCGAATTTGGCGGAAGCGTAGAGATTCGAACTCTAGAACCCTTTCGGGTCGCCGGTTTTCAAGACCGGTGCCTTCAACCGCTCGGCCACGCTTCCAAAGTGAGGCGCACTATAAACATCTCTGAGCATGATGTAAAGCAGGAAATTGCATTACGTTGAGCTTCTTGCCTCATTCCCTTCCGCTCCGATCACTTCTTCGTCATCGGCTGGCTAAAATGTAAACATTTATTTTTACATCACATAAACTTATTAGAATGAAAGTTTGTGATCTAGACTCTTTTTCATACACCGCAGCTTATCCGTGCAACATTGCCACCTCAATATGCCCTTGTAAGACCCTATTCACGCAGGTCACTGCGATAAGAGATTTTCCATGAAATTATTCGATACCGATAACTACAGACTTATTCTCTGGCGTAAATTTCTGCCGTGGCTGATCCAGAACGGTGCGCAAAAAAACAACCCGCATGACTATTTTCTGGTGTACTTAAAAGATGCCGACAATACGCGTTATATTCTGAAGAAGCACGAAAGCAGCAACGTTGTGCTCTGCCCGATGCATAAAAGCGAAGATGTCAGTATGAGCGTGGAAGATATCAGCGAAATGCAGGCTGAAATCATTCACTATAAGCGCAATGGGTTTCAGGCTTACAAAGGCATTATCCCGTTTGCCTTTGACCATTATACGAAAATCATCACCTTAAAAACGGCCCTTGCTCGTCTGAAAGGGCGCTGTATTTCTGGCCTGAAATCTGATTCAGAAACCATCAGCCGGGACCGTTACAACTTGCTCAGGCTGCTGGTGACCGACTACGTCAACCAGCGCCCTTCGCGCGTTTCGTCTGGTTTCACCCAGCGGGAAGTGATCGCCATGCTTTACGGCACACTTTGGTATAAACATATCAAAAATGAGTCGTTTAGCAGAAAAATCGCGCTCTTACTTGAGTCGCTCGTGATCACGGGCGATCTCAGCGAAGAGGGTAAGGTGTACTACGTGCAGGGCCAGGCTATTACCACCATGGTCGAGTATGAAAAAGAGGACCAGCGGGTAACGCATCAGCAAAAAATGCAGAAAAAAATTACGCGTTTTATGTTTGCGATAACGCTATCTACGCTGCTGATTATTCTGGTTCTGCTGTCGATGGCCGGGGTCGTCGACCTCGCCGCTGTATGGCAGAAAATACTACAGATTAAGCCTCTTAGATTTTTAATGAATTTTATCTAAAACCCTGCCCATTAATTATGAATTTTATTTTTATCAGCGATAACTATTACCTTTGCCACGGTGTCTCAAGCTCACTGACATCTACCCATTTGATTCGCGATGAGGAGGATATTCACCATCTTTATGAGGTCGATCCCGAGCTGGATTTTATCATTGCGGTTGAACAGGATAAGTTACGCAATAAAACCATTCAGCAGGTCAAAAAAGTCAAGCGTGATTACATTGTCCTGATGCATGAGATAGAAGCCAACAGCGCGGTGAGAATTGATAATATTATCTATTCGTCGATGCATTTTACTGCTCACCCTTTTCAGCAGCTGATGCGTTTTTATCGGGCGCTCAGGACACACTCCTTTACCCGACGCGAATATGACGTGCTAAAGCTTTTCCATATGGAAAATCATGAAATCGCGAAAAAGCTGCAACTGTCACAAAAAACGACCAGCACCTACCGCGTGAGGATCCTCGAGAAATTGAATATGCGTTCAAAAAACATTCTGGCGATGACCCGTATAAAATCGGCGATTGTCGATCAGAAACTGTGATCTTTTGGCTTACCTTGGGAAAACCGGGGCCTCAGGTTTCGCCCTGAGGGGGTTTGGCGGGCGCGGTATACCAGTTCTCTTTGGCAACCATTACGCTGCCCTCTGGCTGCATAACAAAATTCGGAGACATGATCTGCACGTTAAATTCGTTAAACACATCCTGTATCTGGCTATGCAGTTCATTGCGGGCAACCGCGAGGGACTGGTCGGGCAGCAGACGAACCTGCAACTCGTAGGCGATATACCAGTCCATTAACCCTAACTGGCGCACCAGCGGCGGCTCAGAAAGATCAATCCCTTTTGCCCGTTTCGCGGCCAGCTCCAGCATGGCATGCACCTGACGCCATGGGGTGTCATAACCAATAGTGACGCTGACCGTCAGATTGAGGCTGCCATCAGGCTGTAGCGCGCTAAGGTTGGTGATCTTACCGCTCACCACCACCGCATTGGGCACGGTAACGACATAATTTTCCCGGGTAATAATTTTGGTCGCCAGCATGCCTATTTCACTGACCTTACCTTCGTTATCCGCCACCCGAATGACATCGCCTTTACGCAGTGCGCGGGAGTAAATCAGGACCAGACCGCTCATGGCATGGTTCATCACCCCTGCCGAACCCAGCGTTAACATCAGGCCGAAGAAGACGCTAATACCTTTAAACGCCAGTGAGTTTGCGCCGGGGAGAAACGGCCAGGCAGCGGAGAGAGCAAATAGCCAGACGGCGACGGAAATGAGCTTACGGGTAGCCCCCACGGTTTCCGGATGTACGCCGGGAAGTTGCAGACGACCAGCCTCCACCTGATTCAGCACCATCCTCAGAAGCTTCAGAATAAAAGCGGTAATGAGGAAAATGATCAGAACAATCGTCAGCCCCGGCAAAGCCGAGACAATCGCCAGGGCAATTTGCTGCACCACGCGAAGCGACCAGTCTCCCAGCGACGTGCCCCACACCCGCGTCCACGGAAACAGACTGAATGCCCAGCTCAGCCAGACGTAAAAGCCGATTAAACCCAGCAGGAACATCAGCAAGGCGTAAAGCCGAATCTCAATGGCGCCAATGTACCGCCGCCAGCTTTGCGGCACCCGGCTGCGATTCTCCACAATACGCAGACGGTAGACGCGTCGAAACCAGCGCCAGGATCGCCAGGCGCCATAGCAGAGCAGCAAAAGCGCCAGCAGGCCAGCGGCAGCTTTTACCGTCGACAGCGCCAGCCAACCGGTATCGTATTGATCGCGCAGCGCCATTCTCTGCGCTTCCATGCGCGCCAGCACGCGCTGCGCGGCCTGATCGAGGGTGAGATCGTCCCCTTCGTCCAAATCCCCTTCCGTCAGCAGCATCACGGGCTTACCGTTCATCACGATCAGCCGCCCCTGCTGGTTATAGCGGGTCACGGGGACGATAGTGAGCGGCTCACGCACGTCCGCCTCGGTAAAATTGCGCAGGGTGTTGCGGATGCGTAAAACGCGCTCCTCCGGCGTGGTCAGGCCAAATTTCGCCTGAAGCATGACGATCGGCTGATGAAAGATATAGACCGTCCGGGCGCGCTCCTGCTCAGAAGGCGCCTGGCGGGGCTCAGCGGCATACGATGAGAAGGCGCTCAGGGAGGCAAAACAGAACGCAAACGCGAGCAGGATCTTTTTCATCCTCACTACCCCAGATCAGAAATCTTGTTGTTTTTCAGGCAACCCGCGAATGCCAGGTGGGTATGTTGAGAATAGTCCAGCCTTTCGTTTCTGCAACAAGCGACGGTGAGCGTGTTGCTCTCAATCACAATATATGTATTATGTTATAACATAACAATTTGGGATTGTGTTTTATGTTACTTAAAAAAGGGTTATTTCTGGCTTTATTGCTCTCCACGGCGCCTGCCGCTTTCTCAGCAACCTCCTGGCCCCTCACGATTGAAAATTGCGGCGTAAAGCAGACCTTTGCGCAGGCTCCTCAGCGCGTCGTGACCGTGGGACAGCATGAAACAGAATTACTGCTCGCACTGGGGCTGGAGAAAAAGATCGCCGCAACGTCGGTCTGGTTCGGCAAGCTCCCGGATCCGCTGGCAGATGCCGGGAAAAATATCCCTCGGCTTGCAGATAATTCCCCCTCATTTGAAGCCGTGGTGGGACAGAAACCTGAGCTCGTTCTCGCGCAGTATCACTGGCACATTGGTCCGCAGGGAGAAGTGGGCACCCGTGAGCAGTTTGCCTCGCTGGGGATTAATACGTGGATCTCTCCTGCCGACTGCACGGATAAAGCGGTGACGGAAAAGTCAAACGCAGACGGAGCACGCAGCGCGCCGTTTTCGCTGGCCGAAATCACACGGGAAGTGACAGATCTGGCGACGATATTTGATGTTTCCGCGCGAGGTGAGCAGCTTAATCATACGCTGACGGAACGTATCAAAAAGGCCCAGGCGCGCGTCTCAGCGAAACCGCTTCGCGTCGTATTCTGGTTCTCAAGTAGCCGTCTGAATGGCGATCCCTGGGTGGCGGGGAATTACGGCGCGCCTGGCTGGATCAGCCGCACGCTGGGGTTGAAGAACATTATTGACTCTCATGACGAATGGCCGGCTGTAACCTGGGAACATATTGCCCAGTCGCAGCCGGACGTGATTGTTATCGCCGGGATGTCCCGCAGGCTCTACCCTGCCGATGACGTTGAGGTAAAAAAAGCATTCTTGCGTAATGACCCGGTGACGAAGAACATGCCTGCGGTCAGGAACAACCACATTATTGTGGTGCCGGCGATGTCGTTAAACCCTTCATTACGTAACGTCGATGCGGTTGAGCTTATCAGCGAGCGGCTGGCTTCTTTCCGGGATGAACAATGAGTCATTTCGCTTTTGACCGCCGCCAGCAAGGTTTACTGGCAGCAGGCGTCATGGCGCTGCCGCTAATGCTGGTTTTTGCCGCCAGTATCGGTGATATGCCGGTGTCGTATGCCAGTACCGGGAAAGCGATCCTCAACGGACTGGGTTTGACCTCTTATGCGTTGCCACAAACGGAGGAGGGTATCGTCTGGCAATATCGCATGAGCCGGGCAGTGATGGCCGCGTGCAGCGGCGGTGGCCTGGCGCTGTGCGGGCTGGTGTTACAGTCGATCCTGCGTAACCCTCTGGCTGAGCCTTATCTGTTGGGGATTTCCGCGGGCGCCTCGCTGGGGGCCGTCTGCGTGATGCTTCTCGGCATGGGGGGAAGCGTGATTGGCGTGAGCAGCGGTGCGTTTGTCGGCTCCTGCGCCGCCTTTGCGCTCATCATGGTGATTACAAACGGGATGAGTGAAAGCCCCTCGCGCATTTTGCTGGCCGGTATTGCGGGCACCCAGCTCTTCAACGCCATGACCGCGTACGTCGTCAGCACGTCCGCCAATGCCGAGCAGTCTCGTAGCGTCATGTTCTGGCTGATGGGGAGTCTGAGCGGCGTGCGCTGGCCTGACGCGCTGCTGGCGCTGGCCGTTACGCTTGCGGGTTTACTGGTGGTATTGCTCTTTTCCCGGGCGCTGGACACCTTCACCTTCGGGGATGAGGTCTCCACCACGCTGGGGATCCCGGTTACCGCCGTGCGTATTGTTTTATTGCTGACCTGTGCCGTTGTCACCGCCACGTTGGTGAGCGCTACAGGCGCAGTGGGGTTTGTCGGGCTGGTCATTCCCCATGTGACGCGCATGCTATGCGGGCCGGGCCATCGCCGCTCGATCCCGCTGACGTTTCTCATCGGCGCCCACTTTATGATCCTTGCCGATATCGTCTCACGCACACTGATCGTGCACCAGGTTCTGCCCATCGGGGTGGTGACTGCGCTGGTGGGCGCCCCCGTCTTTGTGGCGTTGCTTTATCAAAACCGAAAGGAGCATCCATGAATATAACAGTGGCCGGGTTAACCGTAACCCGACAGGCGCAGACGGTGCTTAAGGATATCGATCTCGACCTGCCATCCGGGCAGATTGTCGGCCTGTTAGGGCCAAACGGCTCAGGCAAGTCGACGCTGCTGCGCTGCCTCGCCGGGCTGTTTCCAAGACACAGCGAATGTGTTGCGCTTAATGGCACAACGCTTGGCTTGATGCCGCTGAAAATACGGGCGCAGCACATGGCGTTTGTCCCGCAACATGCTGAGGTCGACGGGGAACTGACCGTTGAGGATATTATCAGGCTGGGGCGTACGCCCTACCGGAAAACATTCCAGAGAACCACGCGCGACGATGAGGCTGCGGTTGAACAGGCGATTGGCCTGATGCAGTTATGCAGCTTACGCCAGCGGCGATGGCACTCTTTGTCAGGCGGAGAACGACAGCGAAGTCAGATAGCCCGCGCACTGGCCCAGCAGCCGCAGGTGCTGTTGCTCGATGAACCGACAAACCACCTGGACATTCAGCACCAGCTGGAGCTGATGCGGCTCGTTTCACAGCTGCCGCTTACGGTGGTGGTTGCACTGCACGATCTCAATCTTGCGGCCAATTATTGCCAGCGTCTGATCCTCCTGAAGGCCGGGCAGATCGCAGCCACGGGTGCGCCCGAAGCGGTGCTGACGCCCTCGAACATCGCGGATACCTGGTGCGTAAAAGCTCAGGTCTGTAAGGCCGACGCCGGGATCACGATAAGCTATAACATGGGTAACATGGCGGAGAGCCAGAACAAAAGCAAAAACCCCTGCGATATTGCTATCGCAGGGGTTTCGAATTTGGCGGAAGCGTAGAGATTCGAACTCTAGAACCCTTTCGGGTCGCCGGTTTTCAAGACCGGTGCCTTCAACCGCTCGGCCACGCTTCCTAAGTGAGGCGAACTATAAACACCTCACCGCGCGCTGTAAAGGGTGCGCGCATTCGTTCGCTTTAAAAATAGCCAAAATGCGTTTAATCGGTTGAATAGACAACAGATTGGCCGTTTTACCAGCATAATATCCACCGCGGATCGTTAGTGCTTTTTGATGTACATATCTTTGGTGTAGTAGTAGCCAAGCTTATCCGGCGTGAAGCCCCCTACCCACGGTTTCACCAGGTGCGTGCGCACGTAGTGATAGACAGGGATCGCCGGCACATCGCGCCCCAGCAGATCTTCTGCCTGCTGGTAGAACTTACCGCGCTCCTCCGCCGTTTTCGCCTTCGCCGCATTCACCAGAGCCAGATCGTATTCCGGATTGCTGTACTGAGTGGTGTTTTGGCTGTCACCGGTACGGAAGTTATTCAGGAAGGTTGCGGCGTCATCGTAATCAGCAATCCAGGCGTAGCGCACCGCGTCAAAGTTATGGGTGTGCATGGTATCAAGCATGGTTTTCCACTCCTGGTTTTGCAGCTTCGCCTCTACGCCGAGGTTCTTCTTCCACATCGAGCTGGCGGCAATCGCAATACGCTGGTGCGATTCCGAGGTGTTATAGAGGAGATTAAAGCTGAGCGGATGGCTGTCGTTAAATCCGGCTTCGGCCAGCAGTTTTTTCGCCTCGGCAATGCGTTTATCCATCGGCCAGCTAGCGTAATCAGGGTTCTGTAACTTGACGCCGCCAATATCCGGCTGGCTGATGAGCCATGCCGGGCGTTGCCCCTGCCCTAAAACTTTCCCGGCGATAATATCTTTATCCAGCGCCAGATTCAGCGCCTTACGCACGCGGGCGTCGCTGAACGGCGGCCGGGTGGTGTTGAATTCGTAATAATAGGTGGCAAGCTGCGGCGATACGTCCAGCTCGTTCCCCAGCGTTTTCTTCAGCTGAGCAAACTGGTTGATCGGCACCGTGTAGGCGATGTCGATTTCCCCCGCTTTGTAGCGGTTGACATCAGCGGCTTCAGAGGAAATGGGCAGATAGGTCACCTTGTTGATGACGGTATGTGCGTTATCCCAGTATTTCGGGTTTCGCACCGCCACAATGCGTTCGTTCACCACCCACTGTGACAGTTTATAGGCCCCGCTGCTGACGAAGTGCTCCGGTTTGGTCCATTTATCACCGAAACGACCTACCAGGACTTTATCTATCGGCACCAGAGACGGGTGAGCCAGCATCGCCAGGAAAGCAGCATTTGGCTGGGTGAGCGTAACTTCCAGCGTGGTGTCATTGATGGCTTTCACTCCCAGCGACTCGGGTGCTTTTTTGCCTTCTGCGATATCAGTGCCGTTGACGATACGCATACTGCCGGGATAGCTGGCATACGGAGAGACGGTTTTCGGGTCGACCAGTCGCTGCCAGCTCCAGACAATATCTTCCGCGGTGATGGGGGTGCCATCGCTCCAGGTTATGCCCGGGCGCAGATGGAAAGTCCAGACGGTGTTATCTTTATTTTCCCATTTCTCCGCCAGGCGCGGCTGAATTTCACCTGCCGGAGAGACGCTGACCAGCCCGTCGAATAAATCGCTGATAATATTGAATTCGACATCGCTTTCGACTTTATGCGGGTCGAGCGAGGCGGGTTCACTGCCGTTGTTCCTGACCAGTTCCTGCTTATCTGCCAGCTGGGTTCCTGCCGGCACGTTAGCCGCCCAGGTTGCCGTGCTGGCGCACAGGACCCCTGCGGTTAACAAAGAGAGCGTAAAGTGCATGCGTGTTTGTGGTTTCATTTCCTTCGCCTTATTGTCTGTTTTTATGACGATCCGGAAATAACTCTTAGCGGCCTTAGGGAAATAACGCAATATTTTTCAGTGACCTATAAGAGGTTGATCTGAATACGCCTTGCATACCGCACTTCATTCTGAGTACAAAGGCTTTACCAGAATAAAAAACCAGCATAATCCCTAAGGGGCTGAGTAAAGATGGGTAAAACCACTTTGCGTCTGCCGCGCCGTTTCCTATTCTTTGCGCTAATTACATCTGTCATAAGAGAGTGACTCATGGATCGTATAATTACTTCTTCACGCGACCGCACATCGCTACTCAGCACCCATAAGGTGCTGCGCAATACCTATTTCATGCTCAGCCTGACGCTGGCGTTTTCGGCGATCACCGCGACGGCCAGCACCGTACTGATGCTGCCTTCTCCGGGCCTGATCCTGACGCTGGTGGGTATGTATGGTCTGATGTTCCTGACCTATAAAACCGCGGATAAACCGGTGGGTATTCTCTCCGCTTTCGCCTTCACCGGCTTCCTGGGCTACATCCTGGGGCCAATCCTGAACGCCTATCTGTCTGCCGGAATGGGCGACGTGATTGGTATGGCGCTGGGCGGTACCGCGCTGGTGTTCTTCTGCTGCTCGGCCTACGTGCTGACCACCCGTAAGGACATGTCCTTCCTCGGCGGTATGCTGATGGCGGGTATCGTGATTGTGCTGGTCGGTATGCTGGCGAACATCTTCCTGCAATTGCCTGCTCTGCATCTGGCAATCAGCGCGGTGTTTATCCTGATTTCATCCGGCGCAATCCTGTATGAAACCAGCAACATCATTCACGGCGGTGAGACGAACTATATCCGCGCCACCGTGAGCCTGTATGTGTCGCTGTACAATATTTTTGTCAGCCTGCTGAGTATCCTGGGCTTCGCCAGCCGCGATTAACTCACCGTGCTGTGAACAAAGCCCCGCTTATGCGGGGCTTTGTTTTTTTGGTAGACTGAGGCGGTTTTTGACTAACGCGTGAATGAATATGTTGAGTTTTGAAGGCAAAGAGATCGAAACCGATAACGACGGTTATCTGAAAGAGAGCAGCCAGTGGAGCGAAGCGCTGGCGGAGAAAATTGCGGAAAACGAAGGAATTACCCTCTCCCCGGAACACTGGGAAGTGGTGCGCTTTGTGCGCGAATTCTACCTCGAATTCAACACCTCTCCGGCTATCCGCATGCTGGTCAAAGCCATGGCGAATAAATTTGGCGAAGAGAAAGGCAACAGCCGTTATCTGTATCGCCTGTTTCCGAAAGGCCCGGCTAAACAGGCGACAAAAATTGCCGGCCTGCCAAAGCCGGTAAAATGCATTTAATAGCGAATACTGAAGTCAGCGTATTCCCGGCCGGGTTGATGCGGTTCCGTTAGCACATTATCAACCCGCGCGCTGCGCGGTCCGCCCGCTTTCAGCCACGCCACCAGCTTCTCTACCCGATCCGCCTCACCGCAGGCCACAACCTCCACGCTGCCATCATCCATGTTACGCGCATACCCCGTCAGTCCGAGCTGAAGGGCTTCGCGCTGGGTGCTGTAGCGGAATCCGACGCCCTGTACAAGGCCATGGACCCAGGCAATGGTGCATACATTTGACATCATCCTTCTCCTTATCCGACTGGCGCGTTGCATTTCCTCGCTGAAGTCGGGAAAATGGCGGCCATTTCATTGGAATCGACAGAATAGCAAATTATGAGTGTACGTTTAGTGTTAGCCAAAGGGCGCGAGAAGTCATTACTGCGCCGCCATCCCTGGGTCTTTTCCGGCGCGGTTGCCCGCATGGAAGGTAAAGCCAGCCTCGGTGAAACCATCGATATTGTTGACCATCAGGGGAAATGGTTAGCACGCGGCGCATACTCGCCTGCATCTCAGATCCGCGCGCGCGTCTGGACGTTCGATAAAGAAGAAGCCATCGATATCGACTTCTTTGTCCGTCGTCTGCAACAGGCGCAGCAGTGGCGCGAGTGGCTGGCAAAGCGTGACGGGCTGGACAGCTATCGTCTGATTGCCGGTGAATCCGACGGGCTGCCGGGCGTGACCATTGACCGCTTCGGCAATTTCCTGGTGTTGCAGCTGCTGAGCGCCGGGGCGGAATACCAGCGTGCCGCGCTAATTAGCGCCCTGCAAACCCTGTTCCCGGAATGTGCCATTTACGACCGCAGCGACGTGGCGGTACGTAAAAAAGAGGGCATGGAGCTGACGCAGGGCCCGGTCACCGGCGAACTGCCGCCTGCCCTGCTGCCTATCGAGGAGCACGGCATGAAGCTGCTGGTGGACATCCAGGGCGGCCATAAGACCGGTTATTATCTCGACCAGCGTGACAGCCGTCTGGCAACGCGCCAGTACGTTGCCGATAAGCGCGTGCTGAACTGCTTCTCCTATACCGGCGGCTTTGCGGTCTCTGCCCTGATGGGCGGCTGTGCCCAGGTTGTGAGCGTCGACACCTCACAGGAAGCGCTGGATGTGGCGAAACAGAACGTTGAGCTGAACAAGCTGGATCTGAGCAAAGCGGAGTTTGTGCGCGACGACGTGTTCAAACTGCTGCGTAAATACCGCGACCAGGGCGAGAAATTTGACGTTATCGTGATGGACCCGCCGAAGTTTGTAGAAAATAAAAGCCAGCTGATGGGCGCCTGCCGTGGCTATAAAGACATCAACATGCTGGCGATCCAGCTGCTGAACCCGGGTGGCGTTCTGCTGACGTTCTCCTGCTCTGGCCTGATGACGACAGATTTATTCCAAAAAATCATCGCCGATGCCGCAATAGATGCGGGTCGTGATGTACAATTTATAGAGCAGTTCCGTCAGGCCGCCGATCACCCGGTGATCGCTACCTACCCGGAAGGGCTGTATCTGAAAGGGTTTGCCTGTCGCGTCATGTAACTTGAAAAGAGAAATATTGCCCGCACATAGTGTGTATGTAATGTTTCCCGGGAGGTGACTATGATTGCCAGCAAATTCGGTATCGGCCAGCAGGTCCGCCACACCTTGCTTGGATATTTGGGTGTGGTCGTGGATATCGACCCGGAGTATTCCCTTGATGAACCGTCAGCAGACGATCTGGCCGTTGACGCAGAGCTTCGCGCCGCGCCCTGGTATCATGTGGTTATGGAGGGCGACGATGGTCAGCCTGTCCATACCTATCTTGCCGAAGCGCAGCTGAGTGGTGAACTACAGGATGAGCATCCGGAACAACCCACTATGGACGAGCTTGCTCAGACCATCCGCAAACAGTTACAGGCGCCAAGACTGCGTAACTAAAGGTGTAAAAAAGCCCGTCAAGCGGGCTTTTTTTATTTTGCCAGCCCCAGACGGGGGATGTCGATTGCCGGACAGCGATCCATCACCACCTTCAGCCCGGCATCGCGTGCCAGCACGGCCGCCTGCTCATTAATCACGCCCAGCTGCATCCACAGCGTTTTCGCGCCGATGGCAATCGCCTCCTGCGCCACGCCCCAGGCCGCCTCTGAATTACGGAAAACGTCCACCATATCCACCTTTTCCGGCACGTCCGCGAGCGTCGCATAGCCCTGCTGACCCAGCAGCGTTTTCCCCGCCACCTTCGGCGAGACCGGGATCACGTTATATCCCTGGTCCAGAAGGTATTTCATGACCCGGTAGCTTGGGCGATCCGGTTTATCGCTCGCGCCGACCAGCGCGATAGTGCGCGTGGACGTCAGAATCTCGACAATGTCGTTCTCTTTCATGCTGTTCCTCCTGGTTTTTTTCAAAGTGTACGTCAAAGCAGACATCTCAACCACGCATCCCATACAGAAGTATGAGGGCAAAACGGCAAAATATGTCTATATGTTAGTAAACGTGTTTATCGAAAAATTTTGATACATTCTTACCAGGTAGTTTGTCTACAGGAGTCTGCTATGAAAACCGGCATTGCCTGGGCTGTGGTTGCGTTAATCATGCCGGTTTGTGTTTTCGCAACCACCCTCAGACTCTCAACCGACATTGACCTGCTGGTGCTGGACGGGAAAAAAGTCTCCAGCTCCCTGCTGCGGGGCGCAGACAGCATCGAGCTGGATAATGGCCCGCATCAGGTGGTTTTTCGGGTTGAAAAGACGATTCGCCTCGCCGACAACGAACAGCAGGTGTACATTTCGCCTCCGCTGGTGGTCAGCTTTAATACCCAACGCATCAGCCAGGTCAATTTTCGTCTCCCGCACCTTGAAACAGAAAAAGAGTCACTGGCATTTGATGCCTCACCGCGCATTGAGCTGGTGGACGGGGATTCTATGCCCATCCCGGTAAAGCTGGATATCCTGGCGCTGACAAAAAGGCCAAAAGGAACAGATTACGAAGCGGACACGGAGATCTATAACAGAGCCAGCAGGCGCGCCTCCCTGCCCCAGTTCGCCACCATGATGGCGGATGACAGTACCCTGCTTTCGGGCGTATCGGAGCTGGATGTACTCCCTCCTCAGTCGCAGACCCTTACTGAGCAACGCCTCAAATTCTGGTTCCAGAATGCCGATCCGGACACGCGCGCCCGTTTTCTGCAATGGGCGAAACGACAACCTTCGTCGTAAGCCACATTTTTTCGTCCTTTCTCTTGCAGCATCAGTCAGTTCCCGTCATCGTGTAGCGAGGTAACCTCACGGATAAGATTATGGAACTGACAACACGCACACTTCCGGCGCGCAAGCACATTGCTCTGGTTGCGCACGATCACTGTAAACAAATGCTGCTTAACTGGGTTCGTCGCCATCAGCCTCTTTTACAGCATCATGCCCTTTCTGCCACGGGAACAACCGGCAACCTGATCCACCGCGAAACCGGTCTGGAAGTGAATGCCATGCTGAGCGGCCCGATGGGGGGTGACCAGCAGGTCGGCGCTCAGATTTCGGAAGGTAAAATTGACGTTCTGATATTCTTTTGGGATCCGCTGAACGCGGTTCCGCATGATCCGGACGTTAAAGCGCTGCTGCGTCTGGCGACGGTATGGAACATTCCGGTAGCCACCAATCTTTCAACGGCAGATTTCATCATTGAATCGCCGCAGTTTAACGATCCGGTGGAGATTTTGATCCCGGATTATCAGCGTTATCTTGCGGAGAGACTGAAGTAGTTTTTTGCCCGGTGGCGCAGCGCTTACCGGGCCTACAGAATTTGCCCGGCGCGTTACGGCTTTCTCGCCACCGGCACGTCAATACTTTTCAAAATATCGACAAACACCGACGGCTCCTCTTTGTTGAACAAGAGCCACACGCGATGGCGCGCGCGGGTTATCGCCACGTACAGTAAGCGCCGCTCCTCTGCATCCGGGAAATCTTCCGGAACAGGCAATAACGCCTCTTCCATCACGGATTCCCGCGCCGGTGCCGGGAAACCGTCGCTCCCCTCTTTCAGCCCCACCACAATTACGTAGTCGGCCTGCTGCCCTTTACTGGCGTGAATGGTCATAAAATCGAGCTGTAGTTTTGGCCAGCGCGTTGCCGCTTTTTCCAGCGCCGTCGGCTTGAGGTGGTGATAACGCGCCAGGACCAGAATCCGTTCATCCGGTTTCGCATAGCCGCTCAGTTTATCCAGCAGCGGTTCCAGCTGATCGTCCGCCAGCAGCGTGACGGCCTTTTTATCCCCCGACGTCAGGCTGTTAAGCGGCTTCAACAGCTGATGCGGGTTCTGCTGAATAAAACGGTTGGCAATTTCACCAATCCGCGAGTTGAAGCGGTAGGTGGTGTCCAGATCGCTGCGATCGCCTTCCCCAAAATAGTGATGGAAGGCCGTCGTGAGGGAAAGTTGCGCCCCGCTGAAGCGGTAGATAGCCTGCCAGTCATCGCCCACAGCAAACAGCGACGTGTGTTTATTCTGCGCCCGCAGCGCCGAAAGCAGCGCAGCGCGCTGCGGCGAAATATCCTGAAACTCATCCACCAGAATGTGTTTCCACGGGCTGACGAAGCGCCCTTTCTCCAGAATGATAATGGCCTGATGGATTAGCCCGGAAAAATCGACCGCGTTTTCGTCTTTCAGCGCGGTTTTCCACGCTTTCAGCATCGGCGCCATCAGTTTAACCCGCTTAGAAAACACGGCGCGGATCGACTCCGGTGCGCTTTCTATCATCTCCGCCTGAGAGCCGCCGTGCATGCGCATCAGGCTTACCCACCGGTCGAGACGAGAGCCCAGCCGGCGCGCCAGCTTTTCATCCTGCCAGAAACTGCCCTCCGGCACCTCCCAGTTGAGTTCCTCTTCAAGCCACTGACGCCAACCTTTCGCCTGCGCCTTTTTTTCACTGCACTGCTGACGCCATGCCTTGATAAACAGCGCCTGGCGAGCCTGAGCATCATTCTCCAGCTTGCTGACAACAGGGACTTTTTTGCTGCCCTGTTGAATAATGTGTAAAGCGAGGGAGTGGAACGTGCGCGCCGAGATATCCTGAGTATGCAAACGCGCCTGAATGCGCTCATCCATCTCCTGCGCCGCCTTGCGACCAAAAGCCAGCAGCAAAATCTGGTCGGCAACTGCCTCGCCCGTTGTCAGAAGCCAGCCCGCGCGCGCCACCAGCACCGACGTTTTGCCGCTCCCTGCGCCTGCCAGCACCAGTAAAGAGTGCTCGCCATTCACCACTGCGCGCGCCTGGGCAGGATTGAGAGGCGATGATTCCACCGTACTGAAGAAATCGGCATATTGCGTAAGCATCGCCTCAGTCCAGGCCTGGTTATGCGCCAGACGGCTTTTCTCGATATCGCTAAGCCAGGCCTGACACTTCCGCCACGCGTCACGGCAGTTATCAAATTCCTCAAGCCGCGCCACCGGTAAAGGCAATGCCGTCAGCGCCTGGGTGATTTTTTGCTGAAGCCCGGCGGTTTGCTGGCGCGTCAGCCACTTCTGCTGCGTATTGCTTAGCGCGATATCGTCCAGCACCTGATGCAGCACCTGTGCGGCAATCACGCTCATCTCCTGGCTCCACTGGTGCCAGCGCATGTTCAGATGATGGTGGAAGCGTTGGGTTTCCGCCCACTCGGTCCCGTGGAGTCGCACCACTTTCTCTGCCGGTAAAACGAACTCCAGCTCCCCCCATACCAGCCCTCGTTTACAGTGAATGGCCAGTAGCTGATTAAACGGAATAAGGTATTCGTGGCGTTCACCGGAGACTTTCACTCCCGCATTAAGAAGCACAACCTTGTCGTAAGGGTGCTGCGCCAGGCGTTTGCCCATTGAAGTTGCTTTCAGTTCCATATCCTGCCGGATCCACGAGGTCATAATTTGTCAGACAGTTTAACTGCCAGTTGTAAGGTGCTCCAGCCCAAAAAAACGTTACAATCACCGGGCGTTAATCATATCGAAGGAAATGAGGGTTTATGCGTACCGTTCTGAATGTGTTGAATTTTGTCCTTGGCGGTTTTGCCACCACCCTTTCCTGGCTTTTTGCCACCCTGGTGAGCATCGTGCTTATCTTCACCCTTCCGCTGACGCGCTCCTGCTGGGAAATCACCAAACTGTCCCTCGTTCCTTATGGAAATGAAGCCGTGCACGTGGATGAACTGGAGCCGGAAAGAAAAAATGCCCTGATGAATACCGGCGGCACGCTGCTGAATATTTTATGGCTAATCTTCTTTGGCTGGTGGCTGTGTCTGATGCATATCTTCGCCGGTATCGCCCAGTGCATTACGATTATTGGCATTCCGGTTGGCCTCGCTAATTTCAAAATTGCCACCATCGCCCTGTGGCCGGTAGGACGCCGAGTGGTTCCGGTCGAAGTGGCGCAAGCCGCGCGTGAAGCCAATGCCCGTCGTCGTTTTCAGTAATAAGGACTGGCCGCTCTCATGCTAAGCCCCCTGCTTCGTCGCTATACATGGAACAGTAACTGGCTGTATAACGTCAGGATATTTATCGCCCTCTGCGGCACCGTCGCTCTGCCGTGGTGGCTGAATGATGTGAAGCTCACCATCCCCCTCACGCTTGGGGTGGTGGCCGGCGCGCTGGCGGATCTCGACGACCGCCTGGCCGGTCGTTTGCGTAATCTGGTCATCACGCTGGTCTGCTTCTTTATTGCTTCCGCCTCCGTTGAGCTGCTTTTCCCGTGGCCCTGGCTGTTTGCCTTAGGGCTGACGGTGTCCACCAGCGGCTTCATTTTGCTCGGCGGCCTCGGGCAACGCTACGCCACTATCGCGTTTGGCGCCCTGCTGATTGCCATTTACACCATGCTGGGCGTCTCTCTTTACGATCAGTGGTATCAGCAACCGGTCCTGCTACTATTGGGCGCTATCTGGTATAACCTGCTGACCTTAACCGGGCATCTTATTTTTCCGGTTCGTGCCTTACAGGACAACATTGCCCGCAGTTACGAACGGCTGGCCCACTATCTGGAGCTGAAATCCCGGCTGTTTGATCCGGATATCGAAGAGGACAGCCAGGCGCCCCTGTACGATCTGGCGCTGGCAAATGGCCAACTGGTCGCCACGCTGAATCAGACCAAAGCGTCTCTGCTCACCCGTCTGCGCGGCGATCGCGGTCAGCGCGGTACCCGGCGCACCCTGCACTACTACTTTGTTGCCCAGGATATTCACGAGCGCGCCAGCTCCTCGCATGTACAGTACGCTGATCTGCGCGAGAAATTCCGCTACAGCGACGTGATGTTCCGTTTCCAGCGTCTGCTGTCGATGCAGTCTCAGGCCTGCCAGCAACTTGCGCGCTCAATACTGCTGCGCACGCCCTATCAGCACGATCCTCGCTTTGAACGCGCATTCAGCCACCTGGATGCGGCGCTCGATCGCGTTCAGGCCAGTGGAACTTCGCCGGAACAGTTCAAAGCCCTGGGATTCCTGCTCAACAACCTGAGAGCCATCGATGCTCAGCTCGCCACCATTGAGTCTGAACAGGCGATGGCGATGCCGGGCAATGACGCTGACAACCAGCTTGCCGACGACAGTCTCAACGGTTTCAGCGATATATGGCTGCGCCTGAGCCGTCATTTTACGCCGGAATCCGCCCTCTTTCGCCATGCGGTAAGGATGTCGTTGGTACTGTGCGTTGGCTACGCGTTTATCCAGATAACAGGATTGCACCACGGCTACTGGATCCTGCTGACCAGCCTGTTCGTCTGCCAGCCGAACTATAACGCTACCCGCCATCGGCTCGCGCTGCGTATTGTCGGGACATTAGTCGGGGTCGCCATCGGGCTGCCGGTGCTCTATTTTGTGCCTTCAGTAGAAGGGCAACTGATCCTGATTGTGATTACCGGGGTACTGTTCTTCGCCTTCCGCAATGTGCAGTATGCCCACGCCACGATGTTCATCACGCTGCTGGTTCTGCTCTGCTTCAATCTGCTGGGTGAAGGCTTTGAAGTGGCCTTCCCCCGTGTGATCGACACGCTTATCGGCTGCGCCATCGCCTGGGCGGCGGTGAGCTTTATCTGGCCGGACTGGCGTTTCCGAAATTTACCGCGCGTGTCCGACAGAGCAATGAACGCCAACTGCCGCTATCTGGACGCCATACTTGAGCAATACCATCAGGGTCGCGATAACCGTCTGGCCTATCGGATTGCCCGTCGCGATGCGCATAACACTGATGCAGAGCTGGCTTCCGTTGTCTCGAATATGTCAACTGAGCCGCGCGCCACGGCAGAAATCCGGGAGACAGCCTTCCGCCTGCTGTGTCTGAACCACACGTTCACCAGCTATATCTCTACCCTTGGCGCCCACCGAGAGAAACTGACGAATCCGGGCATCCTGGCACTGCTGGACGATGCCGTTTGCTACGTTGATGATGCGCTTCATCATCAACCTGCGGATGAGCCACGGGTTCACCAGGCACTGGATGAACTGGTGCAACGTATCGCACACCTTGATCCAGGCACCGACAACAAAGCTCCGCTGGTCCTTCAGCAAATTGGCCTGCTTATCGCTTTGCTGCCGGAAATTTGTCGGCTGCGACAGCAGATCGCTACCTGGCGGAATGATGGCCCTGCGACTCAGGCAGCGCATTAAACCACTCCGTAAGCTCCCGGCGAATATCCGCCGGGAGTGCCGCTTCATGTAATCCTTCAATCGCGCCTTCAAGCGCGAACAATACCCGGATACTCAGCGCTTTATTCTTAGAGCGCATTTTCAGCCAGCTCGTCTTCGCCCCCAACTGTCGTAGCGTCTCTTCATTAGTAATGCCCGCCTCCATAAGCAGGACCTCAATCTGAAAGGTCAGGTTCGGCAGATCTTTAAGCCGGTTACGCTGATGGCGCTGGTAGCGCTCTTTCCTGGCGGCATCGAGCGCAAACGAGGAGAGCTGAAGCAGTTTTTCCCTGTTTTGCCACAGACCTTCATCCACACGGTAGTAATTAAGCAGCACAGGACGTCCTCGTTTCATCAGGGTCAGAAAAGAGGACGCGTTTTTTACACAGTATTTTGCACTTTGCTCACAGGCGCGAAGGTAAAGCTCACCGTCAGACACCATCGCGAACACCGCTTCATCCACGGCCAGGGTATAACCGCCAAACAGGGCGCGATGATGAATTTCGCCCAGCGGAGAGAGGTATTCTTGAGATTGATAAATCCGTTCATAAGATATCTTTTTCATGATAATTCCATTAAAAATCATACAGTAACCACGATATTTCTTACTAACGGATCCGTTAGCAGGAAAATAGGCAACTTATTGCCGTTGGGCAAGATGATTTTTTCAGGTTCACCAGGAATGGATGAAATTTGCGAGTCGCTTTCCGAAAATGAGGTTGATCTTTATGCATACAGGGGTTACTGTATATCCATACAGTAACTACAGGGCTGGAATGAATATGTACACTTCAGGCTATGCAAATCACTTAACACCTTCTACTTCTGCCGCAGGTAATGCTGCGCAGAATTCTATCGGGCGTGAATCGACAGGGCTTATCAGTGAAGTGGTTTACCGTGAAGACCAGCCGCTGTTGACACAACTCTTACTCCTGCCGCTTTTGCAGCAGCTCGGGCAACAGTCTCGCTGGCAGCTCTGGCTGACGCCACAGCAAAAATTAAGTCGCGAATGGGTTCAGTCGGCTGGCCTGCCGTTAGCGAAGGTGATGCAGATTAATCAACTCTCCCCTTGCGATACGGTCGAGTCGATGGTCCGGGCATTACGTACCGGGAACTATAGCGTCGTGATTGGGTGGTTGCCTGAGGATCTGTCGCAAGAGGAACATTTGCGTCTGACTGAAGCGGCTGAAGAAGGTAACGCGATGGGTTTCATCATGCGGCCAGTTCGTGGAGATTCCTATCGCAGAGGACAACATCCCGGGCTAAAAATTCACTCAAATGTGTACCATTGAGTCATTTTAAGAGTTTTCCTGGAATTTTTTTCGACCGCAGTATGCAAAAAAAGTTCAACGCGCCAAAACTGCGGCAAGGCTTGTCTGACGCGGTTCTCGTTAATTTTACTGCACAAAATTCGTTCAAAAATTGTTAAATATTAGGTATACGGAACTTTTTTTTTCATATGCCTGACGGACTTCACACTTGTAAGTTTTCAGCTACGTTGTAGACTTTACATCGCCAGGGGTGCTCGGCCTAAGCCGAAGATATCGGTAGGTTTATATTTGACCACGCCCCCCGGTGAAGGATTTAACCGTGATTCCTCCGATGGAGATATTCATGGCAAATTTTGGATGATAACGAGGCGCAAAAAATGAAAAAGACAGCTATCGCGATTGCAGTGGCACTGGCTGGCTTCGCTACCGTAGCGCAGGCCGCTCCGAAAGATAATACCTGGTATGCAGGTGGTAAACTGGGCTGGTCTCAGTTCCATGACACCGGTTGGTACAACAGCAGCCTGAACAACGATGGCCCTACTCACGAGAGCCAGCTGGGTGCAGGTGCGTTCGGTGGCTATCAGGTTAACCCGTATGTTGGCTTTGAAATGGGTTACGACTGGTTAGGTCGTATGCCTTACAAAGGCGACAACGTAAATGGCGCTTTCAAAGCTCAAGGCGTACAGCTGACCGCTAAACTGGGTTACCCAGTAACTGACGATCTGGACGTGTACACCCGTCTGGGCGGCATGGTATGGCGTGCAGACTCCAGCAACAGCATCGCTGGTGACGACCACGACACTGGTGTTTCCCCAGTATTCGCTGGTGGCGTTGAGTGGGCAATGACCCGTGACATCGCTACCCGTCTGGAATACCAGTGGGTTAACAACATCGGTGACGGTGCTACCGTTGGTGTTCGTCCAGACAACGGCATGCTGAGCGTTGGTGTTTCTTACCGTTTCGGTCAGCAGGAAGATGCGCCAGTCGTAGCTCCAGCTCCGGCTCCAGCGCCAGAAGTACAGACCAAGCACTTCACTCTGAAGTCTGACGTTCTGTTCAACTTCAACAAAGCTACCCTGAAACCAGAAGGTCAGCAGGCACTGGATCAGCTGTACACCCAGCTGAGCAACCTGGATCCTAAAGACGGTTCTGTAGTGGTTCTGGGCTTCACCGACCGTATCGGTTCTGACGCTTACAACCAGGGTCTGTCTGAGAAACGTGCTCAGTCTGTAGTTGATTACCTGGTATCTAAAGGTATCCCAGCTAACAAGATCTCCCCACGTGGTATGGGCGAATCTAACCCAGTTACCGGTTCTACCTGTGACAACGTGAAACCACGCGCTGCACTGATCGACTGCCTGGCACCAGATCGTCGCGTAGAGATCGAAGTTAAAGGTATCAAAGACGTTGTAACTCAGCCTGCGGCATAAGTTATCGTCTTATAAAAAAACCCCGCCATGCGGGGTTTTTTATTATCTGAAGAAAAGTAAAAAGCTTATTTTTTACCTAACAGTGCCTGTAGATCGTTTTTCAACGTCGACATCTGGCTGGCATACTTCTCTTTGTGCTCGGCATCTTCAATCAGCTGCACCACCGTTTCCGACAGGGTTTTCCCGCGCCGTTGCGCAAGCCCGGCCAGACGCTGCCAGACCATGAATTCCAGGTCGATGGATTTCTTACGGGTGTGCTGATGCTCGGCATTGAAATGCCGTTTACGACGAGCACGGATAGTTTGCTTCATCCGGTTTAACAAGGCCGGATTAATGTGTTTCTCAATCCAGCCGTTGACCTGTACCGGTTCGTTTTCGAGGGTCAGCAACATATCCACAGCTTCTTGTGCCGCGCTGGCTTCGATGTAGCAGGTGATCAGCTCCCCTTCACGGTGCTTTTTGACCAGGTACTTCCATTTCCAGCCGCTTTCGAGGTTTTCCAGTTGTTGATATTTCATTGCGATCTCAGTGTTACCGTGTAACTCTGTTCAGAATATCAGTTTTTTGGCAATCTGCTGAAAAGAAATCATATCCTCTGAAACGTCGCAGGCGATCCGCATGACGAAAACCCGAATCCTGATTGGGCAGAGTGCGCCGCTTACGGTATACTCCACGGTTTTACTTCTGACTAAAAAACATCAACTTTGACCATTACGAAACTTGCATGGCGTGATCTGGTTCCGGATACCGAGAGCTATCAGGAGCTGTTTGCACAGCCAGACCTCACAAAAGAACACAAATTCATACTTAGCGAGACACAACCGCGTTTGCATTACGCGCTGGAGCAGATGTCATCCCCATGGGCTACATCTCCTTTCATGCTGCTCAAAGCCCCGGAAGAAGCCGAGTATCTGACGCTTCTCGGTGATGCCATGCGCCAGTTGCAGCCAAAAACGAATGCCGTTTTTGGTGGTCAGTATCATATTGCCGGTCGCGACGTGACATTCGAACCTGCCACGCAGGCAGATGGATTGTTCGCTGCAAAAGGCGAGGTGATCACCGCCAACTGGGTGGAAGCAGAACAGTTGTTCGGCTGCCTTCGTCAGTTCAATGGCGATGTTTCACTGCAACCCGGGCTGGTACACCGCGCGAATGGCGGCGTATTGCTCATCTCCCTTCGCACACTGCTTGCGCAGCCGCTGCTGTGGATGCGCCTGAAAACGGTGGTGACGCAGCAACGTTTTGACTGGGTAGGCTTCGACGATTCACGTCCTCTGCCTCTTTCCATTCCGTCTATGCCGCTGTCGCTGACCGTCGTGCTGACGGGTGACCGTGAATCCCTGGCTGACTTCCAGGAAATGGAGCCAGAACTCGCGGAGCAGGCGGTTTACAGCGAATTTGAAGACAATATTCAGATTGCAGATGCCGATGACATGGCGCAGTGGTGTCAGTGGGTTATGGCCGTGGCGGAACGTTTCGCGCTGCCCTCACCTGCCGAGGATGCGTGGCCGGGCTTAATCCGCGAGGCCGTACGCTACACCGGCGATCAGGAAACCCTGCCGCTCTGTCCGCTCTGGATCGGTAAACAACTGCGTGAAGTGGGCGTTATCAGCGGCAACGGTACGTTCAACGGTGAGCAACTGAGCCAGATGCTGGCCCAGCGTGAATGGCGCGAAGGCTATCTTGCTGACCGTATGCAGGATGAAATTCTGCTTGAACAGATTCTGGTGGAGACCGAAGGCGAACGTATCGGGCAAATCAATGCCTTGTCCGTCATCGAGTTCCCCGGGCACCCACGCGCCTTTGGTGAGCCTTCCCGTATCAGCTGTGTCGTACACATTGGTGACGGCGAATTTACCGATATCGAACGCAAGGCCGAACTGGGCGGAAACATTCATGCCAAAGGCATGATGATCATGCAGGCATTCCTGATGTCTGAACTTCAGCTCGAGCAGCAGATCCCCTTCTCTGCCTCGTTGACCTTTGAGCAGTCCTACAGTGAAGTCGACGGTGACAGCGCCTCAATGGCAGAGCTGTGCGCCGTGATCAGCGCGCTTGCAGACGTGCCGATTAACCAGAATATTGCGATTACCGGGTCCGTGGATCAGTTTGGCCGTGCCCAACCGGTGGGAGGACTGAATGAGAAAATCGAAGGCTTCTTCGCAATCTGCCAGCAGCGCGGTTTAAACGGCAAACAGGGCGTGATTATTCCGGCACCTAACGCTCGCCATTTGAGCCTGAGCCAGGCGATTCTGGATGCGGTAGAGCAGGAACAATTCACTGTCTGGGCCATCGAAGGGGTTGAGGATGCACTACCCTTACTGACAAACCTGGTCTGGGACGGCGAAGGCCAGACAACCCTGATGCAGACCATTCAGGAACGTATAGCTCAGGCGACACAGCAGGATGCTCGTCATCGTTATCCGTGGCCGTTACGCTGGTTAAGTTGGTTTAGTGCGAACTGATCGGACTTGTTCAGCGTACACGTGTTAGCTATCCTGCGTCCTTCACTAAAATAAGGCTTACTGAGAACATGGTAGATAAACGCGAATCCTATACTAAAGAAGACCTTCTTGCCTCTGGTCGCGGTGAACTGTTTGGCGCGAAAGGCCCGCAGTTACCAGCCCCAAATATGCTGATGATGGACCGTGTCGTGAAAATGACCGAAACCGGCGGCAACTTTGATAAGGGTTACGTAGAAGCAGAACTCGATATCAACCCGGACCTGTGGTTCTTCGGTTGCCACTTTATTGGCGATCCGGTAATGCCTGGCTGCCTGGGCCTCGATGCCATGTGGCAGCTGGTTGGCTTCTATCTGGGCTGGCTTGGCGGTGAAGGCAAAGGCCGTGCGCTGGGCGTAGGCGAAGTGAAATTCACCGGTCAGGTTCTGCCTACCGCGAAGAAAGTCACCTACCGTATCCATTTCAAACGCATCGTTAACCGCCGTCTGATTATGGGCCTGGCGGACGGTGAAGTGTTGGTTGATGGTCGTCTGATCTATACCGCGAACGACCTGAAAGTGGGTCTGTTCCAGGATACCTCCGCTTTCTGATAACAGCTTTTAGCCCCTTCCAGAAAGGCGAAACCTCCGCATTGCGGAGGTTTCTTTTTAAAGAGACGGTATCAAGCAAGTACTGCCCTGTCTCCGATGGCTTCTCGCCAGCCCCCTAGCCATTGGGACCTTTGATTCAGGGCCTGATAGGGACACATTTCTTTAGAACGTCCGGCGATGCCAGCCTGATAACCACGTTGATGAGCCCTTTCCAGGCGATCTCGTTTCTGTCTCTTCATGCCTCGTTTCCCTCATTCTTTTGTCTGGTGGAAAGAAAACAGTGGTTGCAATATGTGCAAGCACAATTAACGAATACCCCGAATCTGCGTCAGCGTCAACGTTCAAAATTCATACGGGTGTCATATTTGTGAGCTACATGGAAGATCGTTTGTACAAAAAGTGTGATGCGGGACAAGTAACAACCTGAACGTAAAACGAAAAAAAAGCCGCAATCAGCAAGAAGCTGAGTGCGGCTTTCGTCGATGAATTTTACTTATGGCAGGCGGGAAATCTCTCTTGCTATAGTAGCCGACTCCTGTGCCCATCCCTGCGCAAGTACTTTCACCATTTCGTCATAGCCATCTTTCTGCTGCTTGAGTTCAAGATGGAAAGGACGCTTAATCAGCTGACCCTGGTGATTCAGCAGCCACTCCCCGCTGATAACAACGGCACCATCATAGCGGCCATGGAATCCCGTCACGTTAACATTCAGAGTGTCCTGATCGCTTCCCAGAGGCTGCGAGGCAACGACCCAACCGGGGAGATGGCTGCTCAGATTCGCCACCAGCGTATTGCGTAGCTGCTGATCCAGCGGGCTGGCCCACAGGTTATTGTTGGCGATTACATACTGCACATCGCTGGTCTGGTAGACCACCCCGTTGCCCGCCAGGTAATCTGGCACGGCAACCTGCTCAACCCAAAGCAGACGGCTGCCCTGCGAGGCGCTGCTCTGCGCCCCCGACTGCGCGCTTAACGGCAGCTGGTAGTAGCTTTTGTTATCGCTTCCAGAGCTACAGGCCGTTAATACCAGTGCGCCTGCGATGATTAGCCATTTTTTCATTGTTTCGCCCTCTTAGGCTCAGGATCCTTTTTATCTTTCGCTTCAAACACCAGCGCGTTGCTCTTTTCATTGAGCGTTTTCAGAACGGGCTGTAGCTCGCGTAAAACCTGATCAAGACGTTGCATATCCGCCACCATCTTGTTGTAGGCCGCTGAGCCCGGCTGGAAGCCCTGCATACTGCGATTCAGTTCACGCAACGTTTTCTGCATATCCTGCGGCAGTTGCTGCATGGACTGGTTGGCCGTGATCTTGTTGATATTATCCAGGGTAGTTTGCAGACGTTGCATCGTCGCCTGGCTCTGATGCAGTGATCCCGTCGCAGCCTCAAGCATTGGATTCAGCGGCAGATTGTTGATCTTATCCAGCGTTTCCATCAGACGCTGTTGGATCTGCGCCAGGCCACTGCTGACCGTAGGAATGATTTTGTAGCCGCCAAATTCACGGACTCCCGTCATAGGTGGCGCTTTTGGATAGAAGTCCATATCGACATACAACGCCCCTGTCACCAGGTTGCCGGTTTTCAGCGAGCCACGCAGACCGCGATTCATCAGGTCGCTGATATGCTCCCCAATATCCTGATCTTCACCTATCTGGTTAATTAAACGCTCAGGCTCAATGCGTATCAGCACCGGAATACGATAATCATCATCAAGCATTTGCTTGAGTCCCGGAACAAAGTAAGGCACTTGCCCCACTGTACCCAGACGGATACCGCGGAACTCAACTGGCGCCCCTGGCTGCAAGCCGCGTACAGAGTCCTTAAAGAACATCAGATAATCGATGTGATCGGTATAGAGCGCATCCTGAATGCTTTTTTGATCGTCAAACAGTCTGAACGCGGTTTTTTCCGCCACCGGTTGTCCCAGATCTATACCTTCCGGCACGTCAAAACTGACGCCCCCACCAAACAGCGTGGTGAGTGAACCCATCTCAACGCGCATCCCCGCAGAGGTCAGATCCACAGCGATCCCACTGTCTTTCCAGAAACGAACGTTACTGGTCACCAGTCGGTCATTAGGCGCATTGATAAATAGCTGATAGCTGATGGTCCGTTTTTGCGGATCGAAGGTGCTCGTTTCAACCGAACCGACACGATACCCACGGAACAGCACCGGATCGCCCGGCGAGAGCTGGCCCGCTTTTTTGCTGTCCAGAATGACGCGGATCCCTTTTGCATCCGGTGGCGCAAGCGGCGGTGAATCCAGCAACTGATAGTTTGCTGGCTGGGCGCCTTTATTGCCGGGCTGGAGTTCAATGTAAGCCCCTGACAATAGCGTCCCTAAGCCGCTGATCCCTTCTCTTCCGACCTGCGGTTTCACCACCCAAAAAACGGAATCTTCATGGAGCAGTTTTTCCATGCCAGCATTCAGGCGGGCCTTAATTTCAACATGGGTTAAATCATCCGTCAGGGTCGCGCTTTCCACGACACCCACATCCACGCTGCGGCTCTTGATGGTGGTTTTTCCGCCCTCAATTCCCTCTGCATTGGTGGTAATTAGCGTGACTTCCGGTCCCTGATGGCTGTAATGATAAAACAGGATCCATGCACCGATCAGCGCGGTCACGATGGGGAAAATCCACACCGGCGACCAGTTTCTGACCTTCTGCACTTTAGCCTCTCCACTCTTATTTTCCATGCTCTTACTCTTCCTCATGGCTTGAATCGGGCTCACGATCCCACGATAAACGAGGGTCGAAGGTCATGGCCGCAAACATGGTCATAATGACGACCAAAGCAAACATCAGCGCTCCCATAGCGGGATAAATACTCATCAGCCCACCCATACGCACCAGCGCTGAGAGAACCGCAATCACGAACACGTCAATCATCGACCAACGGCCAACAAATTCCACGACCTCATAAATCAGATGCATGCGCTCACTGTCACGCTTACCGTGCCCTTTTGCATCCCAGCAAAGCCAGGCAATGGCAATCATCTTTAAGGTCGGAACCATAATGCTGGCGAGAAATATGACGCCTGCAACAGGGTATGACCCTTCGCTCCACAGCAAAATCACCCCGGCAAGGATGGTCGAGGGCATTCTGTCGCCGAGCAGATCGGTGATCATGATCGGCAAAATATTGGCGGGCAGATAGAGCATGACAGAGGTCACCAGCAGCGCCATGGTCCATTGCAGGCTATTTTTGCGTCGGACGTGACCTTTTGTTTCACAGCGGGGACACACCTCGACATCCGCGGGCAGCACGGCGGTGCAGCAGGAGCAGGAGCGCAGCCCCTGACGGATACCCGGTACGCCCACCTTTACCGTCTGCGAGAGCGTCGGTGCCGGGGCAATATCGTCCCAGGTCCAGCGTCGGTCCACGCACTGGAAAGCGCGCAGTTGCAGCACGCAATACAGACACCACGGAATAAAGCTACTGCCAATCCCCACATCGCCGTAGGCCATCAGCTTCACGAAGCTGACCAGGATACCCGCCAGAAAAATTTCCGCCATCCCCCAGCTTTTCAGCTGGAACAGGATCCGCGCGAGTTTGATTTTAAGGGCGGTGGGCATCCTGACGCGATTGACCAGTAGCAGAATGACGACCAGGCAAAAAGCCGGGACTATCTGCACGAACAGAAGAAAGAAGGTGCCAAGGCTGGCGTAATCTTCCGAGAACATCACGCCTGGAATTTCCAGTAACTCCACCTGGCTTACCATCCCACCCACTTTCATAGAGATGAAAGGGAAGAGATTGGAGAGCAGTAACATGAACAGGGCTGCCAGCGCGTAAGCCGTAGGACGCTGCCTTGGCGCGTCCCACTCGGTCGTCAGCGTAGCTCCGCAGCGCGGGCAGGCAGCCTTATGTCCGTGACCAAGCTCTGGCAACGCCACGAGCATATCGCATTGCGAGCATAAAATATGCCGATCGGCATGGTGCTGGTCACACATAGATTATCCCTGTTTATGCGCCGTTTTTCAGAGACTCAAGGTACTCCCAGCGCTCAAATGCCTCTTCCAGCGCCTGCTCGGCCTGGGAGAGTTCAGCCAATACTTTCTGAGTATAGTCGTGAGGCTGCGTAAAGAATGACGCATCAGCGACCTGAATTTGCAGTGCTTCCAGTGCCGCTTCCAGCTCTTCCAGACGCTGCGGCAGTCCTTCCAGCTCGCGCTGCAAGTTATAGCTCATTTTAGCAGGAGACTTTTTGACAGTTTCTGCTTTCACAACAACAGGTTCAGCGACATTTTTGGTCTTCGCCTGTTTTTGCGCCAGCGACTGCGATTGCTGTCCACGCGCGTCATGATAGCCGCCCACATATTGACCGATACGTCCTTCGCCTTCGAAGATCCAGCACTCGGTCACGGTGTTATCGACAAATTGACGATCGTGGCTGACCAGCATCACGGTTCCCTGATAGCCATCAATCAACTCTTCCAGCAGTTCCAGCGTTTCGACATCCAGATCGTTCGTCGGTTCATCGAGAATCAGTAAGTTACTGGGTTTCAGGAACAGGCGCGCCAGTAAAAGACGGTTACGCTCACCGCCGGACAGCGCGCGCACAGGCGTCAGGGCGCGTTTTGGGTGGAACAGGAAGTCCTGAAGGTAGCCCAGCACGTGACGCGGCTTGCCGTTAACCATCACCTCCTGTTTACCCTCTGCGAGGTTGTCCATCACCGTACGGTCCGGATCCAGCTCTGCGCGATGCTGGTCAAAGTACGCTACTTCCAGCTTGGTACCACAGTGAATACGACCGCTGTCGGCCTGCAACTGGCCCAGCATCAGTTTCAACAGCGTGGTTTTGCCGCAGCCGTTTGGACCAATAAGCGCAATTTTGTCGCCGCGCTGAACCTGTGCGGAGAAATCGTTCACCAGCACTTTGCCGTCAACCGAATAATTCACGTTCTCCATTTCGAAGACAATCTTGCCCGAGCGGGACGCCTCTTCCACCTGCATTTTGGCGCTACCCATGACTTCACGGCGTTCGCTACGTTCGCGGCGCATCGCCTTCAGGGCGCGAACGCGGCCTTCATTACGGGTACGACGCGCCTTGATGCCCTGACGGATCCATACCTCTTCCTGCGCCAGCTTGCGGTCGAACTCGGCGTTTTGCAGCTCTTCCACGCGCAGGTTCTCTTCTTTCTCCAGCAGATAGGTATCGTAATCGCCCGGATAGGTCACCAGCTTGCCGCGGTCGAGGTCGACAATGCGCGTGGCCATGTTGCGGATGAACGAACGGTCGTGGGAGATGAAGATAATGGTGCCATTGAAAGTTTTCAGGAACCCTTCCAGCCAGTCAATCGCTTCGATATCCAGGTGGTTCGTTGGTTCGTCCAGCAGCAGTACCCTGGGCCCGCTCACCAGGGCACGGCCCAGCGCGGCTTTACGCAGCCAGCCGCCGGAGAGCGCCGACAGCTCCATATCCGCTTCCAGGCCAAGCTGAGCCAGCACTTCGTTAATGCGGTTTTCCAGCTGCCACAGGCCGTGGTGATCGAGCATCTCCTGCACTTTTGCCAGCTCGTTGAGATTTTTGTCGCTCGGGTCGGTCATGACCAGATGCGAAATCTCGTGGTAGCGCTTGAGGTATTCCGCCTGCTCTGAAATTCCTTCAGCCACAAAATCGTACACGCTGCCGGTAACGTTACGCGGCGGATCCTGTTGCAGACGAGAGACGACCAGATCCTGCTCGTAAACAATACGGCCGTCGTCCAGCCCCTGCTCACGGTTGAGGATTTTCATCAGCGTCGATTTACCTGCGCCGTTACGGCCGACCAGACAGACGCGCTCGTTATCTTCGATATGAAGCTCTGCATTATCGAGAAGCGGTGAGTCGCTGAAAGAGAGCCACGCGCCGTGCATACTAATTAAAGACATTTATTTTTCCTTTCAGACCGCGGAGATCAGCCAGCAGTTGTGGATTTGACGGTTACGGGCAAAGTCCTGAGACAGCGTTTTTTGGCTGATTTCTTGTGCTTTCAATCCCAGTTCGGCCAGGCCGTCGTGATCCATGCGGAATCCGCGCTTGTTATTCGAGAACATAATGGTGCCGCCTTTACGCAGCAGACGCTTCAGGTCGGTCATCAGGCGCAGGTGATCGCGTTGAACGTCAAAGCTATCCTCCATACGCTTGGAGTTAGAGAAGGTCGGCGGATCGATAAAGATAAGGTCAAACTGCTCGTCGGTATCGCGCAGCCAGCCCAGCACGTCGGCCTGTAACAGGCGATGCTGACGACCGGTTAAGCCGTTAAGACGCAGGTTGCGCTCTGCCCACTCCAGATAAGTACGGGACATATCGACCGTGGTGGTACTACGCGCCCCACCAAGCCCTGCATGAACGCTGGCGCTGCCGGTATAGGAGAACAGGTTCAGGAAGTCTTTGCCCTTGCTCATCTGGCCCAGCATGCGGCGGGCGATGCGGTGATCGAGGAACAGACCGGTATCAAGGTAATCGGTCAGGTTAACCCACAGGCGCGCATTATATTCGCCCACTTCGATGAAGTCGCCCTTCTCGCCCATCTTCTGATACTGGTTTTTGCCTTTCTGACGCTCACGGGTTTTCAGCACCAGCTTGTTTGGCGAAATGCCGAGTACGGCGATGGTGGCCGCAATCACATCCAGCATACGCTGACGCGCTTTTTGCGCATCAATGGTTTTCGGCGGGGCGTATTCCTGAACCACCACCCAGTCTGCATAGCGGTCAACCGCCACGTTGTATTCCGGCAGGTCAGCGTCGTAAAGGCGATAACATTCGATGCCTTCCTGCTTCGCCCACTTCTCAAATTTCTTCAGGTTTTTGCGCAGACGGTTGGCATAATCTTCCGCCACACCAGACGGTTTGCTGTCCGCTGCTATCTCTGCCAGATGGTAGTTTTTCTGCACGCAGTCCAGCGGGCCGTTTTTCGCCTTGAACTGGCGATCGGCACGTAATTGCAGGCAGCTCAGCAGCTCCGGCGAGGCGCTAAACAGGGAGAGGTTCCAGCCGCCGAAATGCGCTTTCATGTTGCGGCCCAGCAGGCTGTGTAGCGCAATCAGCGCTGGCTCGCTGCCAAGACGCTCACCATACGGCGGGTTGCTGATCACCGTACCGTACGGGCCTTTTGGCAGCGGATTGGTCAGGTTCGCCACATCTTTGACGTCGAAGGTCACCAGCTCACCGATACCGGCACGACGGGCGTTGCTGCGCGCGCGTTCAATCACCCGTGGGTCGTTGTCCGAACCGTAAAAGTGAGAGGTGTACTCCGCCAGCCCTTTACGGGCACGGGTCTGCGCGTCGTCTTTGACCTCTTTCCAGAGGGCTTCATCGTGCTGCGCCCAGCCTTTGAAGCCCCACTGTCCACGATGCAGCCCTGGCGCGCGGTCGGTGGCCAGCATCGCGGCTTCAATCAGCAGCGTACCGGAACCGCACATTGGATCGAGCAGCGGCGTACCCGGCTGCCAGCCGGAGCGCATCACGATAGCGGCGGCCAGTGTCTCTTTGATTGGGGCCATGCCGGTGCGATCGCGATAGCCGCGCAGATGCAGGCCTGCGCCGCTCAGATCCAGGGAAATACTGGCAGTATCGCCGTTCAGCCAGACGTTGATACGCAGATCCGGGTTTTCACGATCAACGTTCGGACGTTCTTTATTACGACGCGTGAAGCAGTCCACAATGGCGTCTTTGACGCGCAGGGCACCGTACTGGCTGTTGCGGATCTCATCGTTGACGCCGTTGAAATGCACCGCAAAGGTGGCGTCCGGGGTGAAGATCTCTGTCCAGTCGATCATCTGTACACCGGTGTAGAGATCAAGATCGCTGTAGACCTTGCACTCTTTCATCGGCAGCATGATGCGCGACGCCAGACGGCTCCACATCAGGCTCTGGTAAATAAGCCGCGTGTCGCCCTCAAAATGGACACCACCCTGAACCACCTGGCACTCTTTCGCGCCCAGGGTTTCCAGTTCAGTTTTTAACAGCTCTTCCAGCCCACGGGCCGTACTGGCAAACAGAGAATTCATATCGTCACTTTTACTCATAGAAAATTGTCGCGCATTATAGCTAATATGGCGTGTATGTCATAAAGTTGAAGGCTTATTTTATTTAGCGGGAGTGTGCAGTGGCGACGTTATCCAGGCTTTTTATTCATCCGGTGAAATCCATGCGCGGTATCGGCGTGACGCACGCGCTGGCCGATATGAGCGGATTCGCCTTCGATCGTATTTTTATGATCACCGAGCCTGACGGTACGTTCATCACCGCACGTCAGTTCCCGCAGATGGTTCGCTTTACGCCTTCCCCGCTTCATGACGGATTGCATTTGACCGCGCCAGACGGTTCAAGCGTCGTGATCCGCTTTGCTGATTTTGCGCCGGTTGATGCGCCAACGGAAGTGTGGGGCAATCATTTTACCGCGCGTATCGCGCCGGATAACATTAACCAGTGGCTGAGCGGCTTTTTCTCACGTGACGTTCAGCTGCGCTGGGTTGGGCCTGCGCTGACTCGTCGCGTGAAACGCCACGACGCGGTTCCCCTCTCCTTTGCGGATGGTTTTCCCTTCCTGCTGACCAGCGAGGCCTCGCTGCGTGATTTACAAACCCGTTGCAAAGCCAGCGTGCAGATGGAGCAGTTTCGCCCGAATCTGGTGGTGACCGGAGCGGATGCCTGGGATGAAGATACCTGGAAAGTGATCCGCATCGGCAGCGTTATCTTTGATGTCGTGAAGCCGTGCAGCCGCTGTATTTTTACCACCGTCAGCCCGGAGAAAGGCCAGAAACACCCTTCCGGCGAACCGCTGAAAACCTTGCAATCATTTCGTACCGCGCAGGATAACGGTGATGTCGACTTCGGCCAGAACCTGATCCCCCGCTCCAGCGGCGTAATCCGCGTGGGCGACGAGGTCGAAATTCTTACCCGCGGGCCTGCAAGAGTGTACGGCGCAGGCCAGGAAGAAGAAATGGTTGACGTTGTCACCAACGTCGCTTCCGCGGTGGATATTCACTGGGAAGGCAAAGTTATTCGTGGTAACAATCAGCAGGTGCTACTGGAACAGCTGGAGCAGGCGGGTATCCGCGTACCTTATTCCTGTCGCGCGGGGATTTGCGGATGCTGTCGCATTAAACTGGTCGATGGTGAAGTGAGTGCCCTGAAGAAATCTGCGATTGGCAGTGACGGCACGATCCTGTGCTGTAGCTGTGTACCGAAAACATCCGTACAGCTGGAAGCTTAAACCGCCTGTTCGAGGCTGAAGGAATCGACGCGCAGCTGAGGCTTCAGCCTGTCATTCATCACTTTGATGGCATCACCTAACTGCATGACTCGCCCGGCAATGGTCACGCCGGGTTGGGCCAGCAAACAGAGCGCAGCGTTTTCACCGGGTTCAACCACCAGCAAATTCACCTCTTCTTCGGTATCGCTCAGATTGACGCTGGCCGCATCGCCGATAGCCGGGGTCCAGCTCATACCGTGCGCGAGGAAATGCCAGCTTTTCGGCATTTGTGGTTTCAGGAAACGGATCGCCACCAGCGCATTTAGTACCAGTTCAGCGCGCTGTTCTTTGGAGAGATTGAAGTCGCGGCATTTTTCTTCAAAAGAGAAATAGAGTGCAGCGTCGTCAACGCAAAAGCCTGAGGGAGCAAACGCGTCTGGCGTTAACATTCGGCGCGCAAAACGAGAGCGAAACAACATGCCATTGGCTAAGTCGAGCATCATACGGTCATGCTCGTCACAAAAATACCAGCGCCAGTTATCGTCAGGTTTAATTCGCATGTTTCTCTCCCGTCCCCAAAACGTCCTGTACTAAAAATGTCCTGTTTGCCGCTTCGCTTATAACACTAGTAATAAAAGACTATAATGTCTAAATAAGCAACAATGACGGAATATAAAACAACCAGGGCTGGAAATAAAGCCCTGGTTGTCTGATTAAGAGAAAAGATTAGATATGCGTGACAATTTCTTTAATCAATGGCGGCCCTTTAAAAATAAAGCCGGAATAAATTTGCACCAATGAAGCCCCTGCCGCCATCTTCTCACGTGCAGCGATGACGGAGTCAATGCCACCCACGCCAATAATCGGCAGCTGGCCTTTTAATTCCGCGGAGAGTGCGCGAATAATTTCGGTGCTTTTTAATTGTACCGGACGGCCACTTAATCCACCCGCTTCGTCACAGTTTTTCATTCCCTGGACGAGGGAGCGATCGAGCGTTGTATTGGTCGCAATCACACCATCAATATTATGGCGAACTAAACTGTCGGCAACCTGGATCAATTCTTCTGCCGAAAGATCCGGGGCGATCTTAACCGCGACCGGAACATATTTATGGTGGATCGCCTGTAGTGCCGTTTGTTTATTTTTAATGGCGCCAAGAAGATCGTCGAGCGCTTCGCCATATTGTAATGAACGCAGCCCTGGGGTGTTAGGCGAGGATATATTCACCGCGATATAACCGGCATAGGCATAGACTTTTTCCATACAAATCAGATAGTCATCTTTACCCTGCTCGACGGGCGTGTCTTTATTTTTGCCAATATTAATACCCAGCACACCATCAAAATGGGCTTTCTTAACGTTCTCAACCAGATGATCGACGCCAAGGTTATTAAAGCCCATGCGGTTGATCAGCCCCTCGGCTTCAACCAGGCGGAACAGACGTGGCTTGTCATTTCCCGGCTGCGGACGCGGCGTCACTGTCCCGATTTCGATCGAGCCAAAGCCCATCGCGCCGAGTGCATCAATGCATTCGCCATTTTTGTCCAGACCGGCCGCAAGGCCCAGTGGATTTTTGAACGTCAGGCCCATGCATTGGACAGGTTTTTCCGGCACGTTTTGACGCACCAGCGCGGCCAGAGGCGTTCCTGTAATACGACGTAACTGCTGAAATGTAAATTCATGAGCGCGCTCAGGATCGAGCTGGAAAAGGGCTTTACGAACGAAGGGGTAGTACATGAACTCTCCTGGATTCCCGGTGTGCAAACCGGGAGGGGATTATGTGCGATCCCGCCCGGAAAGGGAATTGACCTGTGGCAAAAAAAGCCATGTAAAACGCAATCGTTTACTTATCGGTTCGCTTCTTATGCTTTTTTCTGCATTCATCCTGAGGATAAATCATTTAGTGGAATAACCACGCAATGTCACACTCCTGAAAATTGTTATGAATGTTAGATAAAATCAAACAATTAGTTATAAGGAGCAACCATGCGCGTCATTACCCTGGCCGGAAGCCCCCGCTTCCCCTCTCGATCCAGCGCACTGCTGGAATACGCTCGCGAAAAGCTTAATGCTCTGGATGTCGAAGTGTGTCACTGGAATTTGCACAATTTCGCGCCTGAAGATCTGCTCTACGCCCGTTTCGACAGCCCGGCGCTGAAAACCCTGATCGAACAACTTAAGCGTGCTGACGGGTTGGTCGTCGCGACACCAATTTATAAAGCCTCTTTTTCCGGTGCACTGAAAACGCTGCTCGATCTGCTGCCCGAGCGCGCGCTGGACGGTAAGGTCGTCCTGCCGCTGGCCACAGGCGGTACGGTAGCCCATTTACTGGCGGTGGATTATGCCCTCAAGCCGGTTCTGAACGCGCTGAAAGCGCAGGAGATCCTGCATGGCGTCTTCGCTGACGACTCACAGGTAATCGACTACCAGCATAAACCGCATTTCACGCCGAATCTGCAAACCCGCCTCGACAGCGCGCTTGAAACCTTCTGGCACGCCCTTAATCGTCGGGATCGCCACGCGGCGGCATTTCATCAATCACAAGGAGTGGCGCATGTTTAAAACAGTTACCCGTATCGGGCTGGCAGGTCTGCTGGCAGTGGCATCGCTGGCTCAGGCGGCGGAGAAAACGCCGGAGAGCCTGCGTATCGGTTATCAGAAAGGCAGCGTCAGCATGGTGCTGGCGAAAAGCCATGCGTTGCTGGAGAAACGTTTCCCGCAGACCAAATTCTCATGGGTCGAGTTCCCTGCCGGACCGCAGATGCTGGAGGCGCTGAACGTCGGGAGTATTGATTTAGGCAGCACCGGCGATATCCCGCCGATCTTTGCCCAGGCGGCCGGGGCGGATCTGGTTTACGTTGGCGTTGAACCCGCCAAGCCGAAGGCAGAGGTTATTTTGGTGCCGGAAAACAGCGAGATCAAAAGCGTCGCCGATCTCAAAGGCCATAAGGTTGCTTTCCAGAAAGGTTCCAGCTCGCACAACCTGCTGCTGCGCGCGTTGCAGGAGGCCGGCCTTAAATTCACCGATATCCAGCCCGTTTACCTGACGCCTGCCGATGCGCGCGCGGCGTTTCAGCAAAAAAATGTTGATGCCTGGGCTATCTGGGATCCGTACTACTCCGCCGCACTGTTGCAGGGCGGTGTGCGGGTGCTGAAAGACGGTACCACCCTGAAACAAACCGGTTCGTTCTACCTGGCGGCACGTCCTTACGCTGAAAAAAATGGCGCATTTATTCAGCAGGTGCTGGATACCTTCTCTCAGGCCGATGCGCTGACCCAAAGCCAGCGTCAGCAGAGCATCACGCTGCTGGCAAAAACCATGGGCCTGCCTGAACCGGTGATCGCCACCTATCTTGACCACCGTCCTCCCACCACCATAGCGCCGGTTGACGCCCACGTTGCCGCCCTCCAGCAGCAAACGGCAGACCTCTTTTATCAAAACCGCCTGGTTCCAAAGCAGGTGAATATTCGCGAACGCATCTGGCAACCCGCTGGCATTGAAGGAAAAAAATCATGAGTCTGAATCTTTTCTGGTTTTTACCCACCCACGGTGATGGACACTATCTTGGCACAGAAGAAGGCGCCCGCCCGGTCGATCACGGCTATCTACAGCAGATCGCCCAGGCGGCAGACCGCATCGGTTTTACCGGGGTACTGATCCCGACGGGCCGCTCGTGTGAGGATGCGTGGCTGGTTGCCGCGTCAATGATCCCCGTCACCCAGCGCCTGAAATTCCTGGTAGCCTTGCGCCCAAGCGTGGTGTCGCCCACCGTCGCGGCACGCCAGGCGGCAACGCTGGACAGGCTCTCCAACGGCCGCGCGCTGTTCAATCTGGTGACGGGCAGCGATCCGCAGGAGCTGGCGGGCGATGGCGTTTTTCTCGATCATACCGAGCGCTATGAAGCCTCCGCAGAGTTCACCCGCGTCTGGCGACGTCTGCTGGAAGGGGAAACCGTCACCTTCGAAGGAAAACATATTCACGTTCGCGATGCGCAACTCTACTTCCCGCCGGTACAACAGCCGCGCCCTCCCCTTTATTTCGGCGGATCGTCGGACGTGGCGCAGGAGCTGGCGGCTGAGCAGGTCGATCTCTATCTGACCTGGGGCGAGCCACCGGAGCTGGTTAAAGAGAAAATTGCTCAGGTACGCGCCAAAGCCGCAGAACATGGCCGTACGGTGCGCTTCGGCATTCGCCTGCACGTGATCGTACGCGAAACCAACGACGAGGCCTGGCAAGCTGCCGACCGTCTGATCGCTCATCTGGACGACGACACTATCGCCAAAGCACAGGCGGCGTTTGCCAAAACCGACTCCGTGGGCCAACACCGAATGGCCTCCCTGCACAACGGCAAGCGTGAAAATCTTGAGATCAGCCCGAACCTGTGGGCCGGGGTGGGTCTGGTGCGCGGCGGCGCCGGTACGGCGCTGGTCGGCGACGGTCCAACCGTAGCGGCACGCATTAATGAATACGCGGCGCTGGGGATCGACAGCTTTATCCTGTCTGGCTACCCGCATCTGGAGGAGGCCTACAAGGTGGGTGAACTGCTCTTCCCGCACCTGGATGTCGCTATCCCGGAAATTCCGCAGCCACGTCAGCTTCAGTTGCAGGGCGAAGCCGTGGCGAATGCGTTTATCCCGAGAAAAGTCGCGCAAAGTTAAGGAGCCACCATGTCTGCAACCGCACAAAAATGGCTGCTGCGCGCCGCGCCGTGGTTTCTGCCCGTCGGCATTGTCCTCGTCTGGCAACTGGCGTCTTCAACTGGCTGGCTGTCGAGCCGTATTTTGCCCTCTCCGGAGGGCGTTGTGGAAGCGTTCTGGTCGCTAAGCGCCAGCGGTGAGCTGTGGCAACATCTTGCCATCAGCTCCTGGCGCGCGGTAATCGGCTTTTCGATTGGCGGGAGCATCGGCCTGACGCTGGGGCTGATCAGCGGCCTGTCCCGCTGGGGTGAGCGGCTGCTGGATACCTCCGTTCAAATGCTGCGTAACGTGCCGCATCTGGCGCTTATTCCGCTGGTTATCCTGTGGTTTGGCATTGATGAGAGCGCCAAAATTTTCCTCGTGGCGCTGGGAACATTATTCCCGATTTATATCAATACCTGGCATGGGATCCGCAATATCGATCGCGGTCTGGTTGAGATGGCCCGCAGCTATGGCCTGTCAGGTTTTGCCCTGTTTACCCATGTGATCCTGCCGGGCGCCCTGCCCTCCATTATGGTTGGGGTGCGTTTTGCGCTCGGCCTGATGTGGCTAACCCTGATCGTGGCGGAAACCATTTCGGCCAACTCCGGCATTGGTTATCTGGCGATGAACGCCCGCGAGTTCCTGCAAACGGACGTGGTGGTGGTTGCCATTATCCTTTATGCCCTGCTTGGCAAACTTGCGGACGTCAGCGCCCAGTGGCTGGAACGTAGCTGGCTGCGCTGGAACCCGGCCTACACCGCTCAGGAGGCGAAAGCATGAATACTGCACGACTGAACCAGGGAACACCGTTACTGCTGAACGGCGTGACCAAACGCTACGGCGACAACACCATTCTGAATGCACTGGATCTGCATATTCCTGCCGGACAGTTTGTGGCCGTTGTTGGCCGCAGCGGTGGCGGCAAGAGTACCCTGCTGCGTCTTTTAGCCGGGCTGGAGGCGCCAAACAGCGGTGACATTCTGGCAGGCACCACGCCGCTGTCCACGATTCAGGATGATACGCGCATGATGTTTCAGGACGCGCGTCTGCTGCCGTGGAAAACGGTGATGGATAACGTCGGGCTGGGCCTGAAGGGCAGCTGGCGGGAGGACGCCCGGCAGGCACTCGCCGCCGTCGGGCTGGAGAATCGTGCGGGAGAGTGGCCTGCGGCCCTGTCGGGTGGACAAAAGCAGCGCGTGGCCCTGGCACGCGCGCTGATTCATCGTCCCGGCCTGCTGCTGCTTGATGAACCGCTCGGCGCGCTTGATGCCCTGACGCGGATCGAGATGCAGGATCTGATTGAAACCCTCTGGCAGACGCACGGCTTTACGGTGCTGCTGGTGACGCATGACGTAAGCGAAGCTGTGGCAATGGCAGACAGGGTGCTGTTAATAGAAGAGGGTAAAATTGGTCTGGATCTAACGGTGGATATTCCACGTCCTCGCCGGGTGGGATCGGCCAGACTGGCGGAGCTGGAGGCGAAAGTGCTGGATAGAGTGATGAAACGTGGAGAAGCGGAGATTCAGCGGATAAAAGCTAATGCCTGATGCCCTCACCCCGGCCCTCTTCAACAGGGAGCACGGCGCAAGGGCAAATCGTAGGCCCGGTAAGCGAAGCGCCACCGGGCTTTTTTACATCAGGCCAGCGCCTTTGTAATCTTCTCGTACAGATCGCCAGACAAATTTTCCAGCCCTTTCAGCTGCTCAAGTGCGGCACGCATTTTCGCCTGACGCTGCGCATCGTAGCGTTTCAGGCGGATCAGCGGCTCAATCAGACGAGACGCCACCTGCGGGTTACGGCTGTTCAGCTCGGTCAGCATTTCAACCATGAACTGATATCCGCTGCCGTCTTCGGCGTGGAACGCGGCCGGGTTGCTGCTGGCAAACGCGCCAATCAGCGAGCGGACGCGGTTCGGGTTGCTCATGGTGAACGAACGGTGCTTCAGCAGGCTGCGTACGTTGCTGAGCGCATCGGCTGCCGGGCTGGTGGCCTGAAGGATGAACCACTTGTCCATTACCAGACCATCCTGATGCCACCTGTCGTCGTACTCCTGCATCAGCGCATCGCGGCACGGCAGCTCGGCGGCAACGCTTGCAGCCAGTGCGGCCAGCGCATCCGTCATGTTATCGGCCTCATGGTACTGTTTGCTGACCAGCGTGTTCGCCAGCTCTGCCTCACCAAATGCCAGATAGCGCAGGCAGGTATTGCGCAGGGAACGTTTACCGATATCCGCATGTTCCACCCGATACGCGTCCAGCTTGTTGGCGTTGTAAATGGCGAGGAATTCATCTGCCAGTTCGGTCGCCAGCGTGCGGGTCAGCGCTTCACGCACGGCGACGATCGCAATGGGGTCAATGATGTCAAACAGCTCGGCGATTTCAGTCGCAGACGGCAGCGTCAAAATTTCAGCCGCCAGCGCCGGGTCAATATTCTCATCCAGCAGGATGGCACGGAAGGCGTCTGCCACATGAACCGGCAGCGTCAGCGGCTGGCCCTGCTGGTAACGGTTGACGTTCAGCTTGATGTAGGTCGCCAGCAGGCTTTGTGCCGCATCCCAGCGCGAGAAATCGTTGCGCGCGTGACGCATCAGGAACGTCAGCTGCTGATCGCTCCACTTATATTCGAGTTTCACCGGCGCGGAGAATTCGCACAGCAGGGCAGGAACGGGCTGGAAATAGACGTTATCGAAGATAAAGGTCTGCTCTGCCTGGGTCACGTTCAGCACGTTATGCACCGGGTGGCCGCCCTTCTGTAACGGGATCACGTTGCCTTCGTTGTCGTACAGCTCAACGCTGAACGGAATGTGCAGCGGATGTTTCTCTTCCTGCTCCGCCGTTGGCGGCGTGCGCTGGCTGATGGTCAGCGTGTACTGCTCGGTTTCCGGGTTGTAGTCGTCTTTGACCGTCACAATCGGCGTACCGGCCTGGCTGTACCAGCGGCGGAAATGAGACAGATCGACGTTAGAGGCGTCTTCCATCGCCTGAACAAAATCGTCGCAGGTGGCCGCACTGCCGTCGTGACGCTCAAAGTAAAGCTGCATCCCTTTCTGGAAATTCTCTTCGCCCAGCAGGGTGTGGATCATGCGGATAATTTCAGCGCCTTTTTCATACACCGTCAGGGTGTAGAAGTTATTCATCTCAATGACTTTATCCGGGCGGATCGGGTGCGCCATTGGGCTGGCATCTTCTGCAAATTGCAGACCACGCATGGTGCGCACGTTGTTGATGCGGTTCACCGCCCGCGATCCCAGATCGGAGCTGAACTCCTGATCGCGGAAGACGGTTAAGCCCTCTTTCAGGCTCAGCTGGAACCAGTCGCGGCAGGTGACGCGGTTCCCGGTCCAGTTATGGAAATATTCGTGGCCGATAACGCGTTCGATATCGAGGTAATCTTTATCCGTTGCGGTATCGGTACGCGCCAGCACGTATTTAGAGTTAAAGATGTTAAGACCTTTATTCTCCATCGCGCCCATATTGAAGAAATCGACAGCAACGATCATATAGATGTCTAGGTCATATTCGAGGCCAAAGCGCGTTTCATCCCACTTCATGGAGTTGATGAGGGAAGTCATGGCCCACGGGGCGCGGTCAAGGTTGCCACGGTCCACGAACAGCTCCAGCGCGACTTCACGGCCAGAGCGCGTTTTAAAGGTGTCGCGCAGAACATCGAAATCGCCCGCCACCAGCGCAAACAGGTAGCAGGGTTTAGGGAACGGATCCTGCCACTGTACCCAGTGACGGCCATTCTCCAGTTCCCCTTCACCAATCCGGTTGCCGTTGGAAAGCAGGTACGGGTACAGCGTTTTGTCGGCAATAATTTTGGTGGTAAAGCGCGCCAGGACGTCCGGGCGATCCAGATACCAGGTAATGTGGCGGAACCCTTCGGCTTCACATTGGGTGCACAGGGCTACGCCTGACTGGTAAAGCCCTTCCAGCGCGGTATTGGCGGCAGGGCTGATTTCATTCACGATGCGCAGGGTAAAGCGTTCCGGCAGGTTGTCGATGACCAGCTGGTTGCCTTCTTCTCTATAGTCTGACCAGGCTTCATCATTAATATGCAGGGAAACCAGCGTCAGGTCTTCACCATCCAGACGCAGCGGCACGGCTGTCGCGCTCTGGCGCGTCACCTGGCTTACCGCCGTCACGACGGTTTTTGTGGCATCCAGTTCGAAGGTCAGATCGATATCGCTTATCAGGTAATCCGGCGCACGGTAGTCGTGGCGGTATTTAGCTTGTGGCTGTTGTGTCATAGAAAACCTTATGCATCGTTTGTCGAGTAACGATTCAATATATTCCGGTTGTGTAAAACGCGCTATGCAGAATGTTCATCTTTTCAGGCACAACGCCGTTTTTGCTACATTTTTATAACACGGGGCACGAAATGCGCTCGACCATAAAGTGTGCTTATGTTGTGATCGGGGTTCAATAAATCACTAAACAGGGTATACTCCGGAGTTGTTTATTGTACTAAACGCTCCCGTGAGAGGATGCTACAGCGCACCTATGACTCAATTCGCTTCTCCGGTTCTGCATACGTTGCTGGATACCGACGCGTACAAGCTGCATATGCAGCAAGCCGTGTTTCACCACTATCATGATGTTCATGTTGCGGCGGAATTTCGCTGCCGGGGTGACGACTTGCTGGGTATCTACGCAGATTCCATTCGTGAACAGGTCGATGCCATGCAGCATCTGGCGCTCACCGATGACGAATATCAGTGGCTTTCAGGCCTGCCTTTCTTTAAAGCGGACTATCTGAACTGGCTGCGTGAGTTCCGCTATAAGCCGGAACAGGTCACCGTCACCAATGATAACGGCAAGCTGGACATTCGTCTGACCGGCCCGTGGCGCGAAGTGATCATGTGGGAAGTGCCGCTTCTGGCCGTGATCAGCGAGCTGGCCCACCGTTATCGCTCCCCTGAAACCGGTGTAACGCAGGCGGTTGCCGCTCTGGAGAATAAACTCGTTGAGTTTTCCAGACTGACAGAAGGGCTGGATATGTCCCGCTTCCGTCTGATGGACTTTGGCACGCGCCGCCGCTTCTCTCGCGAGGTTCAGGAAGCCATTGTCAGACGTCTGCAACAGGAGCCGTGGTTCGTTGGCACCAGTAACTACGATCTGGCGCGTCGCCTTGATTTAACGCCGATGGGTACCCAGGCGCACGAATGGTTCCAGGCGCACCAGCAGATCAGCCCTGACCTTGCCAACAGCCAGCGCGCCGCCCTCGCCGCGTGGCTTGAGGAATACCCGGATCGGCTGGGTATTGCCCTTACCGACTGCATTACCATGGACGCGTTCCTGCGCGACTTTGGCCCTGAGTTTGCCGAACGCTACCAGGGTTTGCGCCATGATTCCGGGGACCCGGTTGAATGGGGTGAGAAAGCCATCGCCCATTACGAAAAACTGGGTATCGATCCCATGAGTAAGGTGCTGGTCTTCTCCGATAACCTTGACCTGGCGAAAGCCGTCGACCTTTATCGCCACTTCTCATCGCGGGTGAACCTGAGTTTCGGAATTGGTACGCGCTTAACCTGTGATATCCCCCAGGTGAAACCGCTGAACATCGTCATAAAGCTAGTGGAATGTAACGGTAAGCCGGTCGCGAAGCTCTCCGACAGCCCGGGCAAAACCATCTGCCATGACAAAGCGTTTGTCCGCGCATTACGTAAAGCCTTCGATCTGCCTCAGGTTAAAAAAGCCAGTTAACGGCTTCGGGGGAGCCTTCATGGCTCCCCTTCTCTTATTAATTTCTTATTTCTTCTCTTAAGACGGTGAAATTTACTTGTCTGATAGCGGATGGCAGGTAACATAGATATCCCCCCTATCAGGGCGGACAAGTGTTTATTTTTTCCGACTATTAACAGAGAGAATATTATGAGCGTTGTGCCTGTAGCCGACGTACTCCAGGGCCGTGTCGCCGTTGACCAGGAGGTCACCGTGCGCGGATGGGTGCGTACTCGCCGAGATTCTAAAGCTGGCATCTCCTTCCTCGCCGTCTATGACGGTTCCTGCTTTGATCCTGTACAGGCCGTCATTAATAATTCTCTGCCCAATTACAATGATGACGTTCTGCACCTGACAACCGGCTGTTCCGTGATCGTCACCGGTGTTGTGGTGGCCTCTCCGGGCCAGGGTCAGAGCTACGAAATTCAGGCGACCTCGGTGGAAGTGACCGGCTGGGTTGAAGATCCGGACACCTATCCGATGGCTGCAAAGCGTCACAGCATCGAATATCTGCGTGAAGTTGCGCACCTGCGTCCGCGCACCAACCTTATTGGTGCAGTGGCGCGCGTGCGTCATACGCTGGCGCAGGCGCTGCATCGATTCTTTGACGAGCAGGGTTACTTCTGGGTGTCTACTCCGCTGATCACGGCATCCGATACCGAAGGCGCAGGTGAAATGTTCCGCGTTTCAACGCTGGATATGGAAAACCTGCCACGTACGCCGGAAGGAAAAGTCGATTACGACAAAGACTTCTTTGGTAAAGAAGCCTTCCTGACGGTTTCCGGCCAGCTCAACGGCGAAACCTACGCCTGTGCGCTGTCTAAGATCTACACCTTCGGCCCAACCTTCCGTGCGGAAAACTCTAACACCAGCCGTCACCTGGCGGAATTCTGGATGCTGGAGCCGGAAGTCGCCTTTGCCGATCTGAATGACGTGGCTGGCCTGGCAGAAGCGATGCTGAAATACGTGTTCAAAGCCGTTCTCGAAGAACGCGCAGACGACATGAAATTCTTCGCTGAGCGTGTCGATAAGGACGCCATCGCCCGTCTTGAGCGCTTCGTCTCCGCAGACTTCGCGCAGGTGGATTACACCGACGCGGTCGCTATCCTGGAAAAATGCGGTGAGAAATTCGAAAACCCGGTTTACTGGGGCGTGGATCTCTCCTCCGAGCATGAACGTTATCTGGCAGAGAAGCACTTCAAAGCACCGGTTGTGGTGAAAAACTATCCGAAAGACATTAAGGCGTTCTATATGCGCCTTAACGAAGATGGTAAAACCGTTGCCGCGATGGATGTTCTGGCGCCGGGCATCGGTGAGATCATCGGTGGCTCCCAGCGTGAAGAGCGCCTGGATGTGCTGGACGCGCGTATGCAGGAGATGGGCCTGAACCCGGCGGACTACAGCTGGTATCGCGATCTCCGTCGCTACGGCACCGTTCCGCACTCTGGCTTTGGCCTGGGCTTCGAACGTCTGATTGCTTACGTAACAGGTGTTCAGAACGTACGTGATGTGATTCCGTTCCCACGCACACCGCGTAACGCAAGTTTCTAACCGACCAAATCATTAATGGCCAGCAAATGCTGGCCATTATTTAATCCTGCAATGTCAGTTTTCGTCAGTCAAAAGTAAGCGTCTATAAACCACAACCCCGCAATTCCCTCTACCTGTTACGTTTTGTTTCCACGAAATATCCTTAGACAAAAAAATAACCCTATTCTTATTGCGCTTAATGCAATCCTTACGCAATAGCACAAAAAACAACCACTTTCACAGCCATCTGGATGGCTTTTGTCGATTATAAGAAAAAATGAGCCGTTTAACTTCTGTTTATACGAAAGGCCTTTAGCTAAATTAAACATAAGGAAATCATATATATAAGAATAAAGTGGAGGTTTAATTCACCAGAACGCGCTGAAGTTTGAGGTGCTTCACAAAGTTCCCAAAAATACATATTTAGTTACACATATTTTCTTTTGGTAACTGAATCTTGAAGATTGTAGCACTTTCAGTGTAGCGAAACGGTTCTATGAATGGAAAGATGCCTGTCAGACACATAAAGACACCTAACTCTCATCAATAGTTCCGGAAATATTTATTGACAGAATTTATTGACGGCAGTGGCGAGTGTCATAAAAAAACCAATGAGGGTAATAAATAATGATGAAGCGCAATATCCTGGCAGTGGTAGTCCCTGCCCTGCTGGTAGCCGGTGCAGCAAACGCTGCTGAAATCTATAACAAAGACGGCAACAAATTAGATCTTTACGGGAAAGCAGTTGGCCTGCATTACTTCTCTGATTACGCGGGCAACGATGGCGACAACACTTACGCGCGTCTGGGCTTCAAAGGTGAAACTCAGATCAACGATCAGCTGACTGGCTACGGTCAGTGGGAATACAATTTCCAGGGTAACAACTCTGAAGGCGGCGATGCGCAGAACGGCAACAAAACCCGTCTGGCATTCGCAGGTCTGAAATTTGGTGACGCAGGCTCCTTCGACTACGGGCGTAACTACGGTCTGGTCTATGACGCAATCGGCATCACCGATATGCTGCCTGAGTTCGGCGGCGACACCGGCGCGAGCGATAACTTCTTCGCAGGCCGTACGGGTGGTCTGGCGACTTACCGTAACAGCAACTTCTTCGGCCTGGTTGACGGTCTGAACTTTGGTGTTCAGTACCTGGGCAAAAATGAACGTGATGACGCGGTACGTTCCAACGGCGACGGCTGGGCGACCTCTCTGAGCTATGACTACGAAGGCTTCGGCATTGTTGGTGCTTATGGCGCCGCTGACCGTACCAACAACCAGCAGACGCTGGAATGGGGTAAAGGCGACAAAGCTGAACAGTGGGCAACCGGCCTGAAATACGACGCGAACAACATCTACCTGGCAGCCATTTATGGCGAAATGCGTAACGCAGCGCGCCTGGGCAGCCGTGGTTTCGCTAACAAGTCTCAGGACTTCTCTGTTGTCGCTCAGTACCAGTTCGATTTCGGCCTGCGTCCATCCATCGCTTACTACAAATCTAAAGCGAAAGACGTAGAAGGTATCGGTGACGAAGACTACATCAACTACGTTGATATCGGTGCGACCTACTATTTCAACAAAAACATGTCTACCTATGTTGACTATCAGATCAACCAGCTGAAAGACGACAACAAGCTGGGCATCAACAACGACGACATCGTGGCTCTGGGTCTGGTTTACCAGTTCTAATCAGCACACCTCGTTGCTATATGCTTAATGAACAGGGCTTCGGCCCTGTTTTTTTATTCCCGAGAGAAAATAATAGCGACTTTTGAAAAGCCGCACGCTTTTCGTCGCAAACGGTTGGCATTTTGTAAATCTACCGTTAACCTGATAGCGGATTTCACTTCTGTAATCACAATGGAACTTCGTCATGTTTGAGAACATTACTGCCGCTCCTGCCGACCCAATTCTGGGCCTGGCCGATCTGTTTCGTGCCGACGACCGCCCTGGCAAAATCAACCTGGGTATTGGTGTATATAAAGATGAAACCGGCAAAACTCCGGTACTGACCAGCGTCAAAAAAGCTGAGCAGTATCTGCTGGAAAACGAAACCACCAAAAACTACCTCGGTATTGATGGTATCCCTGAATTTGGTCGCTGCACCCAGGAGCTGCTGTTCGGCAAAGGCAGCACCATTGTGAGCGAAAAACGCGCCCGCACGGCGCAGACCCCAGGCGGTACCGGCGCACTGCGCGTGGCGGCAGATTTCCTGGCGAAAAACACCTCTGTGAAGCGTGTCTGGGTAAGCAATCCAAGCTGGCCGAACCACAAGAGCGTGTTTAATTCTGCGGGTCTGGAAGTCCGTGAATACGCCTACTATGACGCGGCAAACCATGCGCTGGACTTCGATGGTTTGCAGGCCAGCCTGAGCGAAGCCCAGGCGGGCGATGTGGTGCTGTTCCATGGCTGCTGCCATAACCCAACTGGTATCGATCCTACGCTTGAACAGTGGGAACAGCTGGCTAAGCTGTCCGTTGAAAAAGGCTGGCTGCCGCTGTTCGACTTCGCTTACCAGGGCTTTGCCCGTGGTCTGGAAGAAGATGCTGAAGGTCTGCGCGCATTCGCCGCCGTCCATCAGGAGCTGATTGTCGCAAGCTCCTATTCCAAGAACTTTGGTCTGTATAACGAGCGTGTCGGCGCCTGTACGCTGGTGGCCGCTGACGATCAAACTGTCGATCGCGCATTCAGCCAGATGAAGTCCGTGATCCGCGCTAACTACTCCAACCCACCGGCACACGGTGCGTCTGTAGTTGCGACGATCCTGAGCAACGATGCGCTGCGCGCAATCTGGGAACAAGAGCTGAACGATATGCGTCAGCGCATTCAACGCATGCGTCTGCTGTTTGTGAACACGCTGGCTGAGAAAGGCGCCGACCGTGACTTCAGCTTCATCATCAAGCAGAACGGCATGTTCTCCTTCAGCGGCCTGACCAAAGAGCAGGTGCTGCGCCTGCGTGAAGAGTTTGGCGTCTATGCCGTTGCCTCTGGCCGCGTGAACGTTGCAGGTATGACGCCTGACAACATGGCGCCACTGTGCGAAGCCATTGTCGCGGTGCTGTAACCTGCACCCATAAAAAAAGCCTGCATCGCGCAGGCTTTTTTATTGAAAGGGTTTACCAGACAGGCATTTCATCCTGAAGGAACGGGTTATGCAACCGCTCATCGCCAAGCGTTGACATTGGTCCGTGACCAGGGATAAACGTCACATCATCACCTAACGGTAATAACTTCTGCTTAATCGACTGAATCAGCTGACCGTGATCGCCGCGTGGGAAATCGCTGCGTCCTACGCCCCCTTTGAAAATCACGTCACCGGAAATCAGCAGGCGTGACACGTCATCAAAGAAGACAATATGGCCGGGCGTATGCCCGGGGCAATGCAACACCTGTAAAGTTACATTCCCTACGTTAACGCGATCGCCTTCGTTCAGCCAGCGGTCCGGTGTCAGTGGCTGACAGTCATCCAGACCAAACATGCGGCTTTGGGCAGGCAGCCCCTGAAGCCAGAACTCATCTTCTTTTTCCGGGCCGATAATCGGCACACCGTAGTGTTCAGCCAGTTCAGCCGCTGCTCCCACATGGTCAAGATGGCCATGGGTCAGTAAAATCTGCATCAGCGTTACACCGCTGGCAGCGACTTCCTGCTTGATTGTCTCAGCGTCGCCACCGGGATCAACAAGCGCGGCCAGTTTAGTTTGTTCACACCAGATCAATGAACAGTTCTGTGAGAACGCGGTAACCGGAATAATACGATATTTCATACTGCTCCTGTGTTTCGTTATTACCAGTGCCGAACCGGCCCGGTATCAATATGCACAAAGTTGCTACGTGGGTAGTATCCTACACCACCTGCGCGCATAGATAACGCCGCTTTGCGAATATTGGCTAACGAAACGCCTTCAATATGGAAATCCATCGCCTGCCCTTTGGTGTGATAGCTTTTTTTCGCTACCCCACGGCTGTGGGCGCGCAGTTCATTGTTGGTATCCAGAGAGCGATAGCCAGAAATGAGTTGCACCGGCCTTTTGGTCCCCAGCAGTCCCTGCAAGCGGTAAAGCTGATCGAATAATCCAGGGTCGATGGCTTTGATTTTGTTCGCGCGGAAATCACGGAAAAAATGGTTGAGTCGTGCTAATTCATCCTGAATATAGCCTCTGCCATCGAAAAATTCCGCTTTAAGCGTCTCACCAGTATGCAGATTGTTGAGCGTTAAAATACGCGGACGAGGTGTCGAGAGGGTGGCAAATGCTGGCGTCGGAAGGATGGCTGCTGCGCCCAGCGCAACGCCACCTAACGCCAGCAATTTGCGGCGATTAGCGTCAAATTTGTCCATGATAATCAGGTCTACAGGTAAAAGAAATTGTCAATATGCTTAGCGCACGAAGGGCACCATAACTGGCAAAGCCTGCTACGTCAAGGCGCCCAATCCCAGTGAATACGCGGCTTTCAGCCAGATCGCCTCATATTCACCATAACTTACGACAATCATTTTTACCGAACTACTTCATTTACCTGATTAATTGTTCCGCTTTTGGCAAGATTTGTGCGCCGGATCGCGCTGTCAGATCATAATTGTAAATATCTGTACGATACTGGGTACGTCCGTCCGCGCCCACAAACGCCGTCAGATAGTAAAGATTGACCGGAATATTGTGGCGGATATTGACGTAACGCGTATCCCCCTGCTTCAGGGCATCTGATATCCGCGTATCGTTCCAGCCTGCATCCTGCAACAGCATATTCGCCAGTTCGGAGGCCTTATTCACGCGAACGCAGCCAGAACTGAGCGCGCGTGCGTCTTTCTGGAACAGATTATGGTTCGGGGTATCATGCAGATAGATTGCGTCCGAACTTGGCATATTGAATTTGTAACGTCCGAGCGAGTTATGCGCACCCGGTGCCTGCTGGAAACGGAACGGCAGGTTCGAAGGCGTAATCGTTGACCAGTCGACCATCCAGGGGTCAATCGCTTCTTTGCTGTTCCAGCCACGCATCACCGTATAGTTATGTCGCTCCAGATAGCCCGGGTCATTCCAGACCTTAGGCAGGATATCTTTGCGCGCCAGCGTCGGCGGCACGTTCCACGGCGGGTTAACCACCACGTTATTCAGCGCGCTGCTCATCATCGGCGTTTTGCGGTCAGGTCGACCCACAATCACGCGGGACGCCAGCACTTCGCTACCGTCCTGATAGTAGACCAGAGAGTACGCCGGAATGTTGACCATAATGCCGGTGGATAACGTGCCCGGCAGCAAGCGCAAGCGCTGGATATTCAACGCCAGCACCCCTGCCCGCTGGGCCGGAGAGACGTTCAGCCAGTCGCGAGTCGATGGACCAATCACGCCGTCGGCGCCCAGCCCCTGCGCGGCCTGGAACTGCTTCACTGCCGCGACCAGCTCGCGATCGTAAGCGGCGGGCTTATTGCTCAGCGCAACGGCGGTTTTCTCTTTTACCGGCGCCGACGGGCTGACGACTGCGTTTTGCGTATCGTCGCCGGGCAGCGCAATTTTAGGGCCGCTGTCAAGCATGCCAGACCGTTTCATAATTTCGCGAATCGCAGGCACATCGCTGCTCCATTGTCCCGGACGCAGCGTTGCTGTTCCACGCAACTGAGGCCACGGGCGGGAATCCGCGACCAGCTCAAGAAGCGACTGATGCATCGTGGCATACTGCGGGTGGGCGGGCTCAAGGCTTGCGATAAAGCGCGGCAGTTCACCGTTGTCCAGCGACAGCTGCCACTGATTAATGACGGACAGCGCGGGCGTCGCCAGCTTGTACGGTTTACTGCTGTATAACCAGCGGTTGCCGTTCACCGAAATCCCCGCCACAAACTGCAAGTAGCCCATCATGGCATCAGACAGCACCACGTCACGCGCCTGTCCGGTTACGGCAGGGTCGGTCAGGTGTTCAACCCAGGTCGTGAACTGTGGCTGAAAACCTGCAATCGCCACTTCAGCCAGCTGCTGCTGGAAAGCACGTACCGCCTCGCGATTTTCCCACATCGGTTTCATATCGCGCGCAGCGTAAAGCAGCGTGAGCTGGTTAATATAAGCGGGGGTATAGCCCGAGGGCAGCCCGGTCATAAGCTGCTGGCGTAATGATTCAGTATCGATGCCTTCCGGCAGCGGTTTAATGCCGGCCATGATGGCCGTCGCCGGAGACTGATCCAGCGGTTGTGACAGCGACGTCGGCTGCGCGCCCATCGTCGCGGAGCTGTCAGTCGGTACAATTTCAGGCTCATCGGCCTGAGCGGTAAACAGTGGAGCAAACATCACTGTCAGGCACAAACTCAGCGCAGACAGCTGACGACCACGATCTTTCTTAAGCAACATCCCTTGCCCCCTGTTTTTCACGACATGCCCAGTATTCTGGAGCTTTCCTTCAGTATAGAAAGGCATACACGCTGCTGCCTTACCTTATGTAAAGAAGTTTAAAGATAACGCAGCCCTGAACACAAGTTAAGTGAATAAAAAAAGCGACGCCTGAGCGCCGCCTTTTATCATACCCGGGGTTAAGAGGCGTCAGCCGTGCCCGGTAAAGACTCCGGAGGCTGCGGCGCAAAGCCACGCAGACCTACGACGTGTACATGTTCACTGTTCTGGAACACTTTACGCACCAGCTTATAGGTTGTCCCTTTTTCCGGACTGATGTTTTCCGGCGCCGCGATGATGAGCTGCATATCGAGTCGCTCGCAAAGCTCAAACAGCGTGGCGATGGAGCGGGCGTCGAGACGCGCGGCTTCATCGAGGAACAGCAGACGGCATGGAGAGATGTCCTTGCCGCGCAGACGACGCGCTTCATCTTCCCAGCTCTGCACCACCATCACCAGAATCGACATACCGGTACCGATGGCTTCACCGGTAGAGAGCGCACCGGATTCCGCGCGCAGCCAGCCGTCTGAGCCACGGTTAACCTCAACTTCCATTTCCAGATAGTTGCGGTAGTCCAGCAACTCCTCGCCGATGGTTTGCGGCGTACGCTGGCCCATGTCAATCTGCGGATTCAGACGCTGATACAGCTTCGCCAGCGCTTCGGAGAAGGTCAGGCGGTTACTGTTGAACAGATCCTGATGCTGCTCATGCTGTTCAGACAACACGTCAAGCAGCGTGGAGTGCGCCTCACGCACGTTCACGTTCAGCCGCACGCTGTTGACCTGGCCAAACGACACGCTTTGCAGGCCCTGGTTCAGCTGACGGATACGGTTCTGCTCGCGCTGAATGGTTTTACGAATAATATTCGCCACGCTGCGGGAGCTGATTGCCAGCTTCTGCTCGCGGGAGGTCAGCTCCTCCGTCAGACGGCCCAGCTCGATCTCCATCTGTTCGATCGCTTCAACCGGATCGTCGGTACGGATGATGTCCTGACGAATACGCTCGCGTAAGTGCTGATAAACCGCCACGAAGAACTGAATTTTGCGCTCAGGACGCTTCGGATCTTCGGACATGCGCAGCACGTCGCGCAGGTGTTCATTGTCCGCCACGGCAAGACGCAGCGCACCCAGCGCCTTATCCGACATAGAGCGCAGTTCATCGGCTGACAGGTACGCCAGCTCGCGACGGTGCAGACGACGCTCCACGTTGTTGTCCTTCACCATGCGCATCACCGCGCACCAGCCCGCCTTCGCGGTCACAACCTGTTCACGCATCTCAAAATAGTCGCGCTCCAGCTTGCGCAGACGACGCGTCAGGTTGTCCATCTCCGCCTCACAGAAGGTCAGCGCTTTTTCGAGCTGATTACGACGCGCACGGTTGTTGCTGAGCTGAGCATGCAGCTCATCGCGGCGAATACGCGCCCGCTCTTCTGCGCCGCTGTCGGCGCGCACGCCAATGTCCTGCAACTCTTTATGCAGGTCATTTAACAGCTCTTTCTTGGTGTCGAAGGAGCTTTTCAGCGACGCCATGACCTGGCTGTACTGGCTCAGCTGTGCAGCGTGAGTACGCATCGCTTCACGGGCGCGCGTTCGTTCCGCTTCGGCCTGCTCAAGACGCTGGCGCAGCTTTTCATTCAGATCGCTGTTCCCGCTCAGCATTTCTGCTGAATCGGAGTAGCCGAAGTGTGCGCGACGTTGCACCACTTCCGTGAGGGCAAACGCCTGCTGACGCGCTTCGCGCTGCACCTGCTGTGACCAGGCGTAATCTTCTTTTAACTGCTCAAACTGTTCCGGGTCGCTCTGGAGAACGGAAACCATCGGCTCCAGTTTTGCCAGCTGATTGCCGTGTTGCTGCACAAAGCGCGCCGCTTCCTGCGCTTCGTCCAGACGTTCCTGAATCTCATCCACGCGGTCGGCGAGCGTATCGTCCGCCAGCAGGTTCAGGCGCGGCAGGATGCGGTTAAGGGCCGCAACGCCCTCTTTCGCCTGCTCAAACTGCACGCGACTTTGCTGGTTGTCATTTTCATGGCTGGCAAGCGCACGCTCCAGCTCACCGCGGCGGGTGTTGAGCTTACGAATTTCGGCTTCCGGATCGGGCTGAAAGGCAACGCCCAGATGGCTGCCGATAAAGCGGCTGAACGCCTGATGCAGACGCTGGGTTTTCTGCACGTCAAACGACAGGGTCGCAAAACGCTCTGAAAGCGTTTCACGCTCGGCGTGCAGGCTTTCAATACGGTTTTCACGCGCGGCGCGGCCAAACAGCGGCAGTTCCGGGAAGCGCGAATAGCGCCACTGGCGATCGGCGATTTTCACCACCACCGCTTTTTCCAGCTCGTCGACGCTGAATACGCTGTCATCAAACGACTGCGGATCCCCTTCGATGAGGTAGAGATCTTCCGGGCAGTCTTCCAGCCCTGCAAGCTGGTCAGAAATCAGCGACAGATCCGGCACTACAATCGCGTTACGGGACGGACCGTACAGCGCGGAGAAGTACGGCGCATCGTCCAGGCCGACGTCGTCGTAAATTTCAGACAGCAGCACGCCGCCGAAACGCTCGGCTAACGCATTCAGGCGCGGATCTTCTGAGCCGCCAGGCTGGCTTAAACGCTCGATTTCTTCATCGACGTCACGCTTGCGCGCGCCCACTTCGTCACGCTCAACAATCGCTTCGCGTTCGCGCTCCAGCAGCTGTTGCATGTATTCGGTGACGTCCTGGCTGGAGGCAAACTCCTGACCACACTGCTCGCTGAGCTGGTTCAGGCTGCTTTGTGCGGCCAGCCAGATCGGCGCACGCTGTAAGAGCGTCTTCGAACGGGACTGAAGCTGTTCCAGCTCCTGACGCAGCGTCATGCGCTGTTCGCTGGCGTTCGATACGGTATCGGACAGGGCCGCAATACGCGCTTCCAGCTCCTGATGCAGAGCCTCAAGCTCGTCGAAATCGTAATTTTTACCCTGACGTTTGCAAAATTCCGCCAGCAGACGCTCAGCTTCCTGCTGTTCACGCAGACGCTGTTCCAGCTCGTTCAGGCGCATGCGCAGCGGCTGCACCTGCTCGGCCAGATGGCGCTGATTAACGCCGTCGCGCAGCAACTCACGGGCAACGTCCCATGCTTCGTTACGCGCCAGCGGACCGTTGATCGCCACCACCAGCTGGTACGCCTGCTCAAACTGGCTGTGTGCCGTTTGCGCCACGCTCATTTTCTGATCGAGAGAAAGCAGTTTCTCAGTGGCTTCCTGCTCTTTGGCCTGGAAGGTATCCAGCCATTCGTCAGCGCTTTCAGGGGTCAGGTCCGGCAGGTGGCACAGCTCTTTGGCACGCTGCAACGCCTGCAGCGCCTGGTTGTATTGGATCGCGCGGGTCTGCTGCACGTCCAGCGCCTGCTGGTAGTCTGCGAGCTGGCTTTTCAGCTCATCCACTTCCAGCTCGGCAGCTTCCGCGCGGGCTTCGTTCTCTTCCTGCAAATCGGCGGCTTCTGCCACCACTTCATTTTGCTCTTCAAGACGAATTTGCAGCTCATCGAGATCGGCTTCATAGCGCTCGATTTTTTCCTGCTGACGCAGCGCGGTTTGCACCAGGTTCAGATGATCGCTGGCCGCCTGGTAATCGGCTTCCAGATCCCCTTCGGCACCGTTGTGCTCGCCCAGTTCGCGCGCCATTTCGACATGCTTATACTGCTCGGCGACCAGCTGTTTGCGGGAGGTAAACAGCTCGCGGCGGTATTCCAGCGCCTGATCGAGATGAATACGGCGCTCGTTGGCGTGACGCATATAGTCTGCCGCCACGTAGTTGGTGGCTTCGCTGATCAGGTGCTTAAACAGATCGCGGTCAGATTGCGTAACGCGAATCGCTTCCAGCGTCATGCGGTTTTCACGCAGCGCGGCTTCCATATCCTGGAAGGCCTTACGCACGCCGCTGTTTTCCGGCAGCAGGTAGTCGCGCAGGGAGCGGGTAATGGCGCTTGAAATACCGCCGTACAGGGAAGCTTCAATTAGACGGTAGTATTTACTACGATCTGACGCGCTGCGCAGACGACGGGCCACCACGCCGAGATCGAACATCAGAGAGTGGTAGTCGGTAATGGAGTTAAACTGCTTAAACTGCACGCCTTCGATGGCTTCCAGCTTGTCTTTCAGCTCCTGGAGCGTCAGAACGCGCGCCTGTCGTTCATTCAGGGTTTCCGTCAGCAGCGCGGTCGGCTGCACGGAGGTTGGCAGCCCCTGGATCGCAAACGGTTTGATATCTACTTTACGGTCGCGGCCGGCAACCTGCTGCAGGCGCACGCCTACAACCACGCGCTGATGACGGGAGTTGATCACGTCCAGCACCGAATAACAGACGCCCGCTTTCAGCTTACCGTGCAGCCCTTTATCTCGGGAGCCGCTCGTTGCACCCGCTTCAGTGGTGTTACGGAAGTGCAGCAGGGTCAGGTCAGGGATCAGCGCCGTCACGAAGGCCGCCATGGTGGTGGATTTACCTGCCCCGTTACCGCCGGAGAGCGTTGTCACCAGCTCATCCAGATCGAAGGTTCGGGCAAAGAAGCCGTTCCAGTTAATCAGCGTTAGTGAGCGAAATTTACCGCGTTCAATCATTACTCTTCCTCCCCGCTATCCGGCTGATTCTCTTCGTGCTCGTCATTGAGCTGCAAATGGTTTTCCACCGGCATCGCTTCACCGTCACGGATCATGCGCAGCTGTGCTTCACGCGCATCGTCACCCGCACGCACATCGGCACCAAAGCGGAAGACCGATTCGGTAATGCGGAACTTGCTGCTGTCGTGACCCATGAACCAGACCATTCCCAGACGGCGCAGACGGTTCAGGGAAGAGCGAACTTTTTCCTGTAATTTCTGACGGTCCAGATCGGACCCCGTCGAGCGGTTATTTACCAGCTTGAGCAGCTTGCTTTCATCCGCCAGCGACAGCAGCTCATCGTAAAGCTCCTGCTGGGTGAAGATCCCTTCATTCGCCAGACGTTCCGGGCTGAGGTAGAGGTAGCAGAGAATTTTGCCGACCATCATATCCAGTTCGGAAAGCACCGAGCGCGGAATAAGCGTAGTAGAGCGCGGACGCAGGTAGAAAAACCCTTCCGGCGCGCGGATCAGCTCAACGTTATAGCGAGCGTAAAACTCTTCCAGATACTCCTGAAAGTCCATCAAAAAGGCGTGATTATCCAGCTCGTCAAGGCCAATGTGACGACCGGCACGCAGCTGGCTGTCCAGCGCCGGAAACAACGGATTCGCCAGCGCCTGTGCCAGCTTAACTGGCATCACTTGTTCAATATTTGTCAATGACATGCGCCTGTACCTTGGCTCCGTAATCGTTAATCGGCTGCCACTTCGGCGGCAGTCCGGTGAAATCGGCTTGTGCGATGCCCAGGCGCACCGCCTGGTCTACAACAATGCGGGCTACATCGAAGTGGCGCGCTCGCGGATACTGCGCCAGATAGTCGCGTACCACGAGGCCAAGATCCAGCGGTGCTTGTCTGGCTTTATAGACAGCGAGCTGTTCTTCGATCATCGCCGCAAGCTGCTCGCGAATTTCGTTAAATTCTTCGTATTCCAGATCCGGCGGCAGTTCCCCGGTGACCTCTTCATCACGCAGCGCCATCTCTTCGTCGCGCATATCCAGAAGACGATCGGCGTTGGCGTAGGTCAGCGCCCACGGCGCATCAAAGTAGGTCTGTACCGACTGGCGCAGACGCTGAGCAAAGACGCGGTTCTTATCCATATCGATGGCGGTACGGATAAATTTATGCACGTGGCGGTCGTAACCGATCCACAGGTCGATCGACTGCTGGCCCCAGCTGATAATGCGGTCAAGCTTACTCTGCAAATCAAACACCAGACGGTCGATAAAATGCAGATCGTCGTGCGCCATCGTCGCGTCCTGGATGCGCAGCAGGTTGGCCTGTAGCTTATCCCCAGCCGCCTCCAGCGTATCCTGCAACTCACGTAGCGTACCGGACGTTTCTGACAGCAAAAGTTCACAGCTGGAGATGGCCGCACGCCAGTCTTTATTCAGCAGTTGAGCGATATCGTCTTTGACCTGCTGCTGCTGTTCGTCCATCAGACGTTGAGTCAGATCGATACTGTCGAAAATCTCGGCGACCGAGTATTTTAGCGGCGCGTAAACGTTGCGATGCCAGTGGAATTCGTCACCGTTTTCATCAGCCGCGTCGGCGGCACGCTTCAGCTCGCCTGCAACAATGGAGAGCTGCATGGAGAGACGCAGCGTGGAAAATTCGCGCTGGCGGATGTAATAGTCGGTAATGCCAATGCCCAGTGGCGTAAGACGATAGATGGCGTTTCCTTCCGCCTGCTCGCTGGTAAAGCGGTTCAGCAGACGTTGACGCACCATATCATTGATTGCGTTGTTGGCACGCACGCTAATGGTTTCGCTGGTTTGCTCAAACGCATCACTGACGTGGCGGAACGCATCCACCAGTTCGCCTTCACTCATTTCGCCATCCAGGCGTTCGCCGTTTAGCGTCGCAACCGCCAGCAGGAATGAGAGTCTGTCTACCGGCAGCGAGATGGAGAAATCGTTTTTCCTGGCCCAGGCAACCAGTTCGGGGACTGTCTGGGAAAATTCACTCATAGATTATCCTTGCATCTGCGGCTTGCGCGCGGTGACGTGGATATAGCGGCCAAGGCTCAGATAAGGCTCCTGGCGGCAGTACCGCGTCTCTATTTCTGTTAAGGCGTCTAAACAGTCATCCTGTTTTTGTTTATCACGCAGATAATCATGAAACACCCTCACGCCGGTTTTGCCGGTAATTTCCCAACCGATCTCCTCCAGCCAGCCATAGACCTGCTGCGGTTCACGGGGGAAATCCGGTGAAAGCGTGCGTCGTTTCTTTTTATACATGCCCTGCTGTACATAGCCAAAATTGCCGACCAGCACGTTTCGCATTAGCAGGCCGTTGGCATTGTAAAACATCAGCGATAACGCACCGCCCGGGCGCAACATCGACCACAGCGTTTTTAACATCGCTTGTGGTTCGGCGACCCATTCGAGCACAGCATGAAACAATATCAGATCAACCTGCGTTTCCAAATGCTGCGGAATGTCCTGAGCGGCGCAATGTATAAAATGCATGTTGTCGCTCACACCTTTCTCTTCTGCCGCTCGCCCGGCGCGCGCAACCATCTCGGCAGAAAGATCGCAAAGCGTGACGTGATGTCCCCGCTGCGCCATCAGAATTGCAGTCTGCCCTTCCCCACCGCCGGCATCCAGTACGCGCAACGGTCGGTCACCAAATTCAGCCAGCAGCTTATCCAGATCCTGCCAGAGGATCGTCTGACGAAGCTGACCTTTGGTGGTGCCATAAATGTTGCGCGAAAACTTTTCCGCGATGTCATCAAAATTGCGATCCCGCATTGGGAGGGTTCCACTCACTGCAAAACCGCTATTTTGTCACACCCGCGCGGAGAATGAACCACTCTGGTGTAATATCACGGGCAATCGCCTGCTGTATGGTTAAAAAAGGAACCAAAAAGGATGCTTTTTACCCTAAAAAAATATATCGGAGGCATGATGCTTCCCCTTCCCCTGCTGTTGCTTCTCATCGCGCTGGGGCTGGCATTGATATGGTTTAGCCGCTTTCAGAAAAGCGGTAAATCCCTCGTCACCGTGGGCTGGCTGGCGCTGCTGTTACTCAGCCTGCAACCGGTCGCTGACGGTTTGTTACGCCCGATTGAAAACACCTACCCTACATGGCAGGGAAAACAGAAGGTGGGCTATATCGTGGTGCTGGGCGGCGGGTATACCTGGGATCCGAACTGGGCCCCCAGCTCAAACCTGATCAACAACAGCCTGCCGCGCCTGAACGAGGGGATCCGCCTGTGGCTTGCCAATCCGGGATCGAAGATGATCTTCACGGGCGCTGCGGCAAAAACCAACCCGGTAAGTACCGCTGAAGCAGGGGCAAGAGTGGCTGAATCGCTTGGCGTACCACGTTCCGCCATCATCACGCTGGATAGCCCAAAAGATACCGAAGAAGAAGCTGCTGCGGTGAAACAAGCCATCGGTGATGTGCCGTTCCTGCTGGTGACCTCTGCTTCACACCTGCCGCGCGCAATGATTTTCTTTGAGAATCAGGGCCTGCATCCGCTTCCTGCTCCGGCAAACCAGCTGGCCATTGACGCCCCGCTCAACCCGTGGGAACGGATAATCCCGTCCCCGGTATGGCTGATGCACAGCGACCGCGTCGGTTACGAGACGCTTGGCCGCCTGTGGCAGTGGCTTAAGGGTTCGTCAGGCAAGCCAGGGCAGGAGTGATTTTGCGGCCAGATCGAAACTGGCTCGATTAAAGCGCCCGGTGTTGACCAGTTGCGCCACCTCATCCCAGAGAAGATAGAGCCAGCGTCGCCAGAGAAAGGCCTCCGCAACGGGGGCGCGCTGAAGATAGTGCCAGAGCAAATCTTCCGCCGCCCCGCCCTCGCTCAGCCTGAACAGTTCGTACTCGCGCGGCGCCCAGAGCATGATCCCCGGCCCGACCATTGCCAGAAGCTGATCGCTGCGCGAGTCTTTAAGCATACTGCGCAGCGTGAAGTTGCCGTGAACCAGCACGCAGTTGTCGTTAAAACCCTCAAACAGCGTCGGCAGACACTCCCGGGTGCGGAATAAAATACGTTTGTCCTGCATCGTTAAACCGGTGTTGTTGAACTGGTTCAGCGTGCCCCACAGCACTTCAACACGCTGGCGATACCACAGCGGCCACAGGTTTTCTTGGGTGCTGTCTACTGCGCCAACAAGACCCCGGCTGTCCTGCCGATGCCAGGCAAGCAGAGCCTCGACAATTTGATCTTTCAGCTGTTCCCAGCGCTCCGGTGTACGCGTCGGGGCTTCAACAGAAACCCCGCGTAAACGTTCGATAAGCAAAACATCCGGGCCGGGATGCTCCTCATGGGTCATCACGCCGTAGACCGTCGGCATACGGACTGTCCCTTCCCGCGCCAGCATCGACATTTTCCAGGCCAGCTGTCTGGCGACGCCCGGCGAGGTAAAACTTCTGGCCATCAGCGGCATGGGGTTTCCCTGACTGTCGTACAACGACCAGAGTGCGGTATCGGCCTTTTCATTCACGCATTCCACCCGGCTTAGCTGTTCGCCAAGGAGATGGCTGAGTTCAGCACGCAGCTGTTCCATATGAGATTACCCCCATTAAGACTACTGCTTTTATAATGAGCGCGCGAACCCCGGATGTCACCCGGTCGAGATCAATAATGAAAAAGAAAAGGAAGAGAACATCCCCCCAGAAAGAGGGGATGGCAGCGAATTAACGCAATTCGACGCGTACGCGCTCGAGATCTTCAGGCGTATCCACGCCGGTGCCAGGGACTTCCTGGGCAACCGCAACGTGAATTTTCTCGCCGTACCACAGCACGCGAAGCTGTTCGAGCATTTCGATATGCTCAAGCGGGCTTGGTGCCCAGACGACATAGCGACGAATAAAGCCGGCGCGGTAGCCGTAAATACCGATGTGGCGCAGGAAGGTTTCGCCGATCGTCTCTTTCGATTGCGCGAAACGATCGCGATCCCACGGAATGGTGGCGCGGGAGAAATAGAGCGCGTAGCCCTCTGCGTCCATGACCACTTTCACCGCATTCGGATTGAACGCCTCTTCAGCGTGGTGAATCGGCACCGCGAGGGTCGCCATGCCAACCTTACGCTGGGCCAGGTTGTCGGCCACCTGACGGATAATAGCCGCCGGGATCATCGGCTCATCGCCCTGCACGTTCACAATCACCGTCTCGTCACTGAAACCGCATTTTTCGACGACTTCCGCCAGGCGCTCGGTGCCTGACTGGTGGTCGGCACGGGTCATGCACACTTCCCCACCCGCGGCCTCAACCGCTCGCGCGACATCCGGGTGATCGGTGGCGACGATGACGCGTCCGGCGCCCGATTCGCGTGCCCGTTCAAGGACATGCACAATCATCGGTTTACCGTTGATATCCACCAGCGGTTTACCTGGCAGGCGCGTTGAAGCATAACGCGCAGGGATAATGACAACAAAACTCATGGTTTGATCTCTTCTGCCACCAGAGAACGGGCTTCATTTTCCAGCAGGACCGGAATACCGTCACGCAGCGGGAACGCCAGGCTGTCCAGTTTGCAAATCAGCTCTTGTTTATCCTGGCTGTAATACAGTTTGCCGTTGCACACCGGGCAGGCAATAATTTCAAGTAAACGGTGATCCATAGTTCCTCCGTATGGGTAATTGCTAAAGCTTACCACATTCTTTTTTCAGGGAGTGCCTGTTTCCCAGCCACCTCGACAGGTCGTAAACAGCCCCGCAGGCACGCGACCGAGTACAATTTCATACGCCCCCTGCCAGCGCGCAAATTCACTGAGCGCAGACGTTAGCCCTTTTTCCAGGCCAGCCGTGACTTTTATGCCCTCTTCCAGCCAGAGAGCGATAATTTCAAGCGTGCCGGTTTTACGGTGCATTTTAGCGTCCATGCGCCCGACAAGCTGCCCTTTATGAAGCAACGGCAAAACAAAATAACCGTACTGACGCTTTTGCGCCGGGGTGTAGCATTCCAGACGGTAGCTGAAATCAAACAGCTGTTCGGCTCGCTTTCTGTCCCAGACTACGGGGTCGAATGGCGAGAGCACGGCACTGTGGGTCGCCTGGAGTTTGCCCTCTTGCGCCTGCGCCAGCAGAGGGAACAAATCCGCATGCAGCCACATTTCACCTAACGACTCAACCGAGACCGGCATCACGCGCTGTTCACGCTGCCACGTTTCCAGCAGCGGTTTTAGCTGCGGCTGACGCAGGCGATAATAATCCGCCAGCCACTGTGGGCGGAATATGCCCAGGCTGCGGGCGCTGTTCCCGAGCATGATGGCTTCGGCTGCGTCCTGAGACAGCAGGTCACGCGTATCGTCCCAGTGAGGCATAACGCGGTGCGTGAGGTCATAGACGCGCTGAAAGTTGCGGCGCTCGACCACCATCACTTTGCCCGACGTAAACAGCCCTTCAAGATGGCGTTTGTGCGGTTTCCACTCCCACCATCCGCTTGCGCCTTTTCGCGGGTGTTCAAAATCCGCGGAGCGTACCGGACCGTTTTCCTCAATATGGGCAATCAGTTGTTCTATTTCATCCGCGTGTTCCGCCATCCATTCCTGGCGGTATTTCCAGCCCATTTTGTCCGGGGCGAGCATGCGGTGACGCACCAGTGCAAAATCGCTGCGCGGGAGAAAACAGGCTTCATGCGCCCAGTATTCCATCAGTTCGCCCTGACTTAGCGCATTATCCAGCCACTGCGGAGGATAGTTTCCCAGGCGGCTAAACAGGACCAGATACGGGCTACGCGCCACGATGTTAATGGTGTCGATTTGCAGCAACGACATGCGTTGCACGGTAGAGAGGATATCCGCTGGCTGCGCGCGGCGGCGGGGCTTTTTCAGAAGCCCCTGGGCGGCAAGATGCAGGTTTCGTGCGGCTGCAAGTGAGAGTTGCGGTAGAGACATGCGTTTTCCTGTCAGTCAAAGCGCCACCGGAACCGCGTAGAAGTTACTGCACTAACGCGAGCAGTTCCTTGAGCAAATGTTCCGGCTGTTCGCCGCTGAGTTCAGCATCAACCGGCAGATACCACCAGTTTTCTTTCGCAAAGGCCCGGCATTTTACCGCGTCTTTTTCCGTCATGATCAGCGTCTGGCCCGGTGCGGCCAGCCTCTCAATCTCTTCGGCAACCAGCGCCTGGTGATCGGCCAGCGGTACCCGTTTCTCCAGCCGCGCGCCGCACTGCTCCAGCGTCGCGAAGAAACGCGGCGGATGACCAATCCCGGCCATCGCAATCAGATGATCCAGTAACGCGACGTCTTTACGCTCGCCGGTCAGCATATTCACTGCCTTTCCGGGACGAAGATGCATCGGGATCTCACCCGCTCTGGCTTCACCACCGTTTACAATCACGGCATCGACGCTCTTCAGGCGCGACGCACGCTCACGCATTGGACCGGCTGGCAGCCACCAGCCGTTGCCAAAACGCCGCACGCCGTCAATAACCACGATCTCTTTGTCACGCGCTAGCGCGTAATGCTGCAAACCATCATCGGTAATTATGATTTGTACGTCATGCTCTGCAAGCAGTGCCTTTACGGCATCACTGCGCACCGGCGATACCGCAACCGGCGCGCCAGTACGTTGGTAAATCAGTACCGGCTCATCACCGGCTTCAGCGGTTGTCGTAGCTGGGCTCAGCACCAGTGGATACTGCGCCGCTTTACCACCGTAACCGCGTGAGACAACTGCCGGGCGGATACTGCGCTTCTGGAGCTGTTCTACCAGCCAGATCACCACCGGCGTTTTGCCGTTTCCACCCGCCGTCAGGTTGCCGACCACCACGACCGGTACCGGTGCGCGCCAGGCGCGCTTGATCCCGAGGCGATAAAGCAGACGAATAGCACCGCTCACCAGGCCATACAGCCAGGAGAGCGGGAGAAGCAGCACCCACAGAGGGGATTCACCCGACCAGATGCGTGCAATCATTGACCGAACTGCATTTTATGAAGCTGCGCGTATACACCACGTTGTTCCAGCAGGTCCGCATGGCTGCCGCGTTCAACGATAACGCCGTCTTCCACCACCACGATTTCGTCAGCCTGTTCGATGGTCGACAGACGGTGCGCGATAACCAGCGAGGTACGGTTTTTCTGTAATTCATCCAGAGCCGACTGGATAGCGCGTTCAGATTCCGTATCCAGTGCGGACGTTGCTTCATCGAGGATCAGAATCGGGCTGTTGCGCAGCAGCGCTCGGGCAATCGCGATACGTTGACGCTGACCACCGGAGAGCAGCACCCCGTTTTCGCCAATGATCGTATCCAGACCGTTATCCATTTTGTTAATGAAGTCCATCGCATAGGCCATACGCGCCGCATTCTCGATCTCTTCACGGCTGTACTCTTCGGTACGGGCATACGCAATGTTGTTCGCCACCGTATCGTTGAACAGATGCACGTTCTGCGAAACCAGCGCGACCTGGTTACGCAACGACTGTAGGGTATATTCCCGCAGGTCGTGACCATCAAGCAGGATTTCGCCCTGGTCGATATCGTAAAAACGGGTAATCAGGCTGGCAATAGTCGACTTGCCCGAACCGGAACGACCGACCAGTGCAACGGTCTTACCCGCCGGGATGGACAGGCTGATATCACGCAGCGCCGGCACTTCACGGCCTGGATAGGTAAAGGTCACGTTGCGGAATTCCAGGTCACCTTTAGCGCGCTCGATCACGCGTGTACCTTCATCTTTTTCCTGTTCGGAATCGAGGATGCTGAACAGCGTCTGACAGGCTGCCATCCCGCGCTGGAACTGGGCGTTGACGTTAGTCAGCGATTTCAGCGGACGCATCAGCGCAATCATGGATGAGAACACCACGGTAATGGTACCCGCAGTCAGGGTTTCCATGACGCTCGGGAAGCTTGCTGCATACAGGACGAAGGCCAGGGCCAAAGAGGCAATCAGCTGAATGATCGGATCGGAAATCGACGAGGCCGATACCATTTTCATCCCTTGCAGGCGCATTTTGTTGCTGACCTTGTCAAAGCGTTTGGTTTCGACTTCCTGACCGCCGAAGATCAACACTTCCTTATGGCCTTTCAGCATCTGCTCGGCGCTGGTAGTCACCTGCCCCATCGTATTCTGCATATTTTTACTGATGTTGCGAAAACGCTTTGATACCACGCGGATCGCGATGGAGACAATCGGCGCCAGCACAATAAGGATCAGCGACAGTTGCCAGCTGTAATAGAACATCATCGCAAAAAGACCGATGATGGATGCGCCTTCACGCACAACGGTAATCAGTGCGCTGGAAGAGGACGACGCCACCTGCTCTGAATCGTAGGTAATACGCGACAGCAGGGTACCGGTTGACTGTTTGTCAAAGAATGAGACTGGCATCCCCATCATATGGCTGAATAACCGACGGCGCATGGTCATCACCACTTTACCGGATACCCAGGAGATGCAGTAGCTGGATACATAGCTGGAGATTCCGCGTAAGATCATCAGCCCAATAACCACCAGCGGCATCCATAGCAGCACTGAACGATCCGTTTTACCAAAACCGTCATCCAGTAACGGTTTGAGAAGCGATAACATAAACGTATCGCTGGCTGCGTTGAGGATTAACGCTACGCCCGCCACGATCAAGCCTGCTTTGAAAGGTGCAATCATCGGCCAGAGCCGGCGGAACGTTTGCCACGTGGAGAGATCTTTGTCGTTATGCATTCAAAAAACCAGCATTTGTTGAAATAGCCGCATATTCTACCCGTTATCTACGGGCGCGCCAAACCACTGATGATACCAACGCGGTAAATAGTGTTCACGTAAGCGGCGAATTTGCCGACTTTGGTGCGAAAACGTCACAGTTATCTGTCCGGACTGCGGGGTATCAAGCCAGAGATATCCCTCAGTTCGATAGCGCCTGACTACTTTGATGGAAGGGAAACGCCACGCGTTATAGCGGGCCATCGAGGCCAGCGAAACCTGCCCCTCCACGCGCTGTAGCAGCGGTGTTGAAGATGACGTGTTACTCCCATGATGCGGCACCTGAATCAGTGTAGCCGCAAGTTGACGCCAGCGGTGGCTCAACATTGCCAGTTCTGCCTGCGCTTCAATATCTCCGGTCAGTAAAACGCTCTGTTCGCCGTCATCGATTTTTACCACGCAGGAGCGGTTGTTACCTTTCGCCGGGGTGTTTTCGGGTGGCCAATGCACGGAGAACGTTAACCCATGCCACTGCCATCGCTGTCCACGAAAGCATGGAAGATGTCCGGCCCAGGCTAAGGGGCTTCTGATCCACATTGCAGGCCAGGCAGCTTTTAGCGATGCCAGTCCCCCCGCGTGGTCGAGATGTTCATGGCTCAGGATCACCCCTTCCGGCCTCAGATGATGCCAGCGTAGCCAGGGGATAATCAGCTGCTGCGCGCTGTCCCCACCGGGCCATGCCAGCCCGGTGTCATACAGAATGGCCTTCCCGTGACGCTCAATGACCATCGCCAGCCCTTGCCCTACATCCAGCATATGCAGGGACCAGCTGTCAGTTTTAATCCTGTGCCAGAGGGGAAATGCCATCACCACGCTGCCTGCCAGACAGACTGCGGGTACTGCGCTGAAGGCCCTGAATCGCCAGCCAATGATCAGCAGCCACGGCAGTAACGTCAGGTATTGCCAGCGTTCATCCACGTCCTGCCAGCCATTCGGTAAACGCATCAATAGCCAGAAAAGTCCTGCCAGAGATTTATCGGCTGCCAGCCAGACGATACTTTCCAGCGTCGCCACCGGAAACAGATGCAGAAACATGCCGAGCAGGATCAGTGGAACTGAGATAAACGTTACCAGAGGAACAGCAAACAGATTCGCCACCAGCGAGGAGAGACTGAAACCATGGAAAATCAGTACCTGAAGCGGCAACAGGAGCAGCAGCATTCCAACCTGCAAATACAACAGCGTAACCAGCGGCCGCAGGCACCGGCCACGTTGCCAGTGCGGGAGAGGCAACCACTGATACCAAAAAATAAGCGCGGCGACCGCAAACGCGGATAACGCCAGGCTTTGTGACAGTACCGCCAGCGGATCGAAAAACAGGATCGCCGCCACGCAGGTAAGCCATACCTGCCAGGGCGACCACTGACGACCGCCCATTTTTAATGCGGCCAGCACCACAAGCGCCATAACCGTACGCAGCGCAGGCGGCTGCAATCCCGTTAGCCATGCGTAAAACGCGGCAAAAAGCAGACCTGCCAGTAAGGGCACTTGCCAGATAATCCAGCGGCCCGGCAGGAAAAACTGGATGCCCCGAGCCAGTAGCCAGACAGCAGAAGCGGCCAGCGCAATATGCAATCCCGAGATTGCCATCAGATGCATCGTTCCGGTCTCACGCATCAGGTTTTTTATCTCCCGCGAGACCGATAGCCGCTCCCCCATCCCCAGCCCCAGGATCACGGGCCCCCACTGATATGCTGAAAGCGTATTCTGTAGTGATGTCAGGTATTGCGAACGCAGGCTACAGCGTGCGTCGACAATCTCCGCATGGGTAAACCGTCCGCTCAGCGTCTGGTGTCGGGCAAAGGCGTTTTTCTGCGAATCATAGCCGCCATCGTTGAGCTCTCCGTGTACCGCCCTGAGCCGCAGGGTCATTGCCCAGCGTTGACCCACGCAGACATTTTGAGGCAGGTAGTTGCCGTAGAGTGACACGCCCATGGCAGCCCACACGCGTTCTCCATTGAGGCTGATAATCCTTCCCTGATGCATCGTTGCGCCGTCCGTTGCGGTAATAACCACCTCGGCCTGCTGCGGAACTTTCGTTAAATGGTTCATCGGCCACACGCTTTCCTGAGCGGCCAGGATCCCCCAGCACATAAAAAGCAATGCGAGGCCTGAAAACCTGAGCCATTTTCTCTGCTGTACGGATAACGCAATTCCTGCGGCAATCAGCAACCAGACAATATGCAAGTCTGGCAAAACGGGTAACCAATAGAGCGGGATTATGGCCAGAATGGCGCACATACTGATAACGTGGATCCCCATCTTCACCTCCATGTTTCAGGCGATTATGCGGCGGGAGTGATGCGTCGTCAGACAGAAAAGGCGTGATTTACAGCGGGCGCTGCAACGTTTTTAAGCGTTTACAGCAAGGAGAAAATGAGAATGCGGCGCGTATTCAGAAATGCAGGGGCGGGATACAAAAAAAGCACCCTAAGGTGCTTTCTTTAAACTCAGTTTAACCCTGATGATTAAACTCAGTTACCGTAAATATTGGCGCGATCGCGCAGTTCTTTACCCGGCTTAAAGTGCGGAACATACTTTCCTTCCAGCTCCACTTTATCGCCAGTCTTCGGGTTACGCCCGGTACGTGGTGCACGATAGTGCAGGGAAAAACTACCGAAACCGCGGATTTCAATGCGCTCGCCCTGGGCAAGAGTGGTAGCCATATGCTCCAGCATCTCTTTAACGGCATCTTCCACAGCCTTGGCAGGGATATGCGGTTGCTGACTGGCAAGTCTTTCAATCAATTCTGACTTGGTCATGATTCCTCCGGTTCCTTTCAAACCCATTAGCTGAACAGCTTATTAAACAAGGGCGGCCGTAGCCGCCCTTTGTTATTGATTACAGGACGAATCCTGCAATCTGTCAAGTCTGCTCTCCATCCTTCGCGCTGTAAATGCGTTACAGCTCAAATGATGGTGCGAACCTGAACTTACTCGCCTTTAGCTGCTTTGAAAGCTTCAGCCATTGCGTTGTTAGAGAAGTTTGCATCTTCCTGTTTGTTCACAGTTGCGATTGCATCTTTCTCATCAGCTTCGTCTTTAGCACGAACAGACAGGCTGATTGCACGGTTCTTACGGTCAACACCGGTGAACTTAGCTTCAACGTCGTCACCAACGCTCAGAACCAGAGTTGCATCTTCAACGCGGTCACGTGAAGCTTCGGAAGCGCGCAGGTAACCTTCAACGCCGTCAGCCAGTTCTACGGTTGCGCCTTTAGCGTCAACAGCAGTCACTTTACCGTTTACGATTGCGCCTTTCTTGTTCAGTGCAACCCAGTTGTTGAACGGATCTTCTGCGAGCTGTTTAACGCCCAGGGAGATACGTTCACGCTCTGCGTCAACCTGCAGAACAACTGCTGCGATTTCGTCGCCTTTTTTGTATTCACGAACTGCTTCTTCGCCTGCAACGTTCCAGGAGATGTCAGACAGGTGAACCAGGCCATCGATGCCGCCGTCCAGGCCGATGAAGATACCGAAGTCAGTGATAGACTTGATTTTACCTTCAACACGGTCGCCCTTGTTGTGGGTTTCCGCGAACTGCTGCCATGGGTTGTTTTTGCACTGCTTCAGGCCCAGGGAGATACGACGACGTTCTTCGTCGATATCCAGAACCATCACTTCCACTACATCACCAACGTTAACAACTTTGGATGGGTGGATGTTTTTGTTGGTCCAGTCCATTTCGGAAACGTGCACCAGGCCTTCAACGCCTTCTTCGATTTCAACGAAGCAGCCGTAGTCGGTCAGGTTGGTAACGCGACCAGTCAGTTTAGTACCTTCTGGGTAACGCTTAGCGATAGCTACCCATGGATCTTCGCCCAGCTGTTTCAGGCCGAGGGATACACGAGTACGCTCGCGGTCGAACTTCAGCACTTTAACAGTGATTTCGTCGCCCACGTTCACGATTTCGCTTGGGTGCTTAACGCGTTTCCACGCCATGTCGGTGATGTGCAGCAGGCCATCAACGCCGCCCAGGTCAACGAATGCGCCGTAGTCAGTGAGGTTCTTAACGATACCTTTGACTTCCATGCCTTCCTGCAGGTTTTCCAGCAGCTGATCGCGTTCTGCGCTGTTTTCGGATTCGATAACGGCACGACGGGAAACAACAACGTTGTTACGCTTCTGGTCCAGCTTGATTACTTTGAACTCAAGCTCTTTGCCTTCGAGGTGCAGGGTGTCACGGACTGGACGAACGTCTACCAGAGAACCTGGCAGGAACGCACGAATACCATTCAGCTCAACAGTGAAGCCACCTTTAACTTTGCCGTTGATAACACCGACCACAGTTTCAGCTTCTTCGTAAGCTTTTTCCAGCGTGATCCATGCTTCGTGACGTTTAGCTTTCTCACGAGACAGCAGGGTTTCGCCGAAGCCGTCTTCTACTGCGTCCAGAGCAACGTCAACTTCGTCACCTACCTGGATTTCCAGCTCGCCCTGGGCGTTTTTGAACTGCTCAGCCGGGATGGCGGACTCAGATTTCAGACCGGCGTCAACCAGTACTACGTCTTTGTCGATAGCAACAACAACACCGCGAACGATGGAACCCGGACGGGTTTCGATTTCTTTTAAGGATTCTTCAAACAGTTGAGCAAAAGATTCAGTCATGTTTAATCTTCAGGTTAATATTAACGTCCACCTGGCTCCGTGCCGGATGGGGTTGTTTCACATACCCGCCGTCAATCCATTGCAGCGGGGGTACTGCTAAATCGGTCGCGATTACGCGAGTGCCAGTTTTTGGCGCGCATATTGTAGCGCTTTTTCAATCACTTGCTCAATAGTTAAACTGGTTGAATCCAGCACTAATGCGTCTTGCGCGGGAACAAGTGGTGCGACGGCGCGGTTACGATCGCGGTCATCGCGCTCTTTTATCTCGGATAAAAGGCGATCAAAGTTAACACTAAACCCCTTTTCCTGCAACTGAAGCATGCGGCGTTGAGCACGTTCTTCCGAAGAGGCGTCAAGGAAAATTTTCACTGGCGCATCAGGGAATACCACGGTTCCCATGTCGCGGCCGTCGGCGATCAGCCCCGGCGCTTCGCGGAAACCGCGCTGGCGACGTAACAGCGCTTCACGAACGCGTGGGAAAGCCGCCACCTGAGAGGCCGCATTGGCCACTTCCTGCGTACGGATTTCACCGCTGACATCTTCCCCTTCCAGGATCACTTCAAGGTTGCCATCAGTAGAGACAAAGCGCACATCCAGATGTGCAGCCAGCGGTACCAGCGCTTCTTCAGACGCAACATCTACATGATGATGCAGCGCAGCCAGCGCCAGCACACGATAGATTGCTCCCGAATCTAAAAGATGCCATTGCAATGCTTCCGCCATCGCTTTGCACAGAGTACCTTTCCCTGCGCCACTTGGCCCATCAATGGTGATTACCGGGGCAATTGCCGTCATCTTTTTCTCCTTAATTAAGGCATACCGTTTACATGAACGCCGCGCATTATACGCGCCAACGTGCGCAACTGTTACCTTTGCGTGCAAATTACGGAATGATTGAAGCAGAGTGTAGAAGAAATGAAAGAGGATGACTGTCAGAAAGCGTAAGGAAATGCCGCATCAGGAGATGCGGCATACGATCGTCAGGCCAGGGTGCTAATGCGCGCCAGCTGTTCGAAGTAGTCCGGGAAGGTTTTCGCCGTGCACTTCGGGTCAAGGATGGTGACTGGCGTATCTGACAGCGCCACCAGCGAGAAACACATCGCCATGCGGTGATCGTTGTAGGTGCCAATTTCTGCAAATTGCAGTTTTGCCGGCGGCGTGACGCGAATGTAGTCTTCGCCCTCTTCTACCACCGCCCCCACTTTACGCAGCTCGGTTGCCATTGCGAACAGGCGGTCAGTCTCTTTTACGCGCCAGTTATAGATGTTACGCAGCGTGGTGGTGCCTTTCGCAAACAGCGCAGCGGTGGCGATGGTCATTGCCGCGTCAGGAATATGGTTCATGTCCATGTCGATGGCGTTCAGCTCACCGTGCGTACAGGAGATGAAGTCATCGCCCCAGGTCACAACCGCGCCCATTTTTCCCAGCACGTCGGCAAAACGAATATCGCCCTGCACGCTGTTGCGACCAATACCCGTCACTTTTACCGTACCGCCTTTAATCGCACCCGCGGCCAGGAAGTAGGACGCGGATGAAGCATCGCCTTCAACCAGGTAGTGACCCGGAGACTGATACTGTTGGCCACCGCGAACCACGAAGCGTTGGTATGACTGGTTTTCCACCTCAACACCAAAGGTTTTCATCAGGTGCAGCGTGATATCAATGTACGGCTTAGAGACCAGATCGCCTTTAATGCTAATCACGGTATCATTTGGAGCCAGCGGTGCGGTCATCAGCAGTGCCGTCAGGAACTGGCTGGAGACGCTACCGTCAACCTCAACATTACCGCCAGTGAAACCACCGCGCAGACGCAGTGGCGGGTAATTTTCTTGCTCAAGATAATCAATCTGCGCGCCGCCCTGACGCAGGGCATCGACCAGATGGCCGATCGGACGCTCTTTCATGCGCGGCTCGCCGGTCAGCACAATATCGTTGCTCCCAAGACACAGCGCAGCGGCCAGAGGACGCATCGCCGTACCGGCGTTACCCAGGAAAAGCTCCAGCGCTTCAGCGGAATGTAATGCGCCGCCGTTACCGGTGACTTCACAACGGGTACGATCGTCTGACAGCGCGTACTGAACGCCCAACGCTTTCAGTGCATTGAGCATATGGCGCACGTCATCGCTGTCCAGCAGGTTGGAAAGGACGGTGGTGCCGTTTGCCAGAGCTGCCAGCAGCAGAGCGCGGTTCGAGACACTTTTTGAACCAGGCAGATTAATGGTGCCATCTACCCGCGCGATAGGTTGTAACGTCAGGGATTCCATGAAACTTAACTCTCAACTCAACATAATAAAAACCCCGCAGGAACGCTGCGGGGGTGAAAAACAGCCAATTAACCGTGACGACGTTCGAAGTCGATCATGAAATCAGTCAGGGCTTTAACGCCTTCCAGCGGCATCGCGTTATAGATAGAGGCACGCATACCGCCTACCACACGGTGACCTTTCAGCGCATGCAGACCCGCCGCGAAGGACTCTTCCAGGAACACGTTATCCAGGTTGTTGTCCGCCAGCTGGAACGGCACGTTCATGCGCGAACGGTTAGTTTTGGCGACATCGTTACGGTAGAAATCGCTCTTGTCGATCACGCCGTACAGCAGTTCAGCTTTTTGCTGATTGATCTTGTCCATCTGCGCCACGCCGCCTTTTTGCTTCAGCCATTTGAAGACCAGGCCGGAGAGATACCAGGCGAACGTTGGTGGAGTGTTGAACATGGAATCGTTGTCGTTCAGGACGGTGTAATCCAGAATTGACGGGCAAGACTTATGGGCTTTCCCCAGCAGGTCTTCACGCACGATAACGATAGTCAGACCCGCAGGACCGATGTTTTTCTGGGCACCCGCGTAGATGACGCCGTAGCGGCTGACGTCCAGCGGCGTGGACAGAATGGTGGAGGAGAAGTCCGCCGTCACAATGACATTTTCGCCAAAGTCTGGCTCTTCGTGAATAGCGATACCGTCGATGGTTTCGTTCGGGCAGTAATGAAGATACGCGGCGTTGTCAGAAAGCTGCCACTCACTCATCGGCTTCACGGCGCGCATACCGTCAACGGTCACTTTGGCATCGATAACGTTCGGCGTGCAATATTTGTGCGCTTCTTTTACCGCACTGGCCGCCCAGTAGCCGGCATCAACGTAATCAGCGGTGGATTTGTCGCCCAGTAGATTGAGCGGAATACCCGCAAACTGACCGCGTCCACCGCCGTGACAGAACAATACTTTGTAGTTCGAGGGAATGTTCAGCAGATCGCGAAAATCCTTTTCTGCCTCTTCCGCCACCTGAATAAACGCTTTACCCCGGTGGCTGACTTCCATCACCGACGTACCCAGACCGTTCCAGTCACACAGCTCCTGTTGAGCCTGTTTGAGCACGTCTGCCGGTAACATTGCCGGACCTGAACTGAAATTAAAGACTTGAGCCATTTCCCCTCACCACGCTAAAAGCAATAAGTTATAACTGTGGATATCGGTTTTATCATTCAGTGACACGCGCCGCAATGTCTAAAACTTATGGCCGAAGAAATGTGCCCCTCGTCACACAAAACAATCTGCCGTACCGTTGTCGCAAAACCGACAATATCGCTGTCAGGTAATGCGTTTAGCCCGGCTAACCTTCGTCCATTCTGGATTTGTACAGCGAGGGCATAATTGATGATCGCCCGCCTGCATGACCACCACATGGCTGCATTTTATGCAGGCATACTGGCCCGCATCAGGGACGGTTTTGTATCGCTCGATAAGCATATCCGGCAGTATGCACAGGCCGGGCTTGACCTCATCGTCAGGATAGTAATAAACGCTGATTTGACCGTTCGTTTCCATAATCGCCAGACGCACCTGCCCCAGTTGTTCAACGCTGCTTATACGTAGCTCCATAAAGAACTCAAACTCCGTCATATTGGCGCTTTGCACATTCTCCCAGGCCAGTTGACCATCTTCGACAATCACCACCGGTTTTCCTTCGAACAGATCTTCCAGTTTTTCACTTTTCGACATCAGCCACATGACCAGCCGGTACAGCAGCGCAAGCGTCACGAAGACGATAAAAACCGGCACCATCGGCACATCGTCATAAAAGGCAACGTCCCCTGCCGCCGAACCCAGCGTCAGGATAATCAGCACTTCAAACAGGGACATCTGCCGCACGCCGCGACGTCCGGTGATTTTCAGAAACAGGAAGACGAGTACAAAGGTGTACAGGCTACGCAACGCCACTTCGCCTAAAAACTCAGGTGGGACTTTATCAAACGCCATCCGCTGGAGATCAAATGCTTTCATTTTTTTATGCCTTAACAGTAGGTTACTGCTTATAAGCATAGCCCAGCCATTTATTTTCGCCGGAGATAGCACCCGTCACGCAAAACCCGTATCATTGCGCGCTTTACGTACGATAAAAGTGAACGCCATGACTCAAACGTTTATCCCCGGCAAAGACGCCGCTCTGGAAGATTCCATCGCTCGCTTCCAGCAGAAACTGACCGACCTGGGCTTTAATATCGAAGAAGCCTCCTGGCTGAATCCGGTGCCTCACGTCTGGTCCGTGCATATTCGCGACAAAGACTGTGCGCTGTGCTTCACCAACGGCAAAGGCGCGACCAAAAAAGCGGCACTGGCCTCTGCGCTGGGTGAGTATTTTGAGCGTCTGTCCACCAACTATTTCTTCGCCGACTTCTGGCTGGGTGAAACGATTGCCAACGGCCCGTTCGTTCACTACCCGAACGAAAAATGGTTCCCGCTACCCGAAGACGACGAACTGCCGGAAGGCATTCTCGATGCCCGCCTGCGCGCGTTCTACGATCCGGAAAACGAACTGACCGCCAGCATGCTGATCGACCTGCAATCCGGCAATGAGGATCGTGGTATCTGCGCCCTGCCGTTCACCCGTCAGTCTGACGAGCAGACCGTTTACATTCCAATGAACATCGTTGGCAATCTGTATGTGTCTAACGGTATGTCTGCCGGTAACACCCGTAACGAAGCGCGTGTACAGGGGTTGTCTGAAGTTTTCGAGCGTCACATCAAAAACCGTATTATTGCTGAATCCATCAGCCTGCCGGAGATCCCGGCTGACGTGCTGGCGCGCTACCCGGGCGTGGTGGAATCCATCGCCAAACTGGAAGCGGAAGGTTTCCCAATCTTTGCTTATGACGGCTCTCTGGGCGGCAAATATCCGGTTATCTGCGTGGTACTGTTTAACCCGGCAAATGGCACCTGCTTCGCCTCTTTCGGCGCGCACCCGGACTTCGGCGTGGCGCTGGAGCGTACCGTGACCGAACTGCTGCAAGGTCGTAGCCTGAAAGATCTCGACGTGTTCACCCCGCCAACCTTTGATGACGAAGAAGTTGCCGAGCACACCAACCTCGAAACGCACTTCATCGACTCCAGCGGTTTGATCTCCTGGGATATGTTCAAACAGGACGCGGACTATCCGTTCGTGGACTGGAGCTTTGCCGGTACGACGGAAGAAGAGTTCGCCACCCTGATGGCGATCTTCAACGCGGAAGATCAGGAAGTCTATATTGCCGACTATGAACACCTCGGCGTTTATGCGTGCCGTATTATTGTGCCGGGTATGTCGGACATCTATCCGGCAGAAGATCTGTGGCTTGCGAACAACAGCATGGGCGCGCATCTGCGTGAAACCCTGCTGGCCCTGCCGGGCAGCGAGTGGGATAAAGAAGATTATCTGAACCTGATCGCCCAACTGGACGAAGAAGGACACGATGATTTCACCCGCGTACGCGAACTGCTGGGTCTGGCAACCGGAAAAGATAACGGCTGGTACACGCTGCGCATCGGCGAGCTAAAAGCGATGCTGGCGCTGGCGGGCGGCGATCTGGATCAGGCTTTGGCCTGGACCGAGTGGACGATGGAGTTTAACCAGTCCGTCTTCTCCGCCGAGCGCACTAACTATTACCGTTGCCTGCAAACGCTGCTCCTGCTTTCTCAGGAAGACGACCGCGAGCCATTGCAGTATCTGAACGCCTTCGTCCGCATGTACGGTGCAGATGCCGTTGAAGCTGCCAGCGCGGCGCTGAGCGGTGAAGAACCGTTCTATGGCCTGCAAGCGGTTGACAGCGATCTGAAAGCCTTCCCGGCGCATCAGTCGCTGCTGAATGCGTATGAAAAATTGCAGAAGGCTAAAGCCGCTTACTGGTCAAAATAAGCGCATATAACATTAATGGCTGTAGGCGTATTCAATCGCCTGAGCTATATTACGGGGCAATTTCATTGCCCCTTTTTTTTATTTTTCCGCAATGACGTTTAATTGTAATAATTAAGTTAATCACGGGTAAATATAAAAACGCTTACCTGGGCTTTACTGTTACTAATTCTAATAAATACTCCATTTTAATTAACTGTTCCACGGGAGGCTGAAGGAAAAAATTCAACTCTTTTCATAACTTTTAAAATTTATTTTTATACGGATAATCAAATACTTACTCCGCTTTTGCTGTAAAACCATACACACTGCGGGCCTATAAGCCAGGCGAGATATGATCTATATCAATTTCTCTTCTATAATGCTTTGTTAGTATCTCGTCGCCGACTTAATAAAGAGAGAGTTAGTGTGAAAGCTGACAACCCTTTTGATCTATTACTCCCCGCTGCGATGGCGAAAGTTGCCGAAGAAGCGGGTGTCTACAAAGCAACGAAACATCCGATGACGACGTTCTTTCTGGCCATTACGGCTGGGGTGTTCATCTCCATCGCTTTCGTCTTCTATATCACAGCCACCACCGGCACTGCCGGGATGCCTTTCGGCATAGCGAAACTGATTGGTGGTATTTGCTTCTCACTGGGCCTGATCCTCTGCGTCATCTGCGGCGCCGACCTCTTCACCTCAACGGTGCTGATTGTTGTGGCAAAAGCCAGCGGAAGAATTACCTGGGGTCAACTGGGGCGCAACTGGCTCAACGTCTACGTTGGCAACCTGATTGGCTGTCTGCTCTTTGTTCTGTTGATGTGGCTTTCTGGCGAGTACATGACCGCCAACGGCGGCTGGGGGCTTAACGTCCTGCAAACCGCCGACCACAAAATGCACCATACATTTATCGAAGCCGTTGCTCTCGGCATCCTTGCAAACCTGATGGTCTGCCTGGCGGTCTGGATGAGCTACTCTGGTCGTAGCCTGATGGATAAAGCCATGATTATGGTTCTGCCGGTTGCGATGTTTGTTGCCAGCGGCTTTGAGCACAGTATTGCGAATATGTTCATGATCCCGATGGGGATTGTTATCCGCAACTTTGCAAGCCCGGAGTTCTGGACTGCTGTTGGTTCAACCCCGGAAAGTTTTTCACACCTGACTATTATGAATTTCATTACTGATAACCTGATCCCCGTCACTATCGGGAACATTATCGGTGGGGGTCTGTTAGTTGGGTTGACATACTGGGTCATTTACCTGCGTGGCGGCGATCATCATTAATGGTTGTCTCAGGCAGTAAATAAAAAATCCACTTAAGAAGGTAGGTGTTACATGTCCGAGCTTAATGAAAAGTTAGCCACAGCCTGGGAAGGTTTTACGAAAGGTGACTGGCAGAATGAAGTCAACGTCCGTGACTTCATTCAGAAAAACTATACCCCGTATGAAGGTGACGAATCCTTCCTGGCTGGTGCAACTGACGCAACCACCAAGCTGTGGGACAGCGTAATGGAAGGCGTTAAACTGGAAAACCGCACTCACGCGCCAGTTGATTTTGACACCTCCGTTGCTTCTACCATCACTTCTCACGATGCTGGCTACATCAACAAAGCCCTTGAGAAAATCGTTGGTCTCCAGACTGAAGCACCACTGAAACGCGCAATCATCCCGTTCGGTGGCATTAAAATGGTTGAAGGTTCCTGCAAAGCGTATAACCGCGAGCTGGACCCAATGCTGAAAAAAATCTTCACCGAATACCGTAAAACCCATAACCAGGGTGTATTCGATGTTTACACCAAAGACATTCTGAACTGCCGTAAATCTGGCGTTCTGACCGGTCTGCCAGATGCCTATGGCCGTGGCCGTATCATCGGTGACTACCGTCGCGTTGCGCTGTACGGTATCGACTTCCTGATGAAAGACAAATACGCGCAGTTCGTCTCTCTCCAGTCTGACCTGGAAAACGGCGTAAACCTGGAAGCGACTATCCGTCTGCGTGAAGAGATTGCTGAACAGCACCGTGCGCTGGGTCAGATCAAAGAGATGGCGGCTAAATACGGCTGTGATATCTCTGGTCCTGCAACCAACGCTCAGGAAGCTATCCAGTGGACCTACTTCGGCTACCTGGCCGCGGTTAAGTCTCAGAACGGTGCAGCAATGTCCTTCGGCCGCGTATCCACCTTCCTGGATGCGTATATCGAACGCGATATCAAAGCAGGCAAAATCACCGAACAAGACGCTCAGGAAATGATTGACCACCTGGTCATGAAACTGCGTATGGTTCGCTTCCTGCGTACTCCAGAATATGATGAGCTGTTCTCTGGTGACCCAATCTGGGCAACCGAATCTATCGGCGGTATGGGCGTAGATGGCCGTACGCTGGTAACCAAAAACAGCTTCCGCTTCCTGAACACCCTGTACACCATGGGTCCTTCTCCGGAGCCGAACATCACCGTTCTGTGGTCTGAAAAACTGCCACTGAACTTCAAGAAATTCGCCGCTAAAGTGTCCATCGACACCTCTTCTCTGCAATACGAGAACGATGACCTGATGCGTCCGGACTTCAACAACGACGACTACGCTATCGCGTGCTGCGTAAGCCCAATGGTTGTTGGTAAGCAAATGCAGTTCTTCGGTGCGCGTGCAAACCTGGCGAAAACCATGCTGTACGCAATCAACGGCGGCGTTGACGAAAAACTGAAAATGCAGGTTGGTCCTAAGTCTGAACCGATCAAAGGCGACCTTCTGAACTTCGACGAAGTGATGGAGCGCATGGATCACTTCATGGACTGGCTGGCTAAGCAGTATGTCACTGCGCTGAACGTCATCCACTACATGCACGACAAGTACAGCTACGAAGCCTCTCTGATGGCGCTGCACGACCGTGACGTCGTTCGCACCATGGCGTGTGGTATCGCAGGTCTGTCCGTTGCGGCTGACTCCCTGTCTGCAATCAAATATGCGAAAGTTAAACCAATTCGTGACGAAGATGGTCTGGCTATCGACTTCGAAATCGAAGGCGAATATCCGCAGTTTGGTAACAACGACGCTCGCGTTGATGACATGGCGGTTGACCTGGTAGAACGTTTCATGAAGAAAATTCAGAAACTCACTACCTATCGTAACGCTATCCCGACTCAGTCTGTTCTGACCATCACCTCTAACGTTGTGTATGGTAAGAAAACCGGTAACACCCCAGACGGTCGTCGTGCTGGCGCGCCATTCGGCCCAGGTGCTAACCCAATGCACGGTCGTGACCAGAAAGGTGCGGTTGCCTCTCTGACCTCCGTTGCTAAACTGCCGTTTGCATACGCAAAAGATGGTATCTCTTACACCTTCTCTATCGTGCCAAACGCGCTGGGTAAAGATGACGAAGTACGTAAAACTAACCTCGCGGGTCTGATGGATGGTTACTTCCACCACGAAGCGTCCATCGAAGGTGGTCAGCACCTGAACGTGAACGTGATGAACCGTGAAATGCTGCTCGACGCGATGGAACATCCTGAGAAATATCCTCAGCTGACCATTCGTGTATCAGGCTACGCAGTACGTTTTAACTCCCTGACGAAAGAACAGCAGCAGGACGTTATCACCCGTACTTTCACTCAGTCCATGTAAGTGGAATTGACTGAAATCACGCGTTAAAAAGCGTACAATAAAGGCTCCACGCAAGTGGGGCCTTTTTAACACCCTCGCTTCATCAGTCTCTTTTGTCCGCTATCTATACTTAATGGATAACAGCCAAAACAGACTCGACATAGCCTTTGAGCTGTGCATCTACATAGGCCCCCGGATGGGCCAAATTCGGAGATATCACCGCAATGTCAATTATTGGTCGCATTCACTCCTTTGAATCCTGTGGCACCGTCGATGGCCCGGGGATCCGCTTTATCACTTTCTTCCAGGGCTGCCTGATGCGCTGCCTGTACTGCCATAACCGTGACACCTGGGACACCCATGGCGGTAAAGAAGTCACCGTTGAAGATCTGATGAAAGAGGTGGTGACCTATCGCCACTTCATGAACGCGTCCGGCGGTGGCGTGACGGCATCCGGCGGTGAAGCCATTCTTCAGGCTGAATTTGTGCGCGACTGGTTCCGCGCCTGCCATAAAGAAGGTATTCATACCTGCCTCGACACCAACGGCTTTGTGCGCCGTTACGATCCGGTTATTGATGAACTGCTTGAAGTGACCGATCTGGTGATGCTCGATCTCAAGCAGATGAACGATGAGATCCACCAGAATCTGGTTGGCGTCTCAAACCACCGTACGCTGGAATTTGCCAAATACATTGCCAACAAAGGCGTCAAGACCTGGATCCGCTACGTGGTGGTACCGGGCTGGTCAGATGATGATGATTCTGCACATCGTCTGGGCGAATTTACCCGGGATATGGGTAACGTGGAGAAAATTGAACTCCTGCCCTATCACGAGCTGGGTAAACACAAATGGGTGGCAATGGGTGAAGAGTACAAGCTCGATGGCGTGAAGCCGCCGAAAAAAGAGACGATGGAGCGCGTCAAAGGTATTCTTGAGCAGTATGGCCACAAGGTCATGTATTAACGAAAAGGCCCGGTGAAAACCGGGCCTTTTTATATTCTATTTAAAGACGCCGTTAATCACCGAAGTCACAATCGCGGTACTCAGCGCAATTAAGACCAGGTCGTCACCCACCACGCGCCATTCATAGCCCGGATAAGAAGGAAGCTGACCCAGCATATCGGCTGGCACGGTTTTCTTCGCAATGCCCGGAGGCAGTGGCTTACCGCGCGCCAGGTTTTTCGCAATACCCGGAGGCAGAGAGTCGTAGCCCGTTAAGCCGTAATTCAGTGCCAGATGGCGGGCATGATCGAAGCTCACGCGGACGTCAACATCATGACCAACATCGTTGCTGTTTTTAAAGCTCTTATCCGATTTTCCTGGATTATCCTGGCCGGTATTGTGCTTATTACCATGGTTACCAGCGTTCCCGTTACCATGATTGCCGCTATTACCTTGTCCGCCACCGTTTCCGTGACCACCGCCATTCCCGTTTCCTGGATTAGCCATGGCCGGAGCCGTTGCAAACGTTAAAGCCAACACTACGGCAAGTGCGGTAGTGGAAAAACGACGAGTAGACATGATTGCTGCCTTTTAGTGGTAGAACTCATTTGAATTATCGCCAGGCAGTAAAAACTCACAATAAGTAAAAGTCTTATATGTGACAGGGACAAAAAAGCCTGTCATCGACAGGCTTTTATTTAATCAGGCATGTGCCACTGGCGTTGGGTGCTCGCCCGCTTTGCGCAGCAACATTAACAGATAAATAAACGATACGCTGGCGATCATGATAAACAGCAGATTATCAGAGTAATTTTGCATGAGCATAGCGGTAAAAGTCGGCCCCAGTAAACTGCCGATGGTGTAACTCAGCAACAATGCCTGGTTCATCGCCACCAGCTGGTGATGCTCAACTTTCTCACAGGCCCAGGCCATCGCGACCGGATAGAGCGTAAAACCCGCAGCCCCCAGAATGAACAGCGCAGGCGCCATCGCGGCGTTGCTGAGCATGGCGAGACAGCCCATGATGACCACGAAAACCTGGACGCGCAGCACCAGCAGACGACCAAAGCGGTCCGCCAGGCGGCCAATCGGCCACTGGCCGACAATCCCCGCGCTGACCATCACCGCCATCCAGAAACCGATCCCGGAATCGCTGACGCCCTGATGGTTGAGATAGAGCGGCATCAGGCCATAGAGCGACCCCAGCACAATCCCGGAAATAATACAGCCGTTAATCCCCAGGCGCGCCTGACGCAGTCTCAGCATCGGCCAAACGTGCGTGGCCTCCTGATGCTCACTGCTCTGGTTCACGATACGGGTAAAGAGCAGCGGCAGAATTGCGGCCAGCACCATCCCTGTTACCCATGGCAGAACGCTCATCAGGTCGGTTGGGAATTTGCTGACCATCAGTTGTCCCAGAACGGTACCGACGTAGTAAACCATCATATAAGCCGCCAGCAGACGCCCGCGATTACGGGACGTGCCGCTGCACATCAGCGCACTTTCAACCACCACCCAGATCATGGCGCAGCCAACGCCCGCAATAAAGCGCCAGACCATCCAGCTCCAGAAGCCGACCATCAGTCCTAAACCGGCGCATCCGACGGCAAAGATCAGTGACGCCAGATAATAACTGCGGTTAAAACCAAAGCGCTTAATAAGGCTGCCCGTTAATAAGGTGCCCAGCAGATTGCCCGTAAAAAAGGACGAGCTAACCATACCCACCTGCCAGGTTGGTAAGTTTTCATGGGCGAGCCATAGCGGGACGAGTGTGTTCAACACCGCGATCGCCAGGGTCAGCAAAAGCAGGCCACAGAGCAACAAAAGCACCGGGCGGGTATAGGTGGTCATGGATTAAAAACCGTGAGGAAGTTCAGATTTCGTGCGCATCATGCCACTGGCAAAAACAAAGTCAATCCACCGATTCAGGCGTCACGCACGATATGCGCCTTGTCGATTTAAAAAACTCATCCTGCTAATGCAAAGCCTGCTACCAATATTAATTATCTATTTGTTTTTATTTATTTCCGGGAATTTTTACAACGAAACATCAGTCGAAAAATTTCATGAATGAAAAAAGAAAAGCCGGGCACTATGTCCCGGCTTTTTATAACAAAATCTAAAATTAGCTGGCGACAGCCATACCGACCGTCATATGCAGACCGTAAAATACGCCGCGACCAATTAACTCCCCTGCCAACACCAGCACAAAGGCCAGTGACAGCAACGGTAGCGCAGGCGCGTAACCTTTAAGCTGAGGGGCAATCCAGCACACCAGCGCCGCCGTCAGCAGCACCACACGCCAGGCCATCAGAGAACCGTAATCCGGTACCAGCGCCGAAGCCTGTTGGATAGAGCTGTGAATCGTCGCCAGCTCCGCTCCCTGCATAAGCGCTACAACGGTACTGATGACCAGTGCCAGCAGCGAGACCGCGGGCAGCAGGCGCATCGCCCAACCATTAATGCCAGCTACACGCAGAAGCAGATAACCCAGCAGCGGCCCGCCAATAAACATGGTCAGGAAGAAGCTCATCGGCGTCCAGACGCTGTACCAGGTCGGAACGGTATCAATGGTGTTGTACACCCGGACCATCATCCAGACGAAGACAACGCCCAGTACCATGGTGACGATGAGCCACAACGCACGTAACCCTGACGGCAGCTTTTTCAGCGCTGCCAGTAACCACCCCAGCCCGCCAACTGCAAAGAAGATTGCGCCGCTGGCAATCTCGTTACTCAGCGAAGAGGCACCTACGCGGTTCAGGGAGTTAAACGCGCGCATCGGTGAGCCCAGGTGCAGCGTAGAGGCGATAAACCCAATCCCCATCAACACCCACAGGCCAAACATGCTCAATACTAAACGCTGCTGCTGTTCAGCATTGAGGTTCCCTTTTAACAGCGCCAGCGCAAGGACGATAAACCCGCCTGCAACACACTGCCCAAAGACCGTGAAGATCATAAGCGGCCATTCATGCCATCCACTTCCCATCTCACACCTCCTTCGGGTTTGCCAGGTAGCCGGTGGTGTCACCCGTCGGACGGCTGTTGGCGTTAGGTTT
>NZ_JBLVYK010000169.1:0-303 GCF_048284255.1 Enterobacter cloacae complex sp.6700776 | reverse complement strand
AACACGATCTGCTCCCCCAACATACGGACACCGCACCGGTAATGCATACCGTCACGTCAGGTCGTGATTTGCTCGATCAGGCTAAGGTGCTGGCGAAATATCTGCGTGAGTGTCCCGGCGGATGGCTGGCAGGTCATCATCTGATGAAGAGTGTGCGTTGGGATACGTTAACGGAGTTACCGCCGCTGGATGCCTCCGGCCGGACACGGCTATTGCCTCCCAAGCCTGAGAGTAAAGCCCATCTTAAGCGGTTGTATTTACAGAGAAGCTGGTCGGAACTGCTGGAACATACGGACACGCTGC
>NZ_JBLVYK010000168.1:0-303 GCF_048284255.1 Enterobacter cloacae complex sp.6700776 | reverse complement strand
GGCAAGCTAATCCAGCTGCTGTTCGGCCTTAATTACCATGTCGCCGTAGTGCTGGTTGGCGTGCTGATGGTGCTCTATGTCCTGTTCGGCGGCATGCTGGCGACTACCTGGGTGCAGATTATTAAAGCGGTTCTGTTGCTGTGCGGCGCCAGCTTTATGGCCTTTATGGTCATGAAGCACGTCGGCTTCAGCTTCAATAACCTGTTTACCGAGGCGATGGCGGTCCACCCGAAAGGGGCGGCGATTATGAGTCCCGGCGGACTGGTGAAAGATCCGATATCCGCGCTCTCTCTGGGTCTGGGT
>NZ_JBLVYK010000167.1:0-303 GCF_048284255.1 Enterobacter cloacae complex sp.6700776 | reverse complement strand
GCGTCGAGGTAACAATCATCGGCAACATTTCCGGCGTTAAGCCTACCGCGACCGAAAGCGCAAACAGTGCCGCTTCCCACCAGTCGCCTTTGGTGTAACCGTTGATAAGCAACACCACCGGAGCCATCACCAGCATAAAGCGAATCAGCAGCATACTGACGCGGCTGATCCCCTGCTGAAAGGCATTCGGCTCGCTTTCCTGCTCACTAACACGCCCCGCCAGTTGACCAAACCAAGTGTTGGCTCCTTTAGCAATCACCATTGCTTGTGCCGTGCCGCTCACCACGGTGGTGCCCATAAAAC
>NZ_JBLVYK010000166.1:0-304 GCF_048284255.1 Enterobacter cloacae complex sp.6700776 | reverse complement strand
GGTATAGTCAACTTGCGCAAAATCAGGATTCACAAAACGTTCCAGACGGTTAATCACGTCTTTATCGACACGCTCAGCAAAGAATTCAAGGTCATCACGACGTTCAGTTAATGCTGCTTTGAATGCATATTTCAGCATTTTTTCAGCCAGACCCGCGATGTCATCTAAGTTAGCAAATGCAACTTCAGGCTCTAACATCCAGAATTCAGCCAAGTGGCGGCTGGTGTTGGAGTTTTCAGCACGGAAAGTTGGACCAAAGGTGTAGATTTTGCTTAATGCAGTCGCATAAGCTTCGCCGTTCAGC
>NZ_JBLVYK010000165.1:0-304 GCF_048284255.1 Enterobacter cloacae complex sp.6700776 | reverse complement strand
GTGGATCTAAACCAACGCGTTGAGCGAGTTCTTGGATCCCTGAATCACCGAAAACTTGCATTAACTGGCTAGCATTAACTGGCAAATTTTCACCTTCAGCAACCCATGATGAAACGATCCCGCCTAAGCCTTCAGTGTTAAATTTATCGACGACACCTGAGAGCCCGCCTTGCTTTTCAACCCAATCAATAACAGATTGAAACTGTTGCATTTTATCGCCTGCAACCATGCCTAACACTTGATCAAACAGACCCATTTTGACTCCTCGATAACGTAATTGATGCGTTCAATACCAAGTATGGAA
>NZ_JBLVYK010000164.1:0-304 GCF_048284255.1 Enterobacter cloacae complex sp.6700776 | reverse complement strand
CCTTTATCTTTGCGAAAGTAAATTTTTAAAATATCGTTATTAGCTTCTTGGCGCAGGGAATAGCGGTCGATATCTTGCGGATTGCTGATACCTAAACTTTTCAAATTATCGTACATGTTAGCTCGCTTAATCGTAAGGGACTGTGTCGATGACTTTTAGGGTTATAAATAAGGGCTATAAACAAGGCAGTCTCTTTTTATAACCATTTACTGAGCCCTAATTGCTTATAAAATGATGAGTTACAAAACAACCATTTAATAATAGCAGCTAATTGACCAAGGGCTGTAAATTCTCGGTCATATTA
>NZ_JBLVYK010000163.1:0-304 GCF_048284255.1 Enterobacter cloacae complex sp.6700776 | reverse complement strand
ATTCACCGGCGATTCGAATCGTGAATTGAATCAAGAGTCACCATGAGCAAAAAACACCCAAAGTGATGAATTGAATCAAGAGTCGATTCATCATAACAATATGATAATAAAGCGTGATTCACATATGAATCGTGGGCAATTCGTCAGCGATTCGCCATAGAGTCGTCCACGACTTGGATCTGCACTTTGTAACACATCACCGCACATTTATTTTTCATTAACCCATTGTTGTAAATAAGGAATCTGCAAAATTTTAATTTTGCGTGGGGTGTGGGTATTTTTAGTGGTGAGGAGCGTTCAGAGA
>NZ_JBLVYK010000162.1:0-305 GCF_048284255.1 Enterobacter cloacae complex sp.6700776 | reverse complement strand
GCATCAATTAACGCTAATGGGCCATGTTTTAATTCGCCCGCTGCATACGCTTCGGCGTGGATATACGAAATCTCTTTCAGTTTCAGTGCGCCTTCAACGGCGATAGGGAACTGATCACCACGACCTAAGAACAGTGCGTGGTTTTTGTCTGAGAAATCTTCAGCTAACGCTTCAATCACTTTGTCTTGAGACAGCATGCTTTCAATACGCGCAGGCAGTGCGTGAAGCGCATGAGCAATACGCTCTTCCAGTTCTGGGTTTGCCCCTTTCAGGCGTCCCATATATGCCACCAGCATCAACAATAC
>NZ_JBLVYK010000161.1:0-305 GCF_048284255.1 Enterobacter cloacae complex sp.6700776 | reverse complement strand
ATTTACGACAACTCAGTAATCGTCAAGCTGAGCGTTTGCAGACATTCATGGAAAATAATTATTTAAAAGAGTGGAAGTTAAATGAGTTTGCCAGAACGTTTGGCATGGGCTTAACAACATTCAAAGAGCTATTTCATACTGTTTATGCAACATCACCTCGTTCTTGGATCAGTGAGAAGCGCATCATGTATGCACACCAATTATTGATAAATACGTCGATGAGTATTGTAGAAGTTTCTATGGAAGCCGGCTTTTCAAGTCAGTCTTACTTTACTCAAAGCTATCATAAGCGCTTTGGTTATACC
>NZ_JBLVYK010000160.1:0-305 GCF_048284255.1 Enterobacter cloacae complex sp.6700776 | reverse complement strand
CCACACCTTCTTGAGAAGACAGCGAAAATTCTTGTAATAACCCTTGAACTAAGCCTGAACGACCAACCCCATTTTTTTGATTACGCAGTTTTTCTGCAATGGAGTAAGCCAATTTATGAGCAGCATCAGCTTGCTCTGGAGGCAGCTCAGCTTGTTGTAAAAGCATAGGCACGGCTTGAGTTTCAGGAATGCGGTACGCTGATGTAATTGCGGAGCGTTTTACGGATTGGGGTAAAATATGCTCAGCGAACTCAAGGAATGGCTGATAAAGGGTCTCAGGAGACGAAATTTCATCACCAGAATGC
>NZ_JBLVYK010000015.1:98981-103979 GCF_048284255.1 Enterobacter cloacae complex sp.6700776 | reverse complement strand
TATGTTCCCCTCACCCTAACCCTCTCCCCGGAGGGGCGAGGGGATTGCTCAGTGCTCGCATTAATTTGTGGGGAACCCTCAGCCCTGTGGGAGAGGGTCAGGGTGAGGGCATCAGACAGCGCCACCCTCACTAGCGACGGTTGCCGAAGATACGCAGCAGCATCAGGAACAGGTTGATGAAGTCCAGATACAGCGTCAGCGCGCCCAGAATCGAGTATTTGCGCAGGTTTGAACTGTCGCGAACATCAATTTGTTCACCGATGTTTTTCAGCTTCTGGGTGTCGTAGGCGGTTAAGCCCACGAAGATCACCACCCCGATATAGGTCACCGCCCACATCAGCGCGTCACTCTTCAACCACAGGTTCACCAGCGACGCCAGCACAATCCCTATCAGCCCCATAAACAGCATGTTGCCGAAGCCGCTCAGGTCACGTTTGGTGGTGTAACCGTACAGGCTCATCACACCGAACATCCCGCCGGTCACCACAAAGGTGCTGGCGATGGAGGAGTAGGTGTAAACGATGAAAATACTGGAGAGCGTCAGCCCGGTCAGCGCCGAATAGAGCATAAACAGCGTGGTCGCCATGCCCGCGCTGAGCTTGTGCACCAGCCCGGAGAGCACGAATACCAGCGCCAGTTGCGCAATAATCAGCCCAAAGAAGGTGATTTTGCTGGAGAAGATAAACATCATCAGTTCAGGCGTGTTTGCCGCATACCACGCGATAAACGCGGTAAGCAGCAGGCCAACCGTCATCCAGCCATATACCTGAGCCATGTAGGTTTGCAGCCCGCTACGGGTCTGCTGAACTATCGAATCGGAACGCGGAAATCGGTCCATGATTCACTCCTGATTAAGTAAACACACACGTTAAGACTAACACATCCACGTAAACCTGTTACCAGCGGCTGGCAGCCTGTTTGTCGCTGTCCCGCGATTCCACCCAGCGCTCACCTTCCGGCGTCGCTTCACGCTTCCAGAACGGCGCTTTAGTTTTGAGGTAATCCATGATGAACTCCCCCGCCGCAAAAGCACTCCCGCGATGGGCGCTGGTGACGCCGACAAACACAATTTCTTCGCCGGGCCACATTTCGCCGATGCGATGGATAACCGTAACGCGCCCCAGCGGCCAGCGGCCTCGCGCCTCTTCGACAATGGCCGCCAGCGATTTTTCGGTCATTCCCGGATAGTGCTCCAGCGTCAGCGCTTTTACGCTGTCGCCGAGATTATGATTACGCACTTTCCCGGTAAAGGTCACGACCGCGCCGTCTTCGTCGCGCCCGGCCAGCCAGTCATATTCCGTGCCCACGTTAAAACGCTCATGGCCAACCAGAATTCGGGTTTCCGTCATCTCAACCCCCTGTGACCGGCGGGAAGAAGGCCACTTCATCCCCATCAGCCAGCGGGTGGGTCAACTCCACCAGCGTCTGATTCACGGCGGCCAGCAATTTGCCTTCATCCAGCGCCAGCGCCCAGCGGTCGCTTTGCGCCGCCAGATGCGCACGCAGGGCGGCGACGTTTTCGAAAGAGCCGTCCAGCGTCAGGCTGTCGGTATTGATCAGCTCACGGACCTGGGCAAAAAAGAGCACCTTAATCATGGCTTTCCACCTTAAAATCACCGGATTTGCCGCCGCTTTTTGCCAGCAGACGCACCGGGCCAATCACCATATCTTTCTGCACCGCTTTACACATGTCGTAGATGGTCAGCGCCGCCACGGAGGCTGCCGTTAACGCCTCCATCTCCACACCGGTTTTCCCGGTTAAGCGGCACAGGGACTCGATACGCACGCGGTTATGCTCCGGCTGCGCCTGCAAATTTACCTCCACTTTGCTAAGCATCAGCGGATGGCAGAGCGGGATGAGGTCCCAGGTGCGTTTAGCGGCCTGAATACCGGCGATGCGGGCGGTGGCAAACACATCACCCTTGTGATGGCTACCGTCGATAATCATCGCCAGCGTCTCCGGCAGCATGGTGACGAACGCTTCAGCACGCGCCTCGCGCACCGTTTCGGCTTTGGCGGAGACATCCACCATATGCGCTTCGCCAGCGGCGTTTATGTGGGTCAGTTGTGACATAGCTTATTTCTTTAAATGGGGATGGAAATTACACGGACGGGTACGGACATCCAGCTGCGGGGCAATAATGTTTTCCCACGCGGTGCGGCAGGCTTTGGTCGAGCCCGGCATGGCGAAGATCAGCGTCTTGTTCGCTACCCCCGCGACGGCACGGGACTGGAGCGTAGAGGTGCCAATCTCTTCAAATGAGAGCATGCGGAACACTTCGCCGAAGCCTTCTACTTCGCGATCGAACAGCGGAAGCAGCGCTTCCGGCGCCTGGTCGCCTGCGGTAAAGCCGGTGCCGCCAGTGATCAGTACAACCTGGACGTCATCACTCGCAATCCACTGTGAAACCTGAGCGCGAATGGCGTAACGGTTCTCTTTGACGATCGCTTTATCAACAATCTGGTGCCCGGCTTCGTGTGCCGCCTCGCGCAGCCAGTGGCCGGAGGTATCATCCTCTTCACCACGACGTTCGGAAACGGTAAGAATAGCAATGCGTGTCGGGATAAATTCCGCGCTTACCTGACTCATCTTCTGGTTCCTTCTAAAGCCTGATTACCCGCCGATATAGGACAGGTTCTGAGTAATGCCGGTATTGCCCTGATGCAGGAAATGGGTCTGCTTTTTGTGCGTCAGCGCCTCGGAAATGCGTGCTTCAAGCACGTCCTGTTGGGCGTCGTCTTCCAGCAAATCGCGCAGATCGACGCCGCCATCCCCGAACAGGCAGAGGTGCAGCTTGCCAACAGAGGAGACGCGCAGGCGGTTGCAGCTGGCACAGAAATCTTTTTCATAGGGCATGATCAGGCCGATTTCGCCTTCATAATCCGGATGACAAAAGACCTGCGCCGGGCCATCGCTGCGCTGGCGGATCTGGTGGATCCAGCCGCGTTTCAGCAGTTCGTCACGCAGGACCATGCCGGAGATGTGATGGCGACGGAACAGCTCGCTGCCCTCCCCGGTCTCCATCAGCTCAATAAAACGCAGTTGAATGCGGCGCGGTTTGATCCACGCCAGAAAGGTGTCCAGCTGATGGTGGTTCACATCACGCATCAACACGGTATTGACTTTGACCTTGTCGAAACCGGCGGTGAACGCGGCATCGATGCCGTCCATTACCTGCTGGAACTTATCCTGGCCGGTAATGGCGTGGAACTGACGGGCGTCCAGGCTATCGACGCTGACGTTGATCGCCGTCAGCCCCGCATCGCGCCAGTTCGCCACGTCACGCGCCATGCGGTAACCGTTGGTGGTCACCGCTATCTGGCGGATACGTTCGTTTTCACGCACGGCGGCAATGATGTCAGGGAAATCACGGCGCAGGGAGGGCTCTCCCCCGGTAAGACGCACTTTTTCCGTACCGAGTTCAGAGAACGCGCGCGTGACGCGGCGTACTTCATCCACGGAGAGAAAGCCGTTGTTGGTGACGCTGCCCGGCTTGTAGCCATCGGGCAGGCAGTAGGTGCAACGGAAGTTACACACGTCGGTAATCGACAAACGTAAGTAGAAAAACTTACGCGCGAAAGCATCAGTAAGTTGTGAAGCCATGTACACCTTTCCAGATCGGGAGGCACAGTCATTTCTTTCTGTACCCTGGTGGCAAATCCGCCACGGCCAGGGCGCCATATCTCTCGACACAGGCGCCAGGGCTAGAGTGTATGTTTTCAGTTTTGAAAACGTGGTTATGGCGATAGTAGCGTGGAAATCGCCACTTCGCCATTGTCGCTTTTCGCTATATAAATTTATACATAACGATGTTATCGTGCATTTTCACTACAGAATACGCAAAAACAGCGCTTTCGCATTGATATACGTCATTATGGTTTGTGAGAGGCATCGTCTTTTAGGAGTAGTTGCGTTACTGTGACGCAAGCTTAACAGGATAAGGAATAGGTATGCGCAATCGCACTTTTGCGGATCTGGACCGCGTGGTCGCTCTTGGAGGAGGTCACGGTCTGGGACGGGTTATGTCGTCGTTATCGTCACTGGGCTCACGCCTGACGGGCATCGTGACAACAACGGACAACGGCGGCTCAACCGGGCGGATCCGACGTGCTGAAGGCGGGATAGCCTGGGGTGATATGCGCAACTGCCTCAACCAGCTCATCACTGAGCCAAGCGTGGCCTCGGCGATGTTTGAGTACCGTTTTGGGGGAAATGGCGAACTTTCAGGCCATAACCTTGGAAATCTGATGTTAAAGGCGCTGGATCACCTGAGCGTGCGCCCTCTGGAAGCGATCAATTTAATTCGTAACCTGCTAAAAGTGGATGCGTTCCTGATCCCGATGTCCGAACAGCCGGTAGATTTGATGGCGATCGATGCTGACGATCACGAAGTGTATGGTGAAGTGAATATCGACCAGCTTCTCCTTCCGCCAAAAGAGCTGATGACCTACCCCAGCGTACCCGCAACGCGTGAAGCGGTTGAAGCGATTGGCGAGGCCGATCTGATCCTGATTGGGCCGGGGAGTTTTTATACCAGCCTGATGCCGATCCTGCTGGTGAAAGAGCTGGCGCAGGCGCTGCGCAGAACGCCTGCGCCCATGGTCTATATCGGTAATTTAGGCCGCGAACTCAGTCCGGCGGCGGCAAGCCTGTCGCTGGCGGATAAGCTGGACCTGATGGAACAGTATGTTGGTAAGAAAATTATCGATGGTGTCGTGGTCGGGCCAAAAGTAGATGTGTCGGGGATTGGCGATCGCGTGGTGGTGCAAGAGCCGCTGGAAGCGAGCGATATTAAATATCGCCACGACCGCCATCTGCTGCGCGAGGCGCTGGAGAAGGCGATTCAGGCATTAGGTTAACAAAAACCCCGGTGGCGCTGCGCTTACCGGGCCTACAGGTTTAGCGTCTTTTGTCTGTCTCTTATACACATCTCCGAGCCCACGAGACCAGGTACTTCATCTGGGGGGGGGGGGGGGGGGGGGGGGGGGGGGGGGGGG
>NZ_JBLVYK010000015.1:0-98971 GCF_048284255.1 Enterobacter cloacae complex sp.6700776 | reverse complement strand
CCCCCCCCCCCCCCCCCCCCCCCCCCCCCCCCCCCCCCCCCCCCCCCCCCCCCCCCCCCCCCCCCCACCCCCCCCCCCCAAATGAAGTACCTGGTCTCGTGGGCTCGGAGATGTGTATAAGAGACAGCCACCGGGCAAAAAACTACGATGCCGCAATAAACAGATCCCGCAGCTGATGCAGCTGATCGCGGATTTGCGCAGCCTCTTCGAACTCCAGATTCTGCGCGTGCTGCATCATCTGCCCTTCCAGCTCGTGGATCTTTTGCTGCAACGCTTTCGGGGTCAGCGCGACGGTATCCTCTTCCACCACTGAACGGGCCTTGCCGCGCCCTTTCGCTTTGGTCTTCGCAATGTTCTGACCCAGCGCCAGGATATCCACCACTTTCTTGTTCAGCCCCTGCGGCGTGATGCCGTGCTCTTCGTTATAGCGCTGCTGCTTCTCGCGACGACGTTCCGTTTCGCCAATCGCTTTGGCCATCGACGGGGTGATTTTATCCCCGTACAGAATCGCCTTCCCGTTGACGTTACGCGCGGCACGGCCAATGGTCTGGATCAGCGAGCGCTCGGAACGCAGGAAGCCCTCTTTGTCCGCGTCCAGAATCGCCACCAGCGACACTTCCGGCATATCCAGACCTTCTCGCAGAAGGTTGATACCCACCAGCACGTCGAACTCGCCCAGGCGCAGGTCGCGGATGATCTCCATACGCTCCACGGTATCAATATCCGAGTGGAGATACCGCACCTTCTCGCCGTGTTCTTCCAGATACTCCGTCAAATCCTCCGCCATACGTTTGGTGAGCGTGGTCACCAGTACACGCTCGTTGATGGCGGAACGGGCACGTATTTCCGAGAGCAGATCGTCCACCTGCGTCGCCACCGGACGCACCTCGATAATCGGATCCAGCAGCCCGGTCGGACGCACAACCTGGTCCACCACGTCATCACCGGATTTCTCCAGCTCGTAGTTGCCCGGCGTCGCCGATACGTAGATGGTCTGCGGAGCAAGCGCCTCAAATTCTTCAAACTTCATCGGACGGTTGTCCAGCGCTGACGGCAGTCGGAATCCGTACTCCACCAGCGTCTCTTTACGCGCGCGGTCACCGCGGTACATCCCGCCGATCTGGGGGATGGTAACGTGGGATTCGTCGATCACCAGCAGGCCGTCCGCCGGAAGGTAGTCAAACAGCGTCGGCGGCGCTTCGCCCGGCCCGCGTCCGGAGAGGTAGCGCGAGTAGTTTTCGATGCCGGAGCAGTAGCCCAGCTCGTTCATCATCTCCAGATCGAACTGGGTACGCTGGCTCAGGCGCTGCTCTTCCAGCAGCTTGTTGTTCGCCAGCAGCACCTTGCGGCGGTCTGCCAGCTCAATTTTAATCTCTTCCATCGCCTGTACGATACGCTCGCGTGGCGTCACGTAGTGCGTTTTTGGGTAGATGGTGAAGCGCTGGATCACCGACTCCACATGACCGGTCAGCGGATCGAACAGCGACAGGCGTTCAACCTCTTCATCGAACAGCTCCACGCGCAGCGCCATGTCGTCCGATTCCGCCGGGAAGATATCAATAACCTCGCCACGTACGCGGAAGGTCCCGCGCTGGAACGCCTGATCGTTACGGGTGTACTGCAACTCCGCCAGACGGCGCAAAATTGCCCGCTGATCGATGATCATCCCCTGCGTCAGGTGCAGCATCATCTTGAGATAGAGATCCGGATCGCCCAGGCCGTAGATCGCCGACACCGAGGCCACCACCACCACATCACGACGCTCCAGCAGCGCCTTGGTCGCCGACAAACGCATCTGCTCGATATGTTCGTTCACCGAGGCATCTTTCTCGATAAACGTGTCGGAGCTGGGAACGTAGGCTTCCGGCTGGTAGTAGTCGTAGTAGGAGACGAAATACTCCACCGCGTTTTCCGGGAAGAACTCTTTCATCTCACCATACAGCTGCGCCGCCAGCGTTTTGTTCGGCGCGAGAACCATCGTAGGACGCTGAAGATCGGCAATGACGTTGGCAATAGTGAAGGTTTTACCCGAACCGGTTACCCCCAGCAGGGTCTGGTGCGCCAGCCCGTCTTCCAGCCCCTCTTCCAGGCGACGAATGGCCTCGGGCTGATCCCCGGAAGGACGGAAAGCAGAATTCAATTTGAACGGTTTACTCATGGGCGACGACCTGATGACAGAATAAGCGGCAGGTGAGTAATTTTACTCGTTGTGGCCAGGATTGCCAGTAAAAAACACTGGATGGAAAACCAGTAGCGTGTCAGGATATTTAGCGTAGCGCAGAGAGGATTAGTGCGTTCGCGAGCTAAATTTCAACTGTGACAATATAAAACACCAGCCTCAGGGGGTTATCCCCAGAACTATTACTTTTTTAACATTTGTCAAGGGCGGTTATGAAAGTTTTATGGCAACAGGTGTCGCTGGCGCTGAGGGAATTGCTTTTATCTAATTCGTTAAAAAATATAGACTATTTCCTAAAGCCGCGTTTCGCATCAATTTGGGCGTAACCCGCGTGTTCTCTCGCTTATCGCGTGTTTTCTAACTCTAATGCACAAGGTTATCCACAGGAATAGTGGATAACTGCCTCCAGCCCGTACAGCATGCACTCCAGCAAATTCCCGGTTTTTCCCACGAAGCGGCAGTAAAAAATTTTTATCACTCTTTTTTGCCTGGAAAACGTTCATTTTTTCATAAGTAACCGGCGAGATCTTAATCACAATTCCGTCATTTTCCCTGCACCACGATTCGACACGCACGGCACCGGGAGCGTGCAATTCGAACAAACGTTAAGCTTTTAGCAGTGGGTTATTCCTAAAAATGGCTCTTTTTTAATCATTATTTTGTTTCTGGCAGGCGTTTTGCAGATATCAGCCTGAGCATTACCCCACACATTTTTAAGGAGAGAAAGATGTTGAGTCTGCGTGCTGTAAATCAGTTTTACGGAAGCCAACATACGCTATGGAACGTGAATATCGATTTCCCGCAAGGCATCTGTACGGGCATTGTTGGCCTGCCTGGCATGGGTAAATCCACGCTCATGAACTGCATTACCGGAAAGGTGCCCGTTGAGAGCGGCACCATCATCTGGCATGAGGCTGGCGCGCCGCCGCGTAATTTGCTCAGCCCTGCGTCAGCATTCACGGCGTCGCCAACGATAGGCTACGTCCCGCAGGATCGGCGGATATTTTCCCAGCTGACCGTCGATGAAAATCTTCATATCGCTATGCGGGCGACGGGGAAATCCGACCCGACATCAAAAAATGACGTGTACGCCCTGTTTCCGGAACTCTATCCGCTGCGACAGAGCCGTGCCTCTGCGCTGTCCCCCGACGACCAGTATCAGCTGGCCCTCGCCAGTGCGCTGGTTAATCGCCCGCGCGTGTTGATTCTGGATGAGCCCATGTATGGCGCAGGGCAAGGCTTCGCCCGCAGGCTGGGTCAACTGCTGGTACGGTTGAATCGGGAGCTGGGAATGACGGTGCTGTTAGCGGAGCAACAGCTGTCGTTTATCCGCCGGGTAGCGGATCGTTTCTGCATGCTCTATCGCGGGCGTAACGTGGCACAGGGCCACGTTAACGAGCTGGATGACGACCTTATTGCGCACTGGATGGCGCGGGACATAAGGCGCTGAGGTCAAGATAGCGTCCGGTTTCCGCCTGCTCTGCGCCGTCGGCAAGCCACGGGATCTCGCCGAGAAACGGCGCAGGCAGCACCCGCTTCAGCGTCGCCAGATACTCAGCATGACGTTTACCCGGCGCAACCACGTCATTGGCAATCCACCCTGCCAGACGCAACCCGGCCTGCTGCACGGCCTGAGCGGTCAGCATAGCGTGATTGATACAGCCAAGCTTCACGCCGACCACCAGAATGACCGGAAGCTGTTCGGCCAGCACCCAGTCAGCAAATGTCTGCTCGTCGGACAGCGGGGTAAACCAGCCGCCAGCCCCCTCCACCAGCACCCAGTCGGCCTGCGTTTCCAGGTTGCGTAATCCGGAAGAGAGCACCGAAAAATCAATCGGACGATCTTCATCGGCGCTGACGATGTGCGGCGAGGTGGGTTCAGCAAAGGTATAAGGGTTCACCGCAGAATAGGCCAGCGCAAGGCTGCTGTTACGCTGTAGCGCCAGCGCATCAGTATTGCGTAAGCCTTCCGGCGTCATCTCGCTGCCGGAGGCTACGGGCTTATACCCGGCCGTTGTTTTCCCCAGCAGACGCGCCGCCTGCAACAGCGCAGCGCTGGCAACCGTTTTACCGACCTCAGTGTCCGTACCGGTAACAAAATAACGTTCAGTCACGTTCAATAATCCCATGAAAAAGATGATAAGAGAGCGGGAACCGGCCTCGATCCTGCGGCCAGGCCAGCCCGAGACGCTGGAGTTGTCCGCGGGTAAGGGGTTTCTTCTCCCGACCGGCGTGCAGGTGCGTCGCGCCTATGCCCTTAAGAGAGCGCATGGCGCTTAACGCATCGCTAAATTCGAGGGTGACGGTCTGGACCTCGCTGCGATAACGCCAGCCTGCCAGCGCCTGAGTGACCTGTTCGTGCGAGAGAAACCGGTTGGCGTGCGGCTGCGCATCCACCGCCCTCCACGCCTGATTCAGCTCCGGCAACGAACTTTCCAGCAGGGTGGTAAAGGCCACCGCTCCGCCGGGCCGTGCCACGCGGTAAAGCTCGCGTAGCGCCTGCGACAGGCTGGTGCACCACTGCACCGCCAGATGGCTCCAGACGAGGTCAAACAGCGCATCCTCCAGCGGGATGGCCTCGATATCGGCCACCAGATAACGGTCTGCTGACTGCTGCTGGCGGGCTTCATCCAGCATCTGCGCGGATAAATCCAGCGCCGTGACGTGGCTGCCCGTTGCGCGCCAGTAGCGGCTATTGCCGCCTGGCCCGCAGCCCGCGTCCAGCACCTGCATAAAATGCCCCTCACCGAGCGCGGCCAGCAGCCCGCGCGCGCTCAGGCGTTGCAGCTCATCGTGCTGTGAATAGCTTTGCGCTGCCCGGCCAAACGCGGCGGCAACGGCCTGTTTATTGACGGGAGACATACAGTGCCTCCAGAAGCGTATCGATATCCTGCGGCTCGTGCGCTGCCGTAAGCGTCAGACGCAAGCGCGCGGTGCCTGGCGGCACGGTGGGTGGGCGGATCGCCGTGACCCACTGCCCGCGTTCTCGTAGCGCCTGTGCCAGCATCAGCGCCCGATGGTTTTCACCCACAATCACGGGCTGAATGGCGCTGTGCGAGTCGGTAAGCCGGTAAGGCAGTTCGCTTACCCCCCGGCGAAAACGCTGAATATGGTCGGCCAGGCGAGCCCGGCGTTCAGCGCCGTCTTCGCCGCGGATCACCGCAAGCGACGCAGAGAGTGCCACGGCCTGCGCCGGGGGCATGCTGGTGCTGTAGATCAGGTGCCGGGCGAACTGCACCAGGTAGTCGGCCACCGGCTCGCAGCACAACACCGCGGCACCGCTGACGCCGAAGCCTTTTCCAAAAGTGACCACCAGCAGTTCCGGCCTGACGCCCTGCTGATAAGCGCTTCCGCGTCCCTCCTCGCCGGTGACGCCAATGCCGTGGGCATCGTCGACCAGCAGCCAGGCGTTCTGCTGTTTTGCGACGTCATGCAAGGTGGCAAGGGGCGCGCTGTCGCCGTCCATGCTGAATACCCCTTCCGTCACCGCCAGCTGAAGCCCAGAACAGGGTTTACCCAGCAGGACGTTCAACTGAGAGGCATCGTTATGGGCAAAACGCCGCAGCTGCGCCGGGCTGAGACTGGCCGCTTCAAGCAGAGACGCGTGGCTCAGGCGGTCCGCGACGATGCGGTCGTCTTTGCCCATCAGGGCGGCAATCACCGCCTGATTCGCGGCAAAACCGGAGATAAACAGCAGCGCCCGCGGGTACCCCAGCCAGTCGGCCAGCTCTTCCTCCAGCGCGTGATGCGCCGTGGTGTAGCCGCTGACGTGCCCGGAGCCACCGCTGCCCACGCCGTAACGATCCGCGCCCTGCTGCCAGGCACGAACGATTTGCGGGTGCTGGCTCAGGCCCAGATAATCGTTGCTGGAGAAATTACAGAACCGCTCTCCTTCCCGGGTGAGAAAACGGCCTGCACCGTTTTCCACTACCCTGCGTACCCGAAACGCATCCGCCGCCCGCCGCTCGTCGAGCGCGGTCCTGATACGTGCCTGCCAGGTCATACGGCTGCCGCGTTGTAGAACTGGTCAGTGTCGGCGTTGAAAATCTGCTGCTCCAGCTGCTGCTGTTGCTCGTTATCCCCCGCCTGTACCCCAGTCTGGTGTGGGTTCAGCCCCAGCTTGCGGAACAGCTGAACGTCTTTGTCCTCTTCCGGGTTTGGTGTGGTCAGCAGTTTGCAACCGTAGAAGATGGAGTTGGCCCCGGCCATAAAGCACATCGCCTGGGTCTGCTCGCTCATCTGCTCGCGACCGGCAGAGAGGCGAACGTAAGAGGTTGGCATCATGATGCGCGCCACCGCGATGGTGCGGATGAAATCGAAGGCATCCACGTCCTCATTATCCGCCAGCGGCGTGCCTTTTACCTTCACCAGCATGTTGATGGGCACGCTTTCCGGAGGGGTCGGCAGGTTCGCCAGCTGTAACAGCAGGCCGGCACGATCTTTTACCGTTTCGCCCAGTCCCACGATCCCGCCGGAACAGACCTTGATCCCCGCATCACGCACTTTATCCAGCGTGTCCAGACGCTCCTGATAGGTGCGCGTGGTGATGATGTTGCCGTAGAATTCCGGCGAGGTATCGAGGTTGTGATTGTAGTAATCCAGCCCTGCCGCCGAGAGGCGCTGCGCCTGCTCCTCGTTCAGCGTACCCAGGGTCATGCAGGCTTCAAGCCCCATCTCCTTCACCCCCTTCACCATCTGCTCCAGATAGGGCATGTCGCGCTCATGGGGGTTTTTCCACGCCGCGCCCATGCAGAAGCGGGTTGAGCCAGCGTTTTTGGCCTTGCGCGCTGAGTCGAGCACCTGCTCGACTTCCATCAGGCGCTCGGATTCGAGACCGGTTTTATAGCGCGCGCTTTGCGGGCAATATTTGCAGTCTTCCGGGCAAGCCCCGGTTTTAATCGACAGCAGCGTGCTGACCTGAACATGACGCGGATCGAAGTGCTGGCGGTGCACCTGTTGCGCCTCAAATATCAGCTCCAGGAAAGGTTTGTTGAATAATTCAGTGACTTGCGACATCGTCCAGCGTGCGTGGTGAGCCATCGGGCTTCTCCAAAGGGTTTTGTTAATTGTCGGTTCGGTTTATACTTGTAAACCTAAAACTTTTCAAAATGGTTTACAAGTCGATTATGACCCAGGACGATCTCGCCTTCGACAAGCAGCATATCTGGCACCCTTACACCTCCACGACCCGCCCCCTTCCCGTCTATCCGGTAGCCTCGGCCCACGGCTGCGAGCTGCATCTCGCCAGCGGCGAGCGGCTTGTTGACGGGATGTCCTCCTGGTGGGCGGCGATCCATGGCTACAACCACCCGCGTCTGAACGCGGCGATGAAAGCGCAGATTGACCATATGTCACACGTGATGTTTGGCGGGATCACGCATCAGCCCGCGGTGGATTTATGCCGTCGCCTGGTAGCGATGACGCCTGAATCGCTGGAGTGTGTTTTCCTGGCTGATTCCGGCTCGGTGGCCGTGGAAGTGGCGATGAAAATGGCGTTGCAGTACTGGCATGCGAAGGGCGAAACGCGCCAGCGGTTCCTCACCTTCCGCAACGGCTATCACGGCGACACCTTCGGGGCGATGTCGGTGTGCGATCCGGACAACTCCATGCACAGCCTGTGGAAAGGCTACCTGCCGGAAAACCTGTTTGCGCCAGCCCCGCAGAGCCGCTTCGACGGCGAATGGGACGAGATGGACATGGTGGGCTTCGCGCGGTTGATGGCGGCCCATCGCCACGAGGTTGCCGCCGTTATTCTCGAACCGATTGTGCAGGGCGCGGGCGGAATGCGGATGTATCACCCCGAGTGGCTGAAGCGCATTCGGAAGATGTGCGACCGCGAAGGGATTTTGCTGATTGCCGATGAGATCGCCACCGGCTTTGGTCGTACCGGGAAGCTGTTTGCCTGCGAGCATGCGGGGATCGCGCCGGATATTCTGTGCCTGGGGAAAGCGCTCACCGGCGGCACCATGACGCTCTCCGCCACGCTCACCACCCGCCAGGTTGCCGACACCATCAGCGACGGCGACGCGGGCTGCTTTATGCACGGCCCGACGTTTATGGGCAACCCGCTGGCCTGCGCCGTGGCAAGTGAAAGCCTCGCCATTCTGGAGAGCGGCGAGTGGCAGACGCAGGTGGCGGCGATTGAGGCGCAGCTGAAGCAGCAGCTAAGCGTGGCGGCGGATGCGGAATACGTCGCGGACGTCCGCGTGCTGGGCGCCATCGGGGTGATCGAGACAACGCATCCGGTGAACATGGCCGCGTTGCAGCGCTTCTTCGTTGACCAGGGCGTTTGGGTGCGACCTTTCGGTAAGCTGATTTACCTCATGCCGCCGTACAGCATTTCTCCGGATCAGCTCCACAAGCTGACCGGGGCAGTGGTTAAAGCCGTTAACATATCAGCGCATTTCACGATTTAACCCCATGCGTTACACTTTCTGAATGAGTGAGTAACGAGGGAAATAGGATGAAAATCATCAGTAAAGATTTGCGCGACGGCGAAAAGCTGCCGGAACGTCACGTGTTTAACGGGATGGGTTATCAGGGAGATAATATCTCTCCCCATCTGGCGTGGGACGATGTACCAGCGGGAACCAAAAGTTTTGTCGTGACCTGCTACGATCCAGATGCGCCAACCGGCTCGGGCTGGTGGCACTGGATCGTGGCAAACCTGCCCGCCGACACCCGCGTGCTGCCGCAGGGTTCCGGTTCCGATCTGGTTGCCCTGCCCGACGGTGCGATTCAGACCCGCACGGACTTTGGCAAAGCGGGCTACGGCGGCGCGGCGCCGCCAAAAGGGGAAACGCACCGCTATATCTTCACGGTGCACGCGCTGGATGTGGACAAGATTGAGGTTGACGAAGGGGCGAGCGGGGCAATGGTAGGCTTTAACGTCCATTTCCATTCGCTGGGCAGCGCGTCGATTACGGCGATGTATTCATAAAAAAAGCCGGGTGGCGGCTACGCCTTACCCGGACTACATTTCGTATTCGTAGGCCCGGTAAGCGCAGCGCCACCGGGCAAAAAAATCACAGCACGGAAGGTAGCAGTCCTGCAAGGGTTTCTTCTTCCAGAAGCTGTATCGCCTTATCAATATCCGGCGCAAAAAAGCGGTCCTCATCGTAGTGCGTAACGTGCTCGCGCAGCGTATGACGCGCCTGCTCCAGCAGCGGGCTGGATTTTAGCCCTTCGCGTAAATCAATACCCTGACACGCCGCCAGCCATTCCACCGCCAGCACGCCGCGGGTGTTGGAGGCCATCTCCCACAGTCGACGCCCGGCAGCCGGGGCCATCGAAACGTGATCTTCCTGATTTGCTGACGTTGGCAGGCTGTCCACGCAGTGCGGATGCGACAGGGCTTTGTTTTCGCTTGCCAGTGCTGCGGCGGTGACCTGGGCGATCATAAAGCCCGAGTTCACGCCGCCGTTGCGCACCAGGAATGGCGGCAGCTGGGACATGTGTTTATCCATCATTAGTGCGATTCGACGCTCGGACAACGCTCCGATTTCGGCCATCGCCAGCGCGATATTATCTGCGGCCATCGCCACCGGCTCGGCGTGGAAGTTGCCGCCGGAGACCACCTCGTTTTCCTGAGCAAACACCAGTGGGTTGTCGGACACCGCATTGGCCTCCACCAGCAGCACTTCTGCCGCCTGGCGAAGCTGTGTCAGGCATGCGCCCATCACCTGCGGCTGGCAGCGCAGAGAATACGGATCCTGCACCTTCTCGCAGTTATGGTGTGATTCGGCAATGTCGCTGGTATCGGTAAGTACGTGGCGGTACATGGCTGCGGCATCAATCTGACCACGCTGGCCGCGCACCTCGTGGATGCGGGCATCGAACGGACGACGCGAGCCGAGCACCGCTTCAGTGGTCAGCGCACCACACACCACCGCGGAGGCGAACAGATCTTCCGCTTCAAACAGGCCGCGCAGCGCAAAGGCCGTCGACGCCTGCGTACCGTTGAGCAGCGCCAGCCCTTCTTTTGCCGCGAGGGTGATCGGCGCTAAGCCGGCTTTTTTCAGCGCCTCTTTCGCAGGCAGCCACTCCCCTTGCCAGCGCGCCTTGCCTTCACCCAGCAGGAGCAGCGACATATGCGCCAGCGGTGCCAGATCGCCGGAAGCTCCGACGGAGCCCTTCGCCGGGATCCACGGATAAACTTCAGCATTCACCAGCGCCATCAGCGCCTGGATCACGCTCAGACGAATGCCGGAAAACCCACGCGCCAGGCTGTTGATTTTCAACACCATCATCAGGCGGACGATCTCATCGTCCAGCGGCTGGCCAACCCCCGCCGCGTGCGACAACACCAGCGAACGTTGTAAATTCTCCAGATCGTGCGTGGCAATGCGGGTCTGTGCCAGCAGGCCAAACCCGGTATTGATGCCGTAGGCGGTGCGCCCCTCCGCTACAATCGCCTCCACGCAGGCCACGCTGTCGTTAATGGCACGGTGGGCGCTTTCATCAAGGGCGAGTGTCACCGGCTGACGCCAGACGTGACGCAGCTGTTTGAGCGACAAAGAGCCGGGAGTAAGTGTTAACGCGTTCATGCAGGCTTTCCTTGTGTGGCGGGGATCATCGGCAGGTTCAGGCCCTGCTCTTTGGCACAATCAATGGCAATCTCGTAACCCGCATCCGCGTGGCGCATTACGCCGGTTGCCGGGTCGTTATGCAGCACGCGAGCAATACGTGCCGCCGCTTCGTCGGTACCGTCACAGACGATGACCATCCCGGAGTGCTGGGAGAAGCCCATCCCGACGCCGCCGCCGTGGTGCAGCGACACCCAGGTTGCGCCGCTGGCGGTGTTCAGCAGGGCATTCAGCAGCGGCCAGTCGGAGACCGCATCCGAGCCGTCGCGCATGGCTTCGGTTTCACGGTTCGGACTGGCGACAGAGCCGGAGTCCAGGTGGTCGCGGCCAATGACGATCGGCGCGGAGACTTCGCCGCTGCGCACCATTTCGTTAAAGGCGAGGCCGAGTTTTTGCCGCCACTCCAGCCCGACCCAGCAGATACGCGCCGGCAGGCCCTGGAAGTTAATGCGCTCGCGCGCCATATCCAGCCAGCGATGCAGGTGTTCGTCGTCGGCGACAATCTCTTTCACTCTGGCGTCGGTTTTGTAGATATCCTCCGGGTCGCCGGACAGGGCAACCCAGCGGAACGGCCCGATGCCGCGGCAGAACAGCGGACGAATATAGGCGGGCACGAAGCCGGGGAAGTCAAAGGCGTTATTCACCCCCATCTCTTTCGCCATCTGGCGGATGTTATTCCCGTAATCAAAGGTCGGAATCCCCATCTTACTGAAGGCGAGCATCGCGGAGACGTGTTCCGCCATGGCGCGTTTAGCCGCCAGTACCGTGCCCTCAGGATCGGTTTCCGCTTTTTGCTGGTAGTCTTCCCACGTCCAGCCTTTTGGCAGATAGCCGTGGAGCGGATCGTGAGCGCTGGTCTGGTCGGTGACCAGATCCGGACGCACGCCGCGCGCCGCCAGTTCCGGCAGAATATCCGCCGCGTTGCCGCACAGGGCAACCGACACGGCTTTGCCTTCAGCGGTGTACTTTTTGATGCGCGCCAGCGCGTCATCGAGGTTGTCGGCCTGTTCATCGACATAGCGGGTACGCAGACGGAAATCGATGCGGCTCTGCTGGCACTCAATGTTCAGGGAGCACGCGCCGGCCAGCGTCGCGGCCAGCGGCTGCGCGCCGCCCATGCCGCCCAGTCCGGCGGTGAGCACCCAGCGGCCTTTCAGTGAGCCGTTATAGTGCTGTCGGCCCGCTTCCACGAAGGTTTCATAGGTGCCCTGCACAATCCCCTGGCTGCCGATGTAGATCCAGCTACCCGCGGTCATCTGGCCGTACATGGCCAGCCCTTTTGCGTCCAGCTCGTTGAAGTGTTCCCACGTCGCCCAGTGCGGCACCAGGTTGGAGTTGGCAATCAGCACACGGGGCGCATTTTTATGGGTTTTGAATACGCCAACCGGCTTGCCGGATTGCACCAGCAGCGTTTCGTCGTTTTCGAGATTCGTCAAAGACTCGACAATCGCGTCATAGCACGCCCAGTTGCGCGCGGCGCGGCCAATGCCGCCGTAGACCACCAGCTCATGGGGATTCTCTGCTACCTCAGGATCAAGGTTGTTCATTAACATGCGCAGCGGTGCTTCGGTGAGCCAGCTTTTTGCGGTGAGCGTGGTGCCGCGCGCGGCGCGGACATCCTGCTTGCGGTATTTATCTGACGACATTGTGTGTTCCTCATAAGGGACAGGTGATGCATTTAGATATACTTGTATAGACAAGCACACACAAGGTCGGATTTAACAAAAAAGATACAATTTTGCTATATTGCGTTAGCGATCACGCTTATAAAACTTATGACATAAAGTGGCCCTGCAACCGGTAACGATTCCCCGGGAACAGCAGCTTCGCATGCGATACAATTTGCGAGGACGACCAGGTACGACGGCGGATCAGCAGGCAGGGATCGTGCTCTTTAATACGCAACAACTCGCACTCCTGAGGCGTGGCGCGCACGGCCTCCACGATATGCTCCCCTTCCGTCAGCGGGGCGACGAGCGAGAGATACGCATGCGGTGTGGTTTGGGTGTAATCCTGGTTCAGGTAGTCCGGGATCCGCTCCGCGTTGACGCAGCGATCTTCAATCTGGACCGGAATATCGTTCTCATAATGCACCATCACCGAATGGAAGATCCGGGTGCCCTCTTTAACGTTCAGCTCGATGGCCTGTTCGGCGCTGGCCTGCGTCGCTTCAAGCACCAGCACTTCGCAGTGGTGCTGATGGTTGCGGGCGGCAATTTCATCGGCAATGCTGCGGATTTCAAACAGCGCCGACTGTCCTTTTGGCTCGGCGACAAAGGTTCCGACACCCTGCAAACGCACCAGCAACCCTTCATCGGTCAGTTCCCGCAGCGCCCGGTTAATGGTCATTCGACTAAAGCCAAACTGCGCGACCAGTTCAGCTTCGGAGGGAATACGGTCGTGCGGACGCCAGACGCCGGCAGCAATTTTTTCGCTGATCGCCTTTTTCACCTTCTCATAAAAAGGTGCGGGTGGGCTGGAGGGTTGCTGCGGTGAGCGTGAAAACATGCTGACTCCTGTAATGTGGTTATGCCCACCAGTGAGCAATTTGCCAGGCCAGTCGGGCGGCAAGCTTCGCCCCCTGACCGTCCCGGTCGTAGTGCGGATTATATTCCACCAGATCCGCCGCCTGTAGTTTACCGCTTCGGCAGATACGCTCAATCACCGGGAACAGATCCAGCGCCGGGATCCCCAACGCCGCAGGGGCGGATACGGCGGGCATTTCTGCGGCGGGCAGCACATCGAGGTCAACGGTGAGATAAACCCGGTCTGCCTGCGCAAGCACGCTATCCAGCGCGGATAGCGCATCCCGGCGAAAATCGAGATCTTCAACCAGCATCACGTTCAACCGTTCAGCTTCCTCCCACAGCGCCTGGGTATTCGCCGCACGGCTTACCCCCAGGCAGGCGTAGTGAAACGACCGCGACTGCGACGCGCAGTAGTGCGCCAGCTGGCGGAACGGCGTGCCGGACGTAGCCCGTTCAGCCTTACGCAAATCGAGATGCGCATCCAGGTTGATCACCGCAATGCAATCGTTCGGAAAGGCATCCAGCACGCCGCGCCCGTGCGCCCAGGCGGTTTCATGTCCACCGCCGAAAACCAGAGTACGCATCCCGGATTGCTGGCACGCGGTAATGGCCTCGCTCAGCGCCTGCTGTGCCGCCTCCAGCGCATTGCCTTCAACAAAAATGGAGCCCATATCCACGAGGCGCGCATGCCCCTGATGGCTCGCCATATTCGCCAGCGCGCCGCGCAGCACATCGGGAGCCTGTGCAGCACCGGGCCTGCCCTGGTTACGCTTAACCCCTTCATCACATTCAAAGCCCAGCAGGGCGATGCCTGACGGCACGGGTGCAAAGTGTTCGCGCTGCTGTATGGTCTGGAAGAGACGTTTCGCGGTGCTGGATTCGGCGCTGTCGTCACGACCCTGCCAGACCTGCGGGGAAACGGGATGCCACAATTTCATGCTACCTGCCCCCGAAACACGCGTTGATATAAAGGATTCCGCCCCGGCTCGTAAACCATCTCAACCGGATGATTCGCCTCCCAGACGACGAAATCAGCCACATAACCGGGCTTTAACTGCCCGTGCGTCGCGCCACGACCTAGCGCCTGCGCCGCATGCCGCGTCACGCCAGCCCAGGCCTCTTCCGGCGTGAGGCCAAACTGGACGCAGGCCATGTTCATTGCCAGATGCAGGCTGGCAAACGGGCTGGTGCCCGGGTTGTAGTCGGTAGCCACCGCCATCGGCACGCCCTGCTCTCTGAGCTGCGCCACCGGTGGACGCTGGCGCTCCTGAAGAAAATAGAACGCGCCGGGGAGCAATACCGCCACCGTGCCGCTTTGCGCCATCGCCTGAATACCTGCATCATCGAGATACTCAATATGATCGGCCGACAGCCCCTTATACTGGCTGACCAGCGCCGCGCCGCCCAGATTCGACAGTTGCTCTACATGCCCTTTAACCGGTATCCCGAGCGCGGCGGCGGCCTGGAACAGGCGCTCGGTTTGCGCCGGGGTAAAGCCGACGTTTTCACAAAATACGTCCACCGCTTCAAATAACTCTTTTTGCCACAGCGTGGGCATGATCTGCTCAGAGACCAGCGTGAGATAGGCATCCGGATCCTGTCGGTACTCGGCAGGAACGGCGTGCGCGGCCAGCAGCGTCGGGCTGATATCGACCAGATTGTTCAGGCTGAGCTGGCGGGCAACCAGCAGCATTTTCTCTTCGGCCTGGACGTTCAGTCCGTATCCCGATTTGATTTCAATGGTCGTTACGCCTTCATTCATCAGCCGCTGGAGCCGCTGCTGCGCCACCGTCAGGAGCATTTCCGGCGAACTGTTGCGGGTCGCCGTGACCGTGGCGTTAATACCGCCGCCCTGCGCGCTAATGGTCTGATACGACACGCCGTTAAGCCGTTGTTCCCATTCCGCTGCGCGATCGCCGCCGAACACCAGATGGGTGTGGCAATCGATCAGGCCGGGAGTAACCAGACGCCCGCCGAGATCGACACACTGACGATGCCCGGAGGGGATCTCGGCTTCAGGAATAACGGCCGCAATCGTCTGGCCGCGCACGACGAGGGCATGTTGTTCTTTCAGACCATAGGGTTCCGGCTCACCTGTTGCCAGGGTCGCCAGTCGCGCATTTCGCCATATCACATCATCGGGATGAAGCTGCTGCATGTGCCTTCCGCTTGTCATGGGTTGTATAGACATTTATTTTCATCTGTCACCTGCTGTCAACCGCCTTGCAGGAAAATGTTATTTATTTGTGATGACTTTCCCGTCGCCTGCGGGCAAAAATGCAACTTTTCCCGTTTTTATCTTCCCGTTTCGCTCAACTTAGTATAAAAAAGCAGGCTATTTCGTCTATTCAGATAAGACTTGCATACCCAGGAGCATAACCTTGAATATTTCCAGGATTTCCCGTCTGGCGTTGGCACTCGCCTTTGGCGTGACTTTATCCGCTTGCAGTTCAACACCACCGGATCAGCAACCTTCTGAGCAGGTTGCTCCGGGCACCGCTTCCCGTCCGATCCTGTCAGCGGCTGAAGCGAAGAACTTCACCCGTGCGCACTATTTCTCGGCGATGGATCCCAATGCAGCCCCATGGACGCCTTCTTCTATTAACCTGCCGAAACAGCCAGACTTCGTTGTCGGCCCGGCCGGAGCAGAGGGCGTTACGCACACCTCAATTCAGGCAGCTGTTGATGCCGCAATCACCAAACACAGCGCATCTCGTCAGTACATTGCCATCCTGCCGGGTGAATACGAAGGAACCGTTTATGTTCCGGCTGCACCGGGAAGCATTACGCTTTACGGACTTGGCGAAAAAGCGGTCGACGTGAAAATTGGCCTGGCGATTGATTCAGAGATCGACAGCACCACCTGGCGCCATCTGGTGAACCCGGCCGGTAAATACATGCCAGGTAAACCGGCGTGGTATATGTTTGATAACTGCCAGCGCAAACGTGCCGCCACCATTGGCGTGATGTGCTCGGCAGTATTCTGGTCACAGAACAACGGCCTGCAATTGCAGAACCTGACCATTCAGAACACCCTGGGCGACAGCGTTGACGCCGGTAATCACCAGGCCGTGGCGCTGCGTAGCGATGGCGACAAGGTACAGATTAACAACGTCAATATCCTGGGCCGCCAGAATACCTTCTTCGTGACCAACAGCGGCGTGCAGAATACCCTTCAGAACAATCGTCTGACGCGTACTCTGGTCACCAACAGCTACATTGAAGGCGACGTGGATATGGTCTCCGGTCGCGGCGCGGTGGTATTTGATAACACCGACTTCCGCGTGGTGAATTCACGTACGCAGCAGGAAGGTTACGTCTTTGCCCCGGCCACGCAGTCCAATCTGTTCTATGGCTTCCTGGCCGTGAATAGCCGCTTTACTGCTGCTGGCGATGGCGTGGCGCAGCTTGGCCGCTCTCTGGACGTGGACTCCGCCACTAACGGCCAGGTCGTGATCCGCGACAGCGTGATTAACGAAGGCTTTAACATGGCGAAACCGTGGGCGGATGCGGCGATCTCGAAACGTCCTTTCTCCGGCAACACCGGCACGGTGGATGATAAAGACAACGTGCAGCGTAACCTGAACGACGCTAACTTCAACCGCATGTGGGAATACAACAACCGCGGTCTGGGTAGCAAAGTGGTTGCTGAACCGAAGCAGTAAAATGCCTGCTGCCGGGTGGCGGCTACGCCTTACCCGGCCTACCTCATGCATTAACCACGCATAAAAAAACCTCGCATGTGCGAGGTTTTTTTTCGTCTACGGATCAGTGAGCGTTAATCACAACCCACATCGGCCCTTGTCCGACCGCATAGCGTCCTTTCTCTTCCAGTAGACCCTGCACGCCTTTGATTTCATAGAGCGCGATGTGGTGGGATTTCTGCCCCGCCGCAATCAGGTATTTGCCGCTGTGATCGACATTAAAGCCGCGCGGCTGGGTTTCTGTCGGCTGGAAGCCCTCAACTGCCAGAACGCTGCCGTCTTCTGAGACGCTGAAGATGGTGATCAGACTGGAGGTACGGTCACAGGCATACAGGTGGCGGCCATCCGGCGTGATGTGAATGTCTGCCGCCCAGCGTGTGTCGGAGAAATCAGCTGGCATCATGTCCAGCGTCTGTACGCACTCGATCTGCCCGTTAGGATCGTTCAGCTCCCAGACATCTACCGAGCTGTTCAGCTCGTTAACGACATAGGCATACTGCTGATTCGGGTGGAAGACCATGTGGCGCGGGCCTGCGCCTTCCACGGTGGTGACTTCCGCCGGGCTCTGCGCGACCAGATGACCGTCATCGCTCAGGGTAAACAGGCAGATGCGATCCTGCTTCAGCGCTGGCACCCACAGCGTGCGGTTATCCGGCGAAATGTTGGCGGAGTGGCAACCCTCAAGCCCTTCTACCACGTCGACGGTTTCAACGGGAATACCGTCTTCCAGGCGGGTGACGCTCACGCAGCCTGCATTGTAGGAGCCGCTGAAGATAAAGTTGCCTTTATGGTCGGTAGAAATATGGGTCGGGCTGCCCGGCAGCGGCGCTTCTGCGGTATAGGTCAGCGCGCCGTCATCCGGGGAGATGCGGTATGCGAGTACGCGGAATTCCGGGCGTACCCCGACATAAAGAAAACGTTTATCCGGGCTGACGACCATCGGCTGCACCTGGCCTGGCACATCAACAACCTGAACCAGCGTAAGCGAACCTTCTGTATTCAAACGCCAGACATGGATCTGCTGACTTTCAGGACTGGCGGTATAAACGGTTTGTTTCATGAATACTCCTGATTATTTTTAACGGTGAATGCTGAATTGTAGTCCGGGATTTTGCAGGGTTCCGCTCTCGGTGTACCATCCCGACAGACCTTAAATTCAACATTAACCCGGAAGAAAAAATGACCTCGCGAGTGATTGCCCTGGATTTAGACGGAACACTGCTTACCCCTCAGAAAACCCTGCTCCCCTCTTCTCTTGAGGCCCTCAAACGAGCCCGGGAAGCGGGGTATCAACTTCTCATCGTAACGGGTCGACATCACGTAGCCATTCATCCTTTTTATCAGGCACTGGGCTTAGATACACCTGCAATTTGTTGTAATGGCACTTATTTGTATGATTATCAGGCAAAAAAGGTTTTAACCTCTGATCCGCTTCCCGTTCCGCAGGCGCTGCAATTGATTGATTTACTGGATGAGCACGCGATTCATGGCCTGATGTATGTGGATAACGCCATGCTGTATGAACGCCCTACCGGCCATGTGATCCGCACCAGCAACTGGGCCCTGTCTTTGCCGGAAGCGCAGCGACCGGTGTTTACTCAGGTTTCCTCCCTGCGCCAGGCGGCGGAAGACGTCCAGGCAATCTGGAAATTTGCCCTGACCGATGAAGACACCGCCAAACTGAACACCTTCGCAAAACATGTCGAGCATACGCTGGGTCTGGAATGTGAATGGTCCTGGCACGATCAGGTTGATATCGCCCGTAAAGGCAACAGCAAAGGAAGGCGTCTGACCCAGTTCGTTGAATCGCAGGGCGGATCAATGCAGGACGTGATTGCCTTCGGCGATAACTATAACGACATCAGCATGCTGGAAGCGGCCGGAACGGGCGTGGCGATGGGCAACGCCGATGACGCGGTGAAAGCGCGCGCTGACGTGGTGATTGGCGATAACATCACCGACAGCATCGCGCAGTATATTTATACCCACCTGCTGTAATCAGGCGGTGATAGAGACGCTCTTGATTTGCGCGTAAAGCCACAGGCCAGGCTTGATGCCTAACTCATCCCTGGCCCACGGGCTGATGCGCGCCCACAGCGTTCTGTTGCCTACTTCCAGCTGCACTTCCACCTGGCCGTTATCATCAAAACACTGCGCCACTTTTGCGCGCAAAATATTGCGGATACTGGTTTGCAGCGGCGGTTGCAGCACCAGGGAGACATCCGACGCCTGAATGCGGATCCGTAACGTGGACTGAATCGGCGTATCGATTTTATTCACCCACAAATGCTGGTCACCCAGCGCCAGCGCGGTCATCGCATAATGTGGATGGTGCTCCAGCACGCTCACCTTCAGAATGCTGCTCTGCTGCTCCTTTGGTAGCCACGGATGCATAACGCTGCTGCCCCATACCTCTTCCAGATTGCCGAATGCCTTCACCCTGCCCGCTTCCAGCACCAGCACTTTGTCGGCCAGATGTAAAATCTCATCCAGCGAATGGCTGACGTAGAGCATGGGCACGTTGATTTCCCGCGCCAGACGTTGCAGATACGGCAGCAGCTCGCGCTTGCGCGGAATATCCAGCGAGGCCAGCGGCTCATCCAGCAGCAACAGTTCCGGCGCGGTTAACAGGGCGCGGCCAATCGCCACGCGCTGTTTTTCACCACCCGACAGCGACGACGGGAGACGATCCAGCAGCGGTTCGATGCCCAGCAGCGCCACCAGCTTATCGAACTGTCCGGCCATGCTTTTTGCCATGCCGTAACGCAGGTTCCCGCGAACGCTGTAGTGCGGAAACAGGCGCGCATCCTGAAACACATATCCGATACGGCGTTTGTCCGGTGACAGGCAGACCTTCTTCTCCGCGTCATTTAAGACGCGGTTATTTAGCACAATACGGCCAGACTGGGGACGCGTCAGGCCGCTAATCGCATTAATCAGAGACGTTTTCCCCGCCCCGGACACGCCAAAAATGGCGGTGATACCGCTGGCAGGCAGCGTTTCGTTGAGCGTCAGAGTGTGACTGCCCAGGGTTTGCGTAAAGTTGAGTTCCAGCATCACGATTTCCCCATCCGTTCACGGCTGAGGCGCGCCAGCCACTCAGACACCAGCAGCGAGACCAGAGCGAGCACAATCGAAATAATACACAGCCGGGCCGCCGCACCTTCGCCGCCCGGGGTCTGAATCAGGGTATACATGGCCGACGGGATGGTCCGCGTCTCGCCGGGAATGTTCGACACAAAGGTGATGGTCGCGCCAAACTCACCCAGCGAACGGGCGAAGGCTAACACCGTACCGACGATAATGCCCGGTAACGTAAGCGGAAGCGTAATGGTCAGGAATACTCGCCAGCGGCCTGCACCCAGCGTGCGGGCGGCCTGCTCTAGCCGGATATCCACCCCTTCCAGCGCCAGGCGGATAGCGCGCACCATTAGCGGGAAGGACATTACTGCCGCGGCCAGAACCGCGCCGCGCCAGCTGAAAGCAAAGGTCAGGCCGAACCAGTCGTACAGCCATTCGCCGATAAAACCGCGTCGCCCCATGGAGATCAGCAGCAGATAGCCGACCACCACAGGCGGTAACACGAGCGGAAGATGGAGAACACTGTCGAGCAGGGCTTTGCCTGGAAACTTCACGCGAACCAGTAACCAGGCAAAGAACACCCCAAAGGGCAAACTCAGCGCAACCGCCAGGGAAGAGACTTTCAGGCTCAGCAGCACGGCCTGCCATTCAGGTTCGGTCAATATCATTCGTGAGTCGTAAATCCGTAACGTTTAAAGATAGCGGACGCTTCAGGCCCCTTCAGGTAGTCAACGAAGGCCGTCACGGTCGCATTTTTATGTCCATCAACTATCGCAACAGGATATTCTACTTTCTTATGCGAGTCTTCCGGGAAGGTACCGACCACCTTCACACCTTTACTGGCGACGGCGTCGGAGCCGTAAACGATCCCGAGTGGCGCTTCGTTACGCTCCACAAGCGCCAGCGCGCCGCGCACATCTTCTGCGGGAGCCAGCTTCGGCGATAAGGTCTCCCATGCGCCCAGTTTTTGTAGCGCTTCTTTCGCATAAATCCCGGCAGGAACATGCTCCGGATCGCCCACCGCCAGACGGCCACCGTTGAGCAGACGGGTCCAGTCCGTCTGTTTGTTGATGGCGATGTCGCCCTGCTTGCTGTTTGCGGGCGCGACCACCACCAGGCTATTTCCCAGCAGCGTTTCGCGGCTAGCCGTATCAACAGATTTTTTCTCCACCGCGTAGTCCATCCATTTCTGATCGGCAGAGATGAACAGATCAGCCGGTGCTCCCGCTTCGATCTGGCGGGCCAGCGTCGACGAGGAGGCAAACGACGAAACGACCTCGACGTTTTTCTCTTTTTTGTATACCGCAGCAATATCCTGCATCGCGTTAGTCAGCGACGCCGCCGCAAAGACCGTGATTTTTCCTTCATCCGCCAGCGCGTGGCCAGTGAGTGAGAGAGTCAGCGTTGCCCCTGCGAAAAGGCGTACCCATGAACGTGCCATTTGAAGCTCCTGTGCGTATCGTTATATACAAACAAATATAACGACATATCGCAGGCGTTCCTAGCGCTAAATCGTACCCATTAATGCGTAAACTCAAGGAACGTTGTAAAAGATATCGGCGGGAGAGGAATAAACTTGAGAGCAAAACGCCCGGGCTGGCCGGGCGTTTTGGAGGAAATCATTGCTGCTTTTTAGGCTGGTCACGACGATGACCAATGTTCGAAAAGACGTTGAACACTTCACCCAGGCCGTAGATGGCACCGAGGATGATAGCCATCACTACTGGCACCATGATTACCGCGAATACCAGACTTTTCAACAACTCTAACATGGTTTTCTCCAGATCTTGTGAACGGCTTATTCTACCCTGAAAAGTAAGAAAAACATCCCCTTTTGTGCGGTGCGCTTTCCGCACCCGGACATTTGGGTCACAATAACCTTTTTGCCGGGACATTGTTATGCAGGCCGAAATTCTCCTCACCCTACGACTTCAGCAGAAGCTTTTCGCCGATCCGCGACGCATCGCCCTGTTAAAACAAATAGAACAAACTGGCTCGATTAGCCAGGGAGCCAAAAACGCCGGCATCAGCTATAAAAGCGCCTGGGATGCGATTAACGACATGAACACCCTGAGCGAACAAACGCTGGTAGAGCGCGCCACCGGCGGAAAAGGCGGCGGCGGCGCCGTGTTGACGCGTTACGGGCAACGCCTGATCCAGCTCTATGACTTACTGGCGCAGATCCAGCAAAAAGCATTTGATGTGCTGAGCGATGACGACAACCTGCCGCTGGACAGCCTGCTGGGCGCCATCTCCCGCTTCTCTTTGCAGACCAGCGCCCGCAACCAATGGTTTGGTACGGTGACGGGGCGCGATCATTCGCAGGTGCAGGAGCATATTGAGATCCTGCTCGCGGACGGCACAACGCGCCTGAAAGCCGCCATCACCGCGCAAAGCGGTCAACGCCTCGGGCTGAACGAAGGTCAGGAAGTGCTGGTATTACTCAAAGCGCCCTGGATCAGCATCACGCTTAACCCTGAGCAGGCCGCCGAGGCCGACAACCAGCTACGCGGGCGTATCAGCCACATCGAGCGCGGCGCAGAACAGTGTGAAGTGCTGATGACCCTGCCGGATGGACAGTCGCTCTGCGCCACCGTTCCGGTGAACGACGCGACCGAATTAGATGAAGGTGCTGTGGTGACCGCATATTTCAATGCAGACCGGGTAATTATCGCCACATTGTGCTAAGCGCATTGACAACCCCACCAACACTGAGTATCCCTGACATCTGTTGCTGCAAAAAATGGGATAACACATGTCATCATTGCATATTTCGCAAGGCACGTTTCGTCTTAGCGATACCCGTACCTTATTGTTGCCAGAATTAACCTTACGCGCCGGAGAAAGCTGGGCGTTTGTGGGCACGAATGGCAGCGGAAAATCCGCGCTGGCCCGCGCTCTGGCAGGCGAATTAACCCAGCTGAAGGGTGAGCGTCAGTGCACCTTTACCCGGCTGACGCGCCTTTCCTTTGAACAGCTGCAAAAGCTGGTCAGCGATGAGTGGCAGCGTAACAATACCGATTTGCTCAGCCCCGGCGAAGAAGATACCGGCCGCACGACGGCGGACATTATCCAGGATGAGATAAAAGATCCTGCCCGCTGTCAGCAGCTGGCGGAGCAATTTGGCATTACCGCCCTGCTTAACCGCCGCTTTAAATATCTCTCTACCGGCGAGACGCGCAAAACGCTGCTGTGCCAGGCGCTGATGAGCGAGCCGGAACTCCTGATTCTGGATGAACCGTTTGACGGACTGGATGTGCAGTCCCGCGCGCAGCTGGCAGCGTTGCTGGCGTCGCTTAACCAGCAGGGATACACCCTTGTGCTGGTCCTTAACCGCTTTGATGAGATCCCGGATTTCGTACATTACGCGGGCGTGCTGGCGGACTGTAGCCTGACCGAAACCGGCGAGAAAGCCGTACTGCTCCGGCAGGCGCTAATTGCACAGCTGGCCCACAGCGAGAAACTGGACGGTATTGCGCTGCCGGAGCCGGATGCCCCTTCGGCACGCCACGGGCTGGATCCTGACCAGCCGCGCATTGTGCTGCGCGATGGGGTGGTTGCTTACGACGATCGCCCTATTCTTAATCATCTCAGCTGGACGGTTAATCCTGGTGAGCACTGGCAGATCGTCGGCCCCAACGGGGCGGGTAAATCCACGCTGCTAAGCCTGATCACTGGCGATCACCCGCAGGGTTACAGCAACGATTTGACCCTCTTCGGCCGCCGCCGCGGCAGCGGGGAAACCATCTGGGATATCAAAAAGCATATCGGTTATGTCAGCAGCAGCCTGCATCTGGACTACCGGGTGAGCACTACGGTGCGAAACGTGATCCTCTCTGGCTTCTTCGACTCCATTGGTATTTATCAGGCGGTATCCGACAAGCAGCACAAGCTGGCGCAGCAGTGGCTGGATATTCTGGGTATGGACAACCGGGTAGCCGATGCGCCATTCCACAGCCTGTCGTGGGGGCAGCAGCGGCTGGCATTGATCGTCCGCGCGCTGGTTAAGCATCCTACTCTGCTGATTCTTGATGAACCGTTGCAGGGGCTGGATCCCCTCAACCGTCAGCTGATCCGCCGCTTTGTGGATGTCCTGATTAGCGAAGGTGAAACCCAGTTGCTGTTTGTCTCCCACCATGCTGAGGATGCCCCATCTTGCATCACCCATCGGCTGGAATTTGTGTCTGACGGCGAGCATTACCGCTACCTGCTGAGCAAAATCGATTAACGCGTGGAGGGCGCTGCCCTCCGCTTTTCAGACAACCTGCAACAATACATCTCTATCTCTTTGATCTACAATGCACTCAGTCTGTGAAAAAGCGCCTGTGAAAACCAGTGTAAACGATACCACTATTTTATCCCATGTCACACTTTTCGCGTCTCTGATATGCTATGGTTAATTCATACCATAAGCCTAATGGAGCGAAATATGCGAGTTCTGGTAACAGGTGGTAGCGGTTACATAGGAAGTCATACCTGCGTACAACTTCTGCAAAGCGGCCACGATGTCGTCATTCTTGATAACCTGTGCAACAGTAAGCGCAGCGTGCTGCCGGTCATTGAACGCCTTTCGGGTAAACAGCCGACTTTCGTGGAAGGAGATATCCGCAATGAAGCATTGATGACTGAAATCCTTCACGATCACGCGATTGAAACCGTTATCCACTTCGCGGGCCTGAAAGCGGTGGGCGAATCGGTAGCAAAACCGCTTGAGTACTACGACAACAACGTCAACGGTACCCTGCGTCTGATCTCCGCCATGCGTGCGGCGAACGTTAAAAACTTTATCTTCAGCTCTTCCGCGACCGTCTACGGCGATCAGCCAAAAATTCCTTACGTTGAAAGCTTCCCGACCGGTACGCCGCAAAGCCCGTATGGCAAAAGCAAGCTGATGGTCGAGCAGATCCTGACCGACCTGCAAAAAGCCCAGCCTGAGTGGAGCATCGCGCTGCTGCGCTACTTCAACCCGGTTGGCGCGCATCCGTCAGGCGACATGGGTGAAGATCCGCAGGGCATTCCAAATAACCTGATGCCGTATATCGCGCAGGTTGCCGTAGGGCGTCGCGACTCCCTGGCGATTTTTGGTAACGATTATCCCACCGAAGACGGCACCGGCGTGCGCGATTACATTCACGTGATGGATCTGGCCGACGGCCACGTGGCGGCGATGCAGCAGCTGGCGGATAAACCGGGCGTGCATATTTACAACCTCGGCGCCGGCGTCGGCAGCAGCGTGCTGGATGTGGTGAATGCCTTCAGTAAAGCCTGCGGCAAGCCAGTGAAGTATCACTTCGCGCCGCGTCGTGATGGCGACCTCCCGGCTTACTGGGCCGATGCCACCAAAGCGGATAAAGAGCTTAACTGGCGTGTTACCCGCACGCTTGATGAAATGGCACAGGATACCTGGCACTGGCAGTCACGCCATCCGCAGGGTTATCCGGATTAAGGATTTGTCATGACACAATTCAATCCCGTTGATCACCCGCATCGTCGTTTTAACCCGCTCAGCGGGCAATGGATTTTAGTTTCACCGCATCGCGCCAAGCGCCCCTGGCAGGGGGCGCAAGAGACGCCTGCCAAACAGTCGCTGCCGCAGCACGATCCGGACTGCTTCCTCTGTCCGGGCAACACGCGCGTGACGGGCGATACAAACCCGAACTACAAAGGCACCTTCGTTTTCACTAACGATTTTGCGGCGCTGATGACCGACACGCCGGACGCGCCGGAAAGCCATGACCCGCTGATGCGCTGCGAAAGCGCCCGCGGCACCAGCCGCGTGATCTGCTTCTCTCCCGATCACAGCAAAACGCTGCCGGAGCTGAGCGTTGAGGCGCTGAAAGAGGTGGTCAGCACCTGGCAGGCGCAAACGGCGGAGCTGGGCCAGACCTATCCGTGGGTGCAGGTATTTGAAAATAAAGGCGCGGCGATGGGCTGCTCTAACCCGCATCCGCACGGCCAGATCTGGGCGAACAGCTTCCTGCCGAACGAAGCCGAACGTGAAGACCGGCTGCAAAAAGCCTATTTCGCCCAGAACGGTTCGCCGATGCTGGTGGATTACACCCAGCGTGAACTGGCGGACGGCAGCCGCACTGTGGTGGAAACCGAGCACTGGCTTGCGGTAGTCCCTTACTGGGCGGCGTGGCCGTTTGAAACGCTGCTGCTGCCAAAGGCCCATGTTCAGCGTATTACGGACCTCAGCGACGCCCAGCGAGACGACCTTGCCCTGGCGCTGAAAAAATTGACCAGCCGCTACGACAACCTGTTCCAGTGTTCCTTCCCCTACTCCATGGGCTGGCACGGTGCGCCGTTTAACGGCGAAGAGAATCAACACTGGCAGTTACATGCACACTTCTATCCGCCGCTGCTGCGTTCTGCGACGGTACGTAAATTCATGGTGGGCTATGAAATGCTGGCGGAAACCCAGCGCGACCTGACGGCGGAACAGGCGGCAGAACGCCTGCGTGCCGTTAGCGACGTCCATTACCGCGAATCAGGAGTTTAAAAATGAGTCTGAAAGATAAAACACAATCCCTGTTTGCTGAAAAATTTGGCTACCCTGCCACCCATATTATCCAGGCGCCAGGCCGCGTTAATCTGATAGGCGAGCACACCGACTATAACGACGGTTTTGTCCTGCCGTGTGCCATCGACTACCAGACGGTGATCGCCTGCGCGAAACGTTCAGATCGTAACGTGCGAGTGATCGCCGCGGATTACGGCAACGAAATTGACGAATTTTCCCTCGATGCGCCGATCGTGACCCACGACAGCCAGCAGTGGTCGAACTATGTTCGCGGCGTGGTGAAGCATCTTCTGAAGCGTAACAAGAATTTCGGCGGGGCCGATCTGGTGATCAGCGGCAACGTGCCGCAGGGGGCGGGATTAAGCTCTTCCGCATCGCTGGAAGTGGCGGTCGGCACCGTGTTCCAGCAGCTTTATCATCTGCCGCTGGACGGGGCGCAGATCGCCCTCAACGGTCAGGAAGCGGAAAACCAGTTCGTGGGCTGCAACTGCGGCATTATGGATCAGCTGATTTCCGCGCTGGGCAAGAAAGAACATGCTTTGCTGATTGACTGCCGTTCTCTCGGAACCAAAGCGGTTCCGCTGCCAAAAGGTGCGGCTGTGGTGATCATCAACAGCAACTTCAAACGCACCCTGGTGGGGAGCGAGTACAACACCCGCCGCGAGCAGTGTGAAACCGGCGCGCGCTTCTTCCAGCAGCCAGCCCTGCGTGATGTCTCACTTGACGAATTTAACAAGGTTGCCCACGAACTGGATCCGGTTGTCACGAAGCGCGTGCGTCACGTGCTGACGGAAAATGCCCGTACCGTAGAAGCCGCCTCCGCGCTGGCGAAAGGTGACCTGAAACGGATGGGCGAGCTGATGGCCGAATCGCATGCCTCCATGCGCGACGATTTCGAAATCACCGTGCCACAAATCGACACCCTGGTTGAAATTGTGAAAGCCACGATTGGCGACAAAGGCGGCGTGCGTATGACCGGGGGGGGATTTGGCGGCTGTGTCGTCGCCCTGGTGCCGGAAGAGCTGGTCCCTGCCATTCAGGACGCGGTGGCTAAACAGTACGAAGCCAAAACGGGCATCAAAGAAACTTTCTATGTCTGCAAAGCATCACAAGGAGCCGGACAGTGCTAAACGAAACACCTACTCTCGCACCGGATGGTCTGCCGTATCGCCTGTTAACCCTGCGCAACAGCGCCGGGATGGTGGTTACGCTGATGGACTGGGGCGCAACGTTACTTTCTGCCCGCGTACCAATGCCTGACGGCAGCGTGCGCGAAACCCTGCTCGGCTGCGCATCGCCCGAGCAATATATCGAGCAGACCGCTTTTCTGGGCGCATCCATAGGCCGCTACGCCAACCGCATCGCCAGAAGCCGGTTTACGCTGGACGGCGTAACCTATTCCCTGCTTGCCAGCCAGGGTGAAAATCAGCTGCACGGCGGCCCGGAAGGGTTTGATAAACGTCGCTGGAAGATTGTGCAGCAAAATGACGGTGAGGTCTGGTTCTCTCTGGACTCCCTCGACGGAGACCAGGGCTTCCCGGGCAATCTCACCGCAACCGCGCGCTTTACCCTGACCGAAGATAATCGTATCGCCATTGAGTACCGCGCGACCGTCGACAAGCCGTGCCCGGTCAACCTGACTAACCACGCCTATTTCAACCTTGACGGCAATCAGACCGATGTCCGCAGCCACAAACTCCAGATCCTGGCGGACGCGTATCTGCCGGTCGATGAGATGGGGATCCCTTATCAGGGGCTGAAACCGGTAAGCGGTAATAGCTTTGATTTCCGTCAGCCGAAAACCATCGCCCAGGATTTCCTGAGTGATGACGATCAGCGCAAGGTGAAAGGCTACGACCACGCTTTCCTGTTGCAGGCGAAAGGCGATCTTTCTCAACCTGCCGCACAGGTCTGGTCTGCGGATGAGAAGTTACAGATGACGGTCTACACCACCGCCCCTGCCCTGCAGTTCTACTCCGGTAACTACCTGGAGGGGACCACGGCACGTGAACATAACGACTACGCCGCCTGGCAAGGTCTGGCGCTGGAGAGCGAGTTCCTGCCGGACAGTCCTAACCATCCTGAATGGCCGCAGCCTGACTGTGTGCTGCGTCCGGGTGAAGAGTACGTAAGCGTCACAGAGTATCATTTCATTCCGCGCGCATAATGTCCGGCGGCGCTACGCGTGCACGGGCCTACGAATGTAGGCCGGATAAGCGAAGCGCCATCCGGCAAAAAGCCTGGCCCTCACCGCGAGGGCTTTTTTCCGCTCAGCTTGCTGAAAATAGCGGCGATCGCAGACAAAATCATAACCCTGGATTCACATGCATCTTACACTCTCGAACTATTTTCGCTATGGTTAGGGTTAAGCGTTGCTGCTGGCACAGTCACGGCAATATAATGAGAATTGTTATCATTCAAAATGCTTGAGGAGTAAGAAATGGCTAATACTAAGCTTGTCCTGGTGCGCCACGGCGAAAGCCAGTGGAACAACGAAAACCGCTTCACCGGTTGGTATGACGTTGATCTGTCCGAGAAAGGCGTGAGCGAAGCAAAAGCGGCAGGTAAACTGCTGAAAGAAGAAGGCTTCACCTTTGACTTTGCTTACACCTCTGTGCTGAAACGTGCCATCCATACCCTGTGGAACATTCTGGACGAGCTGGATCAGGCCTGGCTGCCGGTTGAGAAATCCTGGAAACTGAACGAGCGTCACTACGGTGCGCTGCAAGGTCTGAACAAAGCAGAAACCGCAGAAAAATACGGTGACGAGCAGGTTAAGCAGTGGCGTCGTGGTTTTGCGGTCACGCCTCCAGAGCTGAGCAAAGATGACGAGCGCTACCCGGGCCACGATCCGCGTTACGCGAAGCTGACTGAAGCTGAACTGCCGCAGACCGAAAGCCTGGCGCTGACCATCGACCGCGTTGTGCCTTACTGGAACGAAACCATTCTGCCACGCCTGAAAAGCGGCGAGCGCGTCATTATCGCTGCTCACGGTAACTCCCTGCGTGCGCTGGTGAAATACCTGGACAACATGGGTGAAGATGAAATCCTCGAGCTGAACATCCCTACCGGCGTGCCGCTGGTGTACGAGTTCGACGAAAACTTCAAGCCAGTTAAACATTACTACCTGGGTAACGCCGACGAAATCGCTGCAAAAGCGGCGGCCGTGGCGAACCAGGGTAAAGCGAAGTAATTTTCGCCGGACATAAAAAAAGCGTGGAGCAATCCACGCTTTTTTATTGCCCGCGATAAACTTAACCGCGACGCGCTTTTACCGCATCCGCCAGCTGACGCAGGATCGCATCGGTATCATCCCAGCCAATGCAGGCATCCGTCACGCTCTTACCGTAGACCAGCGGCTCGCTGCCCTCCAGGTTCTGATTGCCTTCCACCAGATGGCTCTCAATCATCACCCCAATCACTGCGCGTTCACCGTTGGCGATTTGCTGACAAACGTCTGCACCAACTTCCATCTGCTTTTTGAACTGTTTGCTTGAGTTCGCATGGCTGAAATCGATCATGATCTGCGGCGCCAGTCCCGCTTTCTCCAGACCCGCCTTCACTTCCGCCACGTGTTTTGCGCTGTAGTTAGGCTCTTTACCGCCGCGCAGAATGATATGGCAATCGCCATTACCGCTGGTATTCACGATAGCCGAGTGGCCCCACTTAGTCACCGACAGGAAGCAGTGCGGCGCGCCAGCCGCATTGATGGCATCAATAGCGACTTTGATGGTGCCATCAGTGCCGTTTTTGAAACCCACCGGGCATGACAGGCCAGACGCCAGCTCACGGTGAACCTGCGATTCAGTCGTACGCGCACCAATAGCGCCCCAGCTCATCAGGTCAGCCAGATACTGCGGGGTGATCATATCGAGGAATTCTCCGGCAGCAGGCAGCCCGCTGTCGTTAATCTCCAGCAGCAGCTTACGCGCAATACGCAGGCCGTCGTTGATCTGGAAACTGTTGTCCATGTGCGGATCGTTGATCAACCCTTTCCAGCCCACGGTGGTACGCGGTTTTTCGAAATAAACGCGCATCACAATTTCCAGTTCGCCCTTCAGCTCTTCGCGCAGGGTGAGCAGACGTGACGCGTACTCTTTGGCCGCAGCAGGATCGTGAATGGAGCACGGTCCGATGACCACCAGAAGACGATCGTCGCTACCTTTCAGGATCTTGTGGATCGCCTTGCGGGCATGAGACACCGTGTTGGCGGCATTTTCGGTGGCGGGGAATTTTTCAAGGAGCGCTACGGGAGGTAATAACTCATTGATCTCTTTAATGCGTAAATCGTCGTTCTGATAATTCATCTTCTTTCCGGCTCTGCCATATCTTTAGTAATGAAAGCAATGCTTTCAATCTAACTTGTCGATCACGAAGTGTAAACGGGATTTTACACTTCGCGCAGATAATTCCTGGAATTCGCCTAAAATACGCAACAAAATAGCGAAAAATGAGATCTCGCCTAAGCTTTTTACTTGTAACGACTGTTTTTAAATATTTATACGCGATTCCATCCTGACATAATTCAGGAATCTGGGATCTTTCGCCACTGAACAAGATGCACTGTTGGAGAATGTTATCCAGCGTAACGATAAGAACAGGAGCACCATGATGAAAATGACGAAACTGACTACGCTTTTCCTGACGGCAACCCTTACCCTGGCAAGCGGTAGCGTACTGGCAGCCGATACAGGCTCCTCCGGCAGCAACGGCGACGCGAATGCCGCTGCCGAAGCGGGCCAGGTTGCGCCGGATGCAAAACAGAATATCGCGCCAAATAATGTTGATAACAGTAATATCAACACGGGCAATACCAACACCGGCGGTACGAATACCGGCACGATGAACCATGACGGTATGAGCACTGACGAAGTTCACAAAAACTCAATGTGTAAAGACGGGAAATGCCCGGACCCGAATGACAAAGTGGGCAGCGATGCCAATACCAAAACGGACGGTACTACCCAGTAACCTTCCGTAAGGTAAAAGAGGGAGAGCGAATGCTCTCCTTTTTTATTTAAGCTCTTAAAAACGCTACACTAAAAATAATAATAAATCAGGAACGATACCATGCCGCACTCCCACTCCCATTCCCACTCCACTGGCGATGAAAATGCCAAACGGCTTCTGCTGGCTTTTGGCGTCACTGCCACCTTTATGATTATTGAGGTGACAGGCGGACTGATCTCCGGATCGCTGGCGCTGCTGGCCGATGCCGGGCATATGCTGACCGACGCTGCCGCGCTCCTGTTTGCTCTGCTGGCCGTGCAGTTTGCCCGTCGCCCTCCCAATGCCCGCCACACCTTTGGCTGGCTCAGACTGACCACACTTGCTGCGTTTGTGAATGCGATTGCACTGGTGGTTATTACCATTCTTATCGTCTGGGAGGCGTTTCAGCGCTTTCGTCATCCACAACCGGTAGCCGGAACGACGATGATGGTGATTGCTATTGCCGGGTTGGTCGCCAATATTCTGGCATTCTGGATATTGCACCGCGGCAGCAGCGAAAAAAATCTGAACGTACGGGCCGCGGCGCTTCACGTGCTGGGCGATCTGCTGGGTTCCGTAGGTGCCATCGTCGCCGCGCTGATCATTATGGGTACGGGCTGGACCCCCATCGACCCGATTCTTTCCGTGCTGGTATCGTGCCTTGTATTACGCAGTGCCTGGCGGCTGTTGAAAGAGAGCGTGAATGAACTGCTGGAAGGCGCTCCCACGTCGCTGGATATTGGCGAGCTAAAACGCAATCTGTGTCGTTCCATTCCTGAAGTCCGTAACGTTCACCACGTTCACGTCTGGCTGGTGGGTGAGAAACCGCTTATGACGCTGCACGTTCAGGTTATTCCGCCCCACGATCACGATGCGTTGCTTGAACGTATTCGGCACTTCCTTGAGCATCACTACGAAATTGCGCACTCCACCATCCAGATGGAGTATCAGCCCTGTAACGGGCCAGACTGTCACCTGAACGAGGCGCAGTCCGGCCACTCACACGAGCATCACCATTAGCGGGAAAGCGCGCGAGAGCCACGCTCACGCGCGCTGTTGATCCACATGCGGCTACCGTTCAGGGCAATGACGGTCAGCAGCATATACTCCAGCGACATGGCATAAACGCCCTGACGGGCAAAAATCACCACGCTAATCACGTTGATGACCACCCACAGCAGCCAGTTTTCAACGTATTTACGGGTCATCAGGATCATTGCGGCAATCGACAGCACCATCATGCAGGAATCCCAGAACGGGAAGGCATCAGGCTGAAGCTCAGGCATCGTCACGTTTAATCCCAGACCCGACATGACCGAGACCGCCACGCGCGTCAGGAAGGCAAATACCGGGTCAATAAAGATGGTCATAAAGCCGATTGCCACCACGCAGGCCGCGAGCCAGGCAATGGCTTTTGGCAACGGCAGCCAGCGGATTTGCAGCTCCGCCTCCTGCTGACTGTTTTGCCGCGACCAGGCGTACCAGCCATAGATATTGGCCGCGAAGAAGAACAGCTGCAGAAGCAGGCTGGCGTAGAGCTGGATCTGGAAGAAGATGATCGCAAACAGCGTGACGTTTATCAGCCCGAACGCATAGTTACTGATCTTCTCAAGGCTGGCCAGCCAGATACAGAGTAAACCGGCCAGCGTACCTACCGCTTCAATCCACGACAGGTCATAGCCGCCCGCACCAATCGGGATATGAACCAGGATGTTCTGTGTGCTAAAAAAATCCATTTTTTCTCCGGGGCGTAATAAGTTAAGTACGTAGTGTAGCCGCAAAATCCAGCATACGGTTAAGCGGAATTAACGCGCCTTCGCGCAGGGCGGCGTCCACGTGGATCTCATGCGCTGCGCCCCCGTTTTCCAGCCCCTCCGCAATCGGCTTAAGCCCATTCATCGCCATCCACGGGCAGTGCGCGCAGCTTCGACAGGTCGCCCCTTCTCCGGCGGTTGGCGCTTCGAGCAGCTCTTTTTCTGGTACGGCCTGCTGCATTTTATAGAAGATACCGCGATCGGTCGCCACGATGAGCTGCTTATGCGGCAGGGTTTTTGCCGCGTTTATCAACTGGCTGGTTGAGCCGACGGCGTCCGCCATCTCAACAATCGACTGCGGCGACTCCGGATGCACCAGAATTGCGGCCTGCGGGTATAAGCGTTTCATCCTGGTCAGTGCCTGGGTTTTAAACTCGTCGTGAACGATACAGGCGCCCTGCCAGCACAGTACATCCGCACCGGTCTGTTTTTGTACGTAGTTTCCCAGGTGACGATCGGGCGCCCAGATGATTTTCTCCCCCAGGCTGTCCAGATGTTCAATCAGCTCAACGGCAATACTGGACGTTACTACCCAGTCTGCCCGGGCTTTCACCGCCGCAGACGTATTGGCATAGACCACCACGGTACGGTCAGGGTGGGCATCACAGAAGGCGGTGAACTCATCAATCGGGCAACCGAGGTCAAGAGAACATTCGGCATTCAGCGTAGGCATCAGAATCGTTTTTTCCGGGCTGAGGATTTTTGCCGTTTCACCCATAAAACGAACCCCCGCGACCAGCAGCGTGGAGGCTGAATGCTTAGCACCGAAACGCGCCATCTCCAGGGAGTCTGAGATACAGCCGCCCGTCTCTTCCGCCAGCTGCTGAATTTCCGGGTCGGTGTAGTAATGCGCCACCATCACCGCATCACGCTCTTTAAGGAGGCGCTTGATTTTTTCACGATAGAACTGCTTCTCATCCCGGCTTAGCGGAGCTGGCTTCGGCGGGAAGGGATAGATTGCGGTTTCGGGATCAAACATCACACTCATTATGGCTTCTCGTTTTACTGGCTTAACAATATTGCCTTTGTTTTGCATGAGATAACAAAAATGAGGCAATGGTGTTTTGTATACTAAACAAGATAGCGAATTTGAGGGGGAATGTCATCGGGAATTGATGCCGGTAGCATCTGTCGGGTGGCGGCTTCGCCTTACCCGACTTACAAGGCACTGGCGAACGACAGATAGCAAAAAGGCGCCTTTAGGGCGCCTTTCTACATTGGTGGGTCGTGCAGGATTCGAACCTGCGACCAATTGATTAAAAGTCAACTGCTCTACCAACTGAGCTAACGACCCCTTGCGGGATGTACTTCAAATCTATTCAGGCTGGTGGGTCGTGCAGGATTCGAACCTGCGACCAATTGATTAAAAGTCAACTGCTCTACCAACTGAGCTAACGACCCATTCGGGTGTTGCCTGAATTATCACTCGGAACCAATAAAATTGGTGGGTCGTGCAGGATTCGAACCTGCGACCAATTGATTAAAAGTCAACTGCTCTACCAACTGAGCTAACGACCCGAGTGGTGGGTGATGACGGGCTCGAACCGCCGACCCCCTCCGTGTAAAGGAGATGCTCTACCAACTGAGCTAATCACCCACTCTGTACTGCCGGAACTGCTTTAAGTGGTGGGTCGTGCAGGATTCGAACCTGCGACCAATTGATTAAAAGTCAACTGCTCTACCAACTGAGCTAACGACCCACTTTTGCGCTGCTTTCACGTTGTTTGATATCCCGTGGCAACGGCGGCATATATTACTGATTTAAGAATTCTGCGCAACAAAAATTTCGATGAAGATCACTTAACTGCTTAGGAATCATGCTGCACGACCAGAAATAACGCGATTTCTGGTCATGCGATAATCAACCCATCGAACTCAAACGTTTTTGCGCTTGTTTGGCGCCGTCTGTACCCGGGAATTTTGCAACCACCTGCTGATAAACCGCTTTGGCTTTTGCAGTGTCGCCTTTGTCCTGCATGATCACGCCGACTTTATACATCGCATCAGGCGCTTTCGGTGATTTCGGGTAATTTTTCACCACAGAGGCAAAATAAAACGCCGCATCATCCTTTTTACCCTTGTTGTAATTCAACTGACCCAGCCAGTAGTTCGCATTTGGCTGGTAAGTGGAATCAGGGTACTTCTTAACGAAGTTCTGAAACGCAACGATAGCATCGTCCTGGCGCGATTTATCCTGCACCAGGGCAATGGCCGCGTTATAGTCCGTATTCGCGTCACCGCTCTGTACAGGCGCACCAGACGACGCGGAGGCATCTGCCGCAGGTGCAGGCGTTGCCGCACCGCTTTGATCGCCTGCTGCTGGCTGTGCTGCTGCTCCGCCGCTGTTCAGGCTATCCATCTGCAACAAAATTTGCTTCTGGCGCTCCACAACCTGATTAAGCTGATACTGACTCTCCTGGATCTGACCACGAAGGGAATCAATATCATTCTGGTTATCGGAAAGCTGCTGCTGGAGTTGAGTTAAAAGCTGGCTGTGAGCGTTAGAAATACGCTCGAGTTGAGTGACCCGGTCTTCTACCGAGCCTGAGCCGACACTACTGATTGGTGCCTGAGCAAAAGCGGCCCAGGGGGCCGCTATTCCAACCAGTAACGACAGACTCATCAGATGATGTCTGAAGTTACTGCTCATGCAATTCTCTTAGTAAACGAGTACGGCACGACGGTTTTTGGAGTAAGCCGCTTCGTCGTGACCCAGTACTGCTGGTTTTTCTTTACCGTAAGAAACGATGGAGATCTGGTCAGCAGAAACGCCTTTACCCTGGAGGTACATTTTAACAGCGTTTGCACGACGTTCACCCAGGGAGATGTTGTACTCCGGAGTACCACGTTCGTCCGCATGACCTTCTACGGTGACTTTGTAAGACGGGTTGCTACGCAGGAAGTTTGCGTGCGCATCCAGCATTGCAGCGAAGTCAGAACGGATGTCGTATTTATCCAGATCGAAGTAAACGATGTTGTTCTGCTGTAACTGCTGCATCTGAAGACGCGCTTGCTCTTCAGAAGACATATTGCCATTGCCGTTAGCGTCCATACCGGTGCCGGCACCCATCATGCCTTCGCCGCTCTGGTCATTGCTTGCGTTCTTGTTAGAAGAACACGCTGCGATTGCCATAACAGGCAGAGCGATCATCAGCCCCTTCAGCACTTTGTTCAGTTGCATTTCTAAGATTCCTTTAGTAATCAATTAATTATTATTACAGATACGGCGACCAGGCAGGTGATTTTACCTGTCCATCAGTTGCCGGAAGACGCGCTTTGAAACGCCCATCTGTAGAAACCAGATTCAGCACGGATCCCATCCCCTGAGAAGAGCTGTAGATTACCATGGTGCCGTTAGGTGCCAGACTTGGCGTTTCATCCAGGAACGTTGACGACAGTATTTGTACGCCTCCCGTTACCAGATCTTGTTTGGCAATGTGCTGCTGACCACCCGCAGTGCTGACCATTACCATTGTTTTACCATCGGCACTGACGTCAGCATCCTGGTTCTGAGAACCTTCCCAGGTAATACGCTGCGCTGCTCCGCCGTTGATATTCACTTTATAAACTTGTGGACGACCCGCCTGGTCGGACGTAAAGGCCAGATTCTGGCTGTCCGGGAACCAGGTTGGTTCAGTGTTATTGCTACGACCATCCGTGACCTGACGGATCTGACCAGAACCAATATCCATTACGTACAGATTCAGGCTACCGGTTTTAGACAGGGCAAACGCCAGTTTGGTACCGTCCGGAGAGAACGCAGGTGCACCGTTGTGACGTGGGAATGACGCAACCTGACGCACGGCACCGTTAGAGAGCGTCTGGATGACCAGCGCGGAGCGGCCGCTTTCGAAGGTCACATACGCCAGCTTTGAGCCGTCCGGAGACCATGCCGGAGACATCAGCGGCTGCGGTGAACGGTGTACGGTGAACTGGTTGTAACCATCGTAGTCAGAGACGCGCAGCTCATAAGGGAACTGGCCGCCGTTGGTCTGTACCACGTACGCGATACGGGTACGGAACGCACCTTTAATACCGGTCAGCTTCTCAAACACTTCGTCACTCGCCGTGTGGCCTGCGTAACGCAGCCACTGCTTGTTCACTTTATAGGTGTTTTGAGCCAGAACGGTACCCGGCGCACCGCCGGTATCCACCAGCTGATAAGCGACGTTATAGCCGCCGTCTGGCGCAGGGGTAACCTGCCCGACAACTACCGCATCAATACCCAGCGCAGACCATGCAGCAGGCTGAACGTCCTGCGCAGTACCCGGCTGCTGAGGCAGACGAGAACGATCTAAGGGGTTAAATTTACCGCTGTTACGCAGGTCAGCGGCAACGATGCCGCCAATATCTTCAGGCGCAGCGCCCGGGCCTGCCCACTGGAACGGAACGACACCAATCGGACGCGCCGAGTCCACCCCTTGGGTGATTTCGATACGTACTTCTGCGTGCAGTACAGCTGCCCACAGCATTAAAAAACTAACTGCTACACGTAATGCCTGCTTCATCATATCTCCCTTATCTGGGTAACCTTACCCACGATAATTTAGCAGAATGTTAACAAACCCAAATAGACAAAACTACTTATCCTGTTTACGACCATAGACTGTTTTTCATACTTCCGTTAGAAGAGTTGATTACAGCTTAAAGTCCAGTTTGGCATCTTTTATCCTTTCATAAACAGCCTCGCTAGGCGGTTTAGGAATGTTCGCCGATCTGGCTGCGGCCAGCGCAGCCTGACAGAGCGCAGGATCGCCCCCTTCAGACGTCACGCTTTTCAACCTGCCGTCTGGCGCAAGATTGATGTGCAGTACGCATTGCTTGCCCTGATACAGGCCTGCATCAAAGAGTCGGCTCTGAATCGCAACCTGGATCTGTTTGGCATAAGCACTGATATCTGCACCTGTTGCCCCACCGTTGGCTCCGGAGGTACCGCTGTCTTTTGACGGCTGTCCATTTCCTTTCGCCCCACCGCCCGTTTTCGGTGCATTCTTACCGGAACTCAGGTCGCCCAGCAGATCGTCAACTCCTGCGGCTGCGGCAGCTTTCTCAGCGGCAGCGGCCTTTTTAGCAGCGGCTTTTTCGGCTGCTGCTTTCTTATCGGCAGCGGCTTTCTCAGCTGCAGCTTTTTTATCAGCAGCGGCTTTTTCCGCAGCGGCGGCTTTTTCTGCCGCAGCTTTCTCAGCGGCAGCCGCTTTCTTCGCCGCTTCGGCGGCCGCTTTTTTCTCTGCTTCCTGGGCGGCTTTCTTCGCGGCTTCTGCTTCGGCTTTCTTCTGTGCGTCAGCAGCGGCTTTTTTCGCGGCTTCGGCTTCCGCTTTCTTCTTCGCATCAGCAGCCGCTTTCTTTGCGGCTTCTGCTTCGGCCTTCTTCTGCGCGTCAGCAGCGGCTTTTTTCGCTGCTTCTGCGGCTACTTTCGCCTGAGCATCTGCCTGCGCCTTCGCATCTGCTGCGGCCTTGGCTGCCGCCTCTTCCGCTTGCTTCTGCTGTTCCTGAGCTTTCTTCGCGGCGGCTTCAGCCTGTTTCTGCTGCTCCGCCTGCTCTTTCGCCGCTTCCTGTGCCTGCAAACGCTCTTTCTCAAGCTGCTTCAGACGCTCCTGCTCGGCTGCCTGCTTTTCACGTAGCTCTTCCGCCTGCTGTTGCGCCTGTTTTTCACGCTGCTCTTCAGCGCGTTTTGCGCTCGCCTGCTGCTGTTGCTGACGATTATAGTTCTGCACTACCGCACCGGGATCTACCATGACGGCGTCGATGGATGAGCCTCCACCACCGCCCGATGCATCAATGTGCTCATCGAACGAACTCCAGATCAGCGCTGCAAAAAGAATCACGTGCAGCACTGCGGAGACGATTATCGCTCGCTTAAGCTTGTCGTTCTGTTCGGTTGCCTTTGACACTATCGGTTCCCAAAAACTACGCAGATGATCAAATAGGCTGAGTCATTAAGCCAACTGACTTAACGCCCGCGCTATGTAGCAAGTTCAGCGCTTTGATAATTTCATCATATGGTACGTCTTTCGCACCACCGATTAAGAAGACCGTCTTCGGATTTGACTCCAGGCGTCGTTGCGCTTCAGCAATAACCTGCTCTGGGGGGAGCTGATCCATACGATCCTTCTCGACCACCACGCTGTACTGCCCTACGCCGGAAACCTCAATGATGACCGGAGGATCGTCATTGGTGCTTACCGCCTGTGATTCTGTCGCATCCGGCAGATCCACTTCCACGCTCTGGGTGATGATGGGGGCTGTCGCCATAAAGATCAGCAGCAGCACCAGCAGCACGTCCAGTAACGGAACGATATTGATTTCGGACTTGAGCTCGCGACGACCTCGTCCACGCGATCTGGCCATGGTTTACCCCTTGTTGCTCTCGGTGCTGGTAAACGCCTGACGATGCAGAATCGCGGTGAACTCTTCCATAAAGTTGTCGTAGTTCAGTTCCAGTTTATTCACGCGCTGGTTCAGACGGTTATACGCCATTACCGCCGGAATTGCCGCGAACAGACCGATTGCGGTCGCGATCAGTGCTTCTGCGATACCCGGTGCCACCATCTGCAAGGTTGCCTGCTTCACCGCCCCCAGGGCGATAAAGGCGTGCATGATCCCCCACACCGTACCAAACAGGCCGATATACGGGCTGATGGAGCCAACGGTACCGAGGAAAGGAATATGCGTTTCAAGATTTTCCAGTTCGCGATTCATGGAGATGCGCATCGCACGCGACGCACCTTCTACCACGGCTTCCGGCGCATGGTTGTTAGCACGGTGTAAGCGAGCGAACTCTTTGAAACCGCTATAAAAAATTTGTTCGGAGCCTGAAAGGTTATCACGGCGTCCCTGGCTTTCCTGATAGAGACGAGAAAGCTCTATACCCGACCAGAACTTATCTTCAAACGCTTCGGCTTCGTGGCCAGCGGCATTGAGGATACGCGTTCTCTGGATGATGATGGCCCAGGATGCGATTGAAAAACCAATCAAAATCAACATGATAAGTTTAACCAGAAGGCTTGCCTTCAGGAACAAATCAAGGATATTCATGTCAGTCACTGCTTAAACTCCGCGACAATAGACTTAGGAAGCGCACGAGGCTTCATTATGGTTGGATCAACACAGACAATCAGGACTTCAGCTGAGTTCAGTACCGTGTTCTCTGCATTGACTATCCGCTGCGTGAAAACCAGTGAAGTTCCGCGCATTGATGTAATTTCTGTTTGGACTTCGAGCATATCGTCGAGTCTGGCAGGCGCAAAATACTCAAGCGTCATCTTGCGTACCACGAAGGCAACTCGCTCAGCCAACAGCACCTGTTGACTAAAGTGATGATGGCGCAGCATCTCTGTGCGTGCCCGTTCATAAAAAGCAACGTAGCTGGCGTGGTAGACCACACCACCGGCATCGGTATCTTCGTAATAGACACGTACCGGCCATCGAAACAGCGTTGTATTCACTTTACATCCCGGTAATACAAGAAAAGTTGGAGCTTTCAAACTTCGCTACTATACGCGCGGGAATGATGGTTTGGAATGGGGGAAAGTAAACGGAGAGTAAATTTTTATGGGCTCGGGTAAGCCCATATCATTAACGGACATTTCTTATTCAGAAGAAGAAGAAAATCAAACCGGCGAGAAGAACCAGATCGGCAATCAGCGGGCAGAAGATACCCTGCCAGTGAAGCGCTTTCGGATGAAAGCCGACACCGTGAATCACACCTGCACACACCGCCCACATAATCAGGAAGCCGTGCCAGATCTCAAGCTCGCTGGTTTTAGCCGCGAAGCGCGACGGGTCCCAGAAGATACAGCCCGCCAGCAGTAATGCCATAATGAGGGAAAGCGCCCGCAGGGGGCGCTTGTCCATTACCGCATATAACGTTGCGATAATATTCATTAGTGCTTATCTTCACCTGCTTTAGACGCTTCTACATGCTCAAGCGCCAGGGCAGTGATGACACCAAATGCACAGGCAAGAAGCGTCCCTAAAATCCATGCGAAATACCACATATTCAGCTCCTTACTTAATACATAGAGTGGGTGTTGCTTTCGATATGTTCTTTAGTGATGCGACCGAACATTTTCCAGTAACACCAGGCGGTGTAGAGCAGGATAATCGGCACGAACACGCAAGCAACGTACGTCATCAGGTTCAACGTCAACTGGCTGGACGTTGCATCCCACATGGTCAGGCTAGCATTCATCATGGTGCTGGATGGCATCACGAATGGGAACATAGCAATACCTGCCGTCAGGATAATGCACGCAAGCGTCAGGGAAGAGAACACGAACGCCATAGCGCCTTTCTCCAGACGAGACATTAACACTGTCAGCAGTGGCAGCAGCACACCCAGAGCAGGGATAGCCCACAGCGCAGGCATATTGTTGAAGTTCACCAGCCATGCGCCAGCCTGACGCGCCACCTCTTTGGTCAACGGGTTAGACGGTGCGGTATGGTTAATGGCGGAGGTCACCACGTAGCCATCAATACCGTACACGACCCACACGCCTGCCAGCGCGAAGCAGACCAGCGTCACCAGCGCCGCCACCTGAGCGGTCGCACGGGAACGCAGGTGCAGTTCACCTACGGTACGCATCTGGAGATAGGTTGCGCCCTGGGTGATGATCATCGCCACGCTCACCACGCCAGCCAGCAGACCAAACGGATTCAGCAGCTGGAAGAAGTTACCGGTGTAGAACAGACGCATATATTCGTCGACGTGGAACGGTACGCCCTGTAACAGGTTACCGAACGCCACACCAATGACCAGCGGTGGAACGAAGCTACCAATGAAGATGCCCCAGTCCCACATGTTACGCCAGCGGGTGTCTTCAATCTTGGAGCGGTAGTCAAAACCTACCGGACGGAAGAATAAAGAGGCCAGCACCAGAATCATCGCCACATAGAAGCCGGAGAACGCAGCCGCGTAAACCATCGGCCAGGCAGCGAACAGCGCGCCGCCTGCGGTGATCAGCCACACCTGGTTACCGTCCCAGTGCGGGGCGATGGAGTTGATCATGATTCGACGCTCGGTGTCATTACGACCGAGGAAACGGGTGAGCATGCCCACGCCCATATCGAAACCATCGGTGACCGCAAAACCAATCAGCAGAACGCCGATCAACAGCCACCAGATAAAACGCAATACTTCATAATCGATCATTTGATGACTCCTGTCTTAGCGTGCCGGCTGAGTAGTCGTAACAGACTGCTCGTAGTGGTAGCGACCGGTTTTCAGGCTGCTTGGGCCAAGGCGCGCGAACTTGAACATCAGGAACAGTTCAGCCACCAGGAACAGGGTATACAGACCGCAAATCAGCAGCATGGAGAAGATCAGGTCGCCTGCGGTCAGGGAGGAGTTCGCCACCGCTGTTGGCAGCACCTCACCGATCGCCCATGGCTGACGGCCATATTCCGCAACAAACCAGCCGGACTCGATAGCAATCCATGGCAGTGGGATACCGTACAGCGCGGTGCGCAGCAGCCATTTTTTCTCACCGATACGGTTACGAATGACTGACCAGAACGAGGCCGCGATGATCAGCAGCATGATAATGCCGCAACCCACCATGATGCGGAACGCGAAGTACAGCGGCGCAACGCGTGGAATAGAGTCTTTGGTTGCCATCTGAATCTGCGCTTCCGTCGCGTCGGAGACGTTCGGGGTATAGCGTTTCAGCAGCAGACCGTAACCGAGGTCTTTCTTCACGTCGTTAAATTGATCGCGAACGGCCTGGTCGGTAGAACCGGCGCGCAGCTGTTCCAGCAGCGAGTAGGCTTTCATCCCGTTACGGATACGCTCTTCATGCTGCACCATCAGATCTTTCAGGCCAGTCACCTGTTTGTCGACGGAGCGCGTGGCGATAATACCCAGAGCGTAAGGAATTTGAATGGCGAAGCGGTTTTCCTGCGCGTCCTGGTCAGGCACGCCGAACAGGGTAAACGCTGCCGGTGCCGGCTGGGTTTCCCATTCAGCTTCAATTGCGGCGAGTTTGGTTTTCTGCACGTCACCCATTTCGTAACCGGATTCATCACCCAGAACAATAACGGACAGAATCGCGGCCATACCGAAGCTTGCTGCGATAGCGAAAGAACGCTTGGCGAACGCGAAGTCACGGCCGCGCAGCATATAGTAGGAGCTGATGCCCAGCACGAACATCGCGCCGCACACATAGCCAGACGCCACGGTGTGCACGAATTTAACCTGGGCAACCGGGTTCAGGACTAGCTCAGCGAAGCTGACCATCTCCATACGCATGGTTTCGAAGTTGAAATCAGATGCGATTGGGTTTTGCATCCAGCCGTTCGCCACCAGGATCCACAGTGCGGACAAGTTGGAGCCTAATGCCACCAGCCAGGTTACCGCCATATGCTGGACTTTACCCAGACGGTCCCAACCGAAGAAGAACAGACCTACAAAGGTGGATTCGAGGAAGAAGGCCATCAGACCTTCAATGGCCAGCGGCGCACCGAAAATATCCCCTACATAGTGGGAATAGTAAGACCAGTTTGTCCCGAACTGGAACTCCATGGTCAGACCGGTTGCCACGCCCAGCGCAAAGTTGATACCAAACAACTTGCCCCAGAACTTGGTCATATCTTTATAAATCTGTTTGCCGGAGAGGACGTAAACCGTTTCCATGATGGCCAGCAGGAACGCCATACCGAGCGTCAGCGGCACAAAAAGGAAGTGGTACATCGCGGTCAAGGCAAACTGTAAGCGCGACAGTTCGACTACGTCTAACATTATGACTCCTTGCTCATCGCATGAAGACTCCGAGAGTGAACCCCGTTAGATAAGGATCCACACGCATGCCCCAATACAAAGTTATCTGCTTCCCTTCTTCGTTGCTTATTCTCTACAGGAGGAAAAAGCAATGATGAAAGGTTACAAATACGTTAAGAAAAAACCAAATTGATCCCGTAAATATAATACGCTGCAAAACCCTTACAATAAACAGGTTTTTATTCGAACAGATTTACGTTTTTCGACGGCGATCAATTTATAGCAAAATTACCACTTTTCGGCCATTTTGATCGGGAACAATTTAACGCCTTTTGGAGCCTTTTTCCAAGGATTAAACATTGATTTAAATCAAAAACAGCCGGCACTGTTAATGATGTTTCTTTGTGACATGGATAGTAAAAACCTTGTTAATAACATGTATATTTAAAGGCATTAATGGTTATAAAAGCCAGAAGATAATATAAACAGTTGTGATTTTTATTAACGCGTGTGAAAAAAGACCTTTTTGCAGGGAGAGAAACATATAATGTTATCCGCTTCACAGTATTTTTCTTTCGTTTTACTACCCGCCTAAAAGATTACATTTCATTCACCTTCGCTAATCTTAAAATTAACACCCTTTAGTGACTATTTGATGAAATAAAGGCCGCAGGGGATGCGGCCTTGATATTGTTCTTGAGATTACCTTTCAATTTTTATGCTGAAGGTCCGTGACTGGCCTGGCCTGAAAGGCCCCGTAATGGCTGAGCCCTCCTCCCCTTGCGCTTTGCACACCTCATTCATGTCCGTTTCGCAACAGGCCTGGACCTCACGGTTCACAGACAAAGCCACGTCACAGGAGCGGGTCTCCGAAGGGTTGTACAGACGAAGAATCATCTCGTCACGATCCTCCGCTTTTTTCAGCGCACTGAGTACACATCCGTTAGGCGCCAGCGTTAGCAGGCTATAGCTACAGGGTGTGGTGAAAGAGGCACGGTTAAGCTTCATCGCATCCCACGGAATTTTGTTATAACAGTGCACTGGCGTTAACCACGACTTCGCCTGCTGCGCAACGCCAGCACTGACGGGCGTACCATTAAAACTGAACAGGCTAAAGCGACAGGTTAACTGACCCCGCATCTGCGAATCAGGCACCGGCATTTTGATCCCGGACGGTCTGCCAGGGCGCAGAAGTAAGTCTTCCTTCCCAAGCAACCCGACGCCGCGAAGCAACGTCAGGGCAAACGTGTTTTGACGCTCACCTGTTACTTCAAATTCGCGCAACCCTTCGGTAAATAGCGCCATCCCGTTACGCCGTTCCTGGAGCACCGCGTAGTTGAGCAGATTCCACACCGGCAGCGGCGCTTCCTTCCATCCCTCCTCCTGCCAGTCTGCCATCGCTTCATCCTGTACAGGGCGCGTCAGCGAACCAAACTGGGTATCGGCTAAGACCGTCTCTGTGGTGAATGGTGTCGGGATCAGCACCCGCACACGGTGGTCATCCGCGTGATTTCCGAGACGTGCCTCGACGTCGATACGTCGGCTGTTATGGCTGAGCGTGACCGTGAGTTCTGCCTCAAGCGTTCCCGTCTGCTGACGCGCAGAACGTTCAGCGAGATCCGCTGGCACCGCCATTCGATGGCGGATCACCGCCCTGCTCTGCCAGGCCTCGTGGATCACCTCAACCTCATGTTCGCCCTGCGCGGAAGAGAGTCTCCACTCTTCCCGTGAAGGCGAGTAGTCGTACTCATCGCCATCATCCGAGCTCTCTTCAATTTCCAGCGCGCGGTCATAGATAAGCCCGGACGCTTTATCGAGCAGACGCAAAGTACCGTCCTCGTTTAACGTTACTTCCCAGAAAGCATTTTCCAGTAACGCCTCCGGCGATTTATTTGGCGTCTGCAGTTTACCGGCCACGTGCGGCTCGATATAGAGCGTGCGGTAACCCATAGATGGCAGGATCTGGGTGAGCTGGATGTCAAACTCCATGAAGGGATCGTAGTTGCCGTAATGCACTATCTGCCGGTCAATCAGCCCGGGGTCTATCTCACGCGTGCTGCGGAGATAATAAGGGATTTCATTTCCCTTTTCGTCCAACAGGCGGAACTGGCTGGCGCGCAGACGTATCGTGGTGTTGATCACTTCCTCACGCGGCCAGGGCGTGAGGTTAAACATCACCAGTTTGTCTTCCTCGCTCTGCGGCATGTTGTCGACAATCTTGCGCATATAGAAGCACGTCAGGTTATCGGCCATGTCTTCCGCCAGCTCAAAGCGTGACATCACCTCGCGATGCACTTTATCGCTGCAGCAGCAGCCGATACTGTCGTGGGCGTGATTCTTGAGGATCTCTTTCCACATTTTTTCCAGCAAGCCGTGGTGATAGTCAAAGCCCAGCGTCCAGGCAAGCGTAGCCAACGGCTCGAGGACGTTGACGATTTTATTCTCTATCCGGGCGTGGGCGATTTTGATGTCCATCCGCGTGGAGCCGATCGTCCGGTGCACCCGCATATATTTACCGTCAATAAATTCCCCTTTCAGCGTCGCCAGTTCATCGCGGTGCGCATCGATATGGTCAAACACCTCCTCGAAGCGGCTCATCACAAACTGACGCTGCGGATAGATTTTGCGCAGCTTATCCATCACCGCAAATATGTTCTGCTGGAGCGGCATCTGATCATGGCCGTTAGGCAGCAAAATTTCTTTCGTCACGGAGGCTTTTTCGAGCACCTCGAAGTAGTTGTCGAGCCGTTTGCGCAGTCCGGCTTCATCCTCCGGTAAGTACTTACCAATCGCGTAGCCCAGCGGCAGTACCTGTGCCGTCACTTCGCTGCCGTCCTGGCTTTGCCAGAGAAATTCGGTTTTATCGGTACCGTGCCGCTCGGAACAGCCGCGCCAGAACATGGTGCGCGTGATGCCAAAACCGTTGTAAATGTGTGGCAGCTGGGAAGACATGCCGAAGGAGTCCGGCAGATAGCCAATTTTCATCGGCTCACCAAAGGCCAGACAGTCGCGCATGCCGTACATCAGATTGCGCACAATCGACTCGCCGGAGACAAGGGTGGTGTCCGTCTGGGTATACCACGGCCCGATAATCAGCTTCCCGGCCGCCACCAGCGCCTTCACGCGTGGCCTGTTTTCCGGTTTCACGGCAAAATAATCTTCCAGCACCGCCGTCTGGCCGTCGAGAACGTAGTATTTATACTCTGCGTCCTGCTCAAGACGGGTGAGGATCTCTTCCATATTATTGACCAGAAGAATACGTGACGCTTCGGTGGTGAAGTACCACTCCCGGTCCCAGTGCATATGTGGCGTGATATGAACGCGAGATACAGCTTTCATCTTCGTTTCCTGTCAGTGCGTGTTTAGGATGGTATGTCTTCAGTCACGTAGGTACCGCTCTTCACGGCCTGGCGTCGCCAGAGCAGTAAAATGAGCGTAGAGATTGCGGCGCCCACCAGCGCGGCGCCAAACCAGCCGGCAGCGGCTATCACGCCGCCCAGCCCGGCATCATGCAGTAAGAAGAGAGAGAAAATGCCCGCGCCCGGGGTGGAGAGCCCAATACCCATCGCTCCGACAATCGCTCCGGTCGCCATTGACCCCAGAACAAATGAGCCGATGACTCGCAACGGATCCTCGATAGCCATCGGAATTGCCCCTTCGGTGATGCCCGCCAGCCCCAGCAGCCAGGTGGATTTGCCGGTCTCAATTTCGAACTGTTTAAACAGATTCGGAGCCAGCATCGTTGATGCCGTCACGGTAAAGGCCGAAACCATTTTGACGGAGGCGAAGATCGCATAAGGCCCGTATACGCCGTTGGCCATCGCGCCCAGACAGAACGCGTAAGAGGCTTTGTTGACCGGACCGCCCAGATCGAACGAGCACATAAAGCCCAGGATCGCCCCCAGCAGCAACGCGTTCGCACCGGAGAGACCATTAAGCCAGGCGGTCAGGGCGTTATTGATCCAGGCCACCGGTTCGCCGATCACAAACAGCATCAGACTGCCTGCGCCCAGTACGCCAATCACCGGATAGAGATAAAAGGTCAGAAAGCCGTTGTAGCGGCTACTCAGCCGGATGTGGTTTTTCACCCAGCGCATCAGGTAGCCCGCAATCAGCCCGCCGACGATGGCCCCCAGAAAGCCGGAGCCGATCATATTGGCGGCAAGGCCCGCCGCAAATCCCGGCGTAAGCGCAGGTTTATCCGCCAGCGAGTAAGCGGTATAGGCCGCCAGAACAGGAACCATCAAAATGCCGAGCATCCCACCGCCCAGTTTGCGGTACATCCACAGCCACGAGTTTTCCTGATCGAACAGGTGCTGCAAGCCCAGGATTTGCGCCAGGAGTACCGACACGGCCAGCACCGTGCCGCCAGCGACAATCAGCGGCACCGCAAAGGAGATACCGCTGAGCAGCGCTTGCTTGAGTTCGGTTTTAACGGACTTTTTCGCGTCCGTGTCGACGTGCGCAGGACGCGCATCGGATACAGGCTGTAGCGCCAGCGCACGCTCAATGAGCGCTTCCGCATGGCGCAAGGGTTCCGCGACGGGCACGGAAATGGCGGGGATCCCCTGAAAACGCTCACGCTCTTTGATCGCCACTTCCGCCGCGAAGATACACGCTTTTGCCTCCTGCAAATGCTGCGCGGTGATGCGCCCCTCAATACCGTTTGCCCCCTGCTTTTCGACCACTACATTGACGCCGAGCTTACGTCCCGCTTTTTCGAGATATTCCGCTGCCATGTAGGTATGGGCGATCCCGGCCGGACAGGCGGTAACGCAGACGATCGTCGGGGCATTCTCTGCGACGGCGGTTTCTTGCGCCTCAGGCGCCGTTTCCAGCGCAGCAAGCACCGCTTCCGCGCTGGTCGCCGTCATCACGTGCGCCCTGAGATCGTCATCCGCCAGGCGGGACGTCAGTTCCGTCAGCACCTGAATATGCGTTGATCCCGCTTGTGCGGGAGGAATGGCGAGCAAAAAAATCAGCTCGACCTCCTCCGGTCCGTCCACGCCTTCCCAGGCCAGCGGCTCGCGCAGTGTTGCCACGGCAAAAGCCGCTTCCTTTACTGCCGCTGATTTACCATGGGGTACGGCCAGCCCCTCGCCCAGCGCCGTCGGGCCAAGCGATTCGCGATGGAAAACCTCTGCCAGAAACGTATCGGCGTCGGCTATTTTGCCCAACGCTACCAGCCGCGTCGCAAGCTGACGGATTGCCTCATCACGGCTGGTAAACTGCGCCTGCACGCAGACAGCACGGGGGTCGGTCAGAGTCGTCAGGTTCATAAGATCCTCACCTATCCAAAGTTATTGTCTGGGGAGGATTGTGACAGACTGGATAATACATTTATGTGATCATTTTCACTAACAATGATATTTGTATTTAATTTGTATTATTTACAAATCAGTCACTGAAGGCATAATTCCCCTAAAAAGGTATTAAAAAGGCGTAACACAATGGGCAATAAACCGATGTACCGGCAGATCGCCGATGCGTTCCGCGAGAAGATTAACGCCGGGGAATTAAAACCCGGAGACGCGCTGCCGACGGAATCCAGCCTTCAGGAGGCATTTAACGTTAGCCGTGTCACCGTGCGGCAGGCTTTGAAGCTGCTCGCCGACGAGCAGATCATCGAAAGCATTCAGGGCAGCGGCTCGTATGTAAAAGAGGAGCGGGTGAATTACGATATTTATCAGCTTACCGGCTTTTACGAAAAACTGGCGGATCGCAACGTTGATACGCACAGCGACGTCAGCGTCTTCGAAGTGGTGAAAGCCGATGAGCGGCTCGCGGCAAAACTGGCGCTCAATCCGGATGATAAGGTCTGGCACGTCAAGCGCGTACGCTTCATCAGGGAAAAGCCGGTGAATCTGGAAGAGACATGGATGCCGCTGGCGATGTTCCCCGACCTCACCTGGGAAGTGATGGAACAGTCGAAATACCATTACATTGAGCAGGTCAAAAAGCTGGTTATCGATCGCAGCGAGCAGGAGCTGGTGCCAGTCATGCCATCGGACGAGGCGATTGCCGCCCTGGCGCTCGATCCGGCAAAACCAATTCTTGAAAAAGTTTCCCGCGGCTTCCTTAAAGACGGCCGGGTATTTGAATACAGTCGCAACGTGTTTAACACCGACGACTATAAATTCACTCTGGTGGCTAAACGCAGACAATAAAAAAAGGCCGCTTTACAGCGGCCAACCATGTCGAAACGGACATTTTTTTATACTTCAACGCGCCCCATTCGGGGAGCAGAGAGGACTTACTTAATGATGGATTTCAGTGCTTCACCGATATCCGCCAGGCTGCGAACGGTTTTCACGCCTGCGGCTTCCAGTGCTGCGAATTTCTCATCAGCCGTACCTTTACCGCCAGCGATAATCGCACCCGCGTGACCCATACGTTTGCCTTTCGGCGCGGTCACACCCGCGATATAACCCACCACCGGCTTGGTCACATGATCTTTGATGTAAGCAGCCGCTTCTTCTTCCGCGCTACCACCGATCTCACCGATCATCACGATCGCTTCGGTCTGTGGATCTTCCTGGAACAGCTTCAGGATGTCGATAAAGTTAGAGCCTGGGATCGGGTCACCGCCGATGCCCACGCAGGTGGACTGGCCGAAGCCGTAATCGGTGGTCTGCTTAACCGCTTCATAGGTCAGGGTACCGGAACGGGACACGATGCCCACTTTGCCCGGTTTGTGAATGTGGCCCGGCATGATGCCGATTTTGCATTCGCCCGGGGTGATAACGCCTGGGCAGTTCGGGCCGATCATGCGCACGCCTGCTTCGTCCAGCTTCACCTTCACGGTCAGCATATCCAGCGTCGGGATGCCTTCGGTGATGGTGATGATCAGCTTAATGCCTGCGTCGATCGCTTCCAGAATAGAGTCTTTGCAGAACGGCGCTGGAACGTAGATCACGGTCGCGGTTGCGCCCGTCGCTTCTACTGCTTCACGCACGGTGTTGAACACCGGCAGGCCCAGGTGCGTGGTGCCGCCTTTACCTGGCGTTACGCCGCCAACCATCTGCGTACCGTAGGCAATCGCCTGTTCGGAGTGGAAAGTCCCCTGGCTACCGGTGAAGCCCTGGCAGATAACCTTGGTATCTTTATTAATTAAAACGGACATTATTTCCCCTCCACTGCGGCAACAACCTGCTGAGCTGCATCCGTCAGACTTTTCGCTGCAATAATATTCAGGCCGCTGTCAGCCAGTTTTTTCGCGCCGAGTTCAGCGTTATTCCCTTCCAGACGTACAACAACCGGAACGTTTACGCCCACTTCTCCTACCGCGCCGATGATACCGTCGGCGATCAGGTCGCAACGTACGATACCGCCGAAGATGTTCACCAGAACCGCTTTTACGTTGCTGTCAGAGAGAATGATTTTGAACGCTTCGGTTACGCGCTCTTTGGTTGCGCCACCGCCCACGTCGAGGAAGTTCGCTGGCTCACCGCCGTGCAGCTTAACGATGTCCATGGTGCCCATTGCCAGGCCCGCACCGTTAACCATGCAGCCGATGTTGCCATCCAGCGCCACGTAGTTCAGCTCCCACTGGGCAGCCTGCGCTTCACGCGGATCTTCCTGAGACTGGTCGCGCATTTCGCGCAGATCCGCCTGGCGGAACAGCGCGTTGCCGTCAGCGCCCAGCTTGCCGTCGAGGCAGATCAGGTCGCCCTGGGTGGTGATCACCAGCGGGTTGATCTCGATCAGCGCCAGATCGCGCTCCAGGAAGATGGTCGCCAGCCCCATGAAGATCTTGGTGAACTGCTGAACCAGCTTGCCTTCCAGACCCAGTTTGAACGCCAGCTCACGTCCCTGGTAAGGCATTGGGCCCGCCAGCGGATCGATTGCCACTTTGTGGATCAGGTGCGGGGTCTCTTCCGCCACTTTTTCGATTTCCACGCCGCCTTCGGTAGATGCCATGAACACCACGCGACGGGAGCTACGGTCTACGACTGCGCCGAGGTACAATTCTTTCGCGATGTCGGTTGCCGCTTCAACCAGGATCTGGTTGACCGGCTGGCCATTCGCATCTGTCTGGTAGGTTACCAGACGCTTGCCGAGCCAATGTTCAGCAAACGCACGGATCTCTTCTTTGCTCTTAACAACCTTCACACCGCCCGCTTTACCACGGCCACCAGCGTGAACCTGACATTTAACTACCCACGGGCCGGAACCGATTTTAGATGCGGCTTCTTCTGCTTCACGCGGGGTAGTACAGGCATAACCCACCGGAGCCGGTAAGCCTGACCTGGCAAACAGCTGTTTGGCCTGATATTCATGTAAGTTCATGTGTTCTATCCATCCTTCAGGGTAATCGTTATCTTCAAACCTGTAGACCGGCGCTACGCTTATCCGGCCTACAGGGCAGGTGATGCTAAATAGTTACTAAACGTCCAGCAGCAGACGCGTTGGATCTTCCAGCAGCTCTTTAATGGCAACCAGGAAGCCTACGGACTCGCGGCCGTCGATCAGGCGGTGATCGTATGAGAGCGCCAGGTACATCATCGGCAGGATCTCAACTTTACCGTCTACCGCCATTGGACGATCTTTAATGGCGTGCATACCCAGGATCGCGCTCTGCGGCGGGTTGATGATCGGGGTAGACATCAGCGAGCCGAACACGCCACCGTTGGTAATGGTGAAGTTACCGCCGGTCAGGTCTTCAACGGTCAGCTTGCCGTCGCGGCCTTTCACGGCCAGCTCTTTGATTTTCTTCTCAATGTCAGCCATACCCAGGGTGTCCACGTCACGCAGAACCGGGGTGACCAGGCCGCGTGGGGTAGAAACCGCCATGCTGACGTCGAAGTAGTTGTGGTAAACCACGTCATCGCCATCGATAGACGCGTTCACTTCCGGGTAGCGTTTCAGCGCTTCAACTACCGCTTTCACGTAGAAGGACATGAAGCCCAGACGGATACCGTGACGTTTTTCAAACGCGTCACCGTACTGCTTGCGCAGGTCCATGATTGGCTTCATGTTGACTTCGTTGAAGGTGGTCAGCATCGCGGTGGAGTTTTTCGCTTCCAGCAGACGCTCGGCCACGCGCTTGCGCAGGCGGGTCATCGGCACGCGTTTTTCGCTACGTGCGCCCAGAGCTGGCTGTGCCGCTGGTGCTGCCGCAGGGGCTTTCGCTTCCGCTTTCGCCTCTGAAGGCGCTTTTGCCAGATGCTTGTCGATATCTTCGCGAGTCAGACGGCCACCCACGCCGGTACCTTTGATGGCTGCCGGATCGAGGCTGTGCTCAGCCAGCAGGCGACGGATCGCCGGGCTGAGCGCGTCATTGGTTTGCTCTTCCAGAGACGCCTGCTGGCGCTGGGCTGGGGTAGACGCTTTCTCTTCAGATTTCGCGCTGGACTCTTTGCCCGCGCTGTTGCCTTCACGCAGGCGACCCAGGATCTGGCGAGAAGTCACGGTCGTACCTTCGTCTTCCAGGACTGCATCCAGAATGCCATCCGCTGAAGCCGGTACTTCCAGTACCACTTTGTCAGTTTCGATTTCTACCAGCACTTCGTCACGGGTTACCGCGTCGCCTGGTTTTTTGTGCCAGGTGGCGACGGTTGCATCTGCTACGGACTCAGGCAGGTCGGGAACAAGAATATCTACGCTACTCATTATGTATCCTTTAATTAATCGACGTTCAGCGCGTCATTGACCAGATCTTGTTGCTGCTTCTGGTGAACGGACATATACCCTACCGCCGGAGAGGCGGAGGCCGGGCGACCTGCATAACGCAGGGCAGACCCAAATGGAATCACTTCACGGAAATGATGCTGGCTGCAATACCATGCGCCCTGGTTGAGCGGCTCTTCCTGGCACCAGACAAAATCATGAACGTGAGCGTACTGTTTCAGTACTTCCTGCATCGCCTGATGCGGGAACGGATAAAGCTGCTCGATACGCACGATGGCGACATCTTTCTGATCGTTCTTACGGCGCTGTTCCAGCAGGTCGTAATAAACCTTACCAGAACACATTACGACACGCTTAACGGCCTGCGGATCCAGCTCGTCAATTTCACCGATGGCTGGCAGGAAGGTGCCGTTAGCCAGTTCATCCAGGCTCGAAACCGCCAGCGGATGACGCAGCAGGGATTTTGGCGACATGACCACCAGCGGACGACGCATACCGCGCAGCGCCTGACGACGCAGCATGTGGTACACCTGAGCCGGGGTGGACGGCACGCAGACCTGCATGTTCTGCTCGGCGCAGAGTTGCAGATAACGCTCCAGACGCGCGGAGGAGTGCTCCGGCCCTTGTCCTTCATAGCCGTGCGGCAGCAACATCACCAGACCACACATACGGCCCCACTTCTGCTCACCGGAGGAGATGAACTGGTCGATGACGACCTGCGCACCGTTGGCGAAGTCACCGAACTGCGCTTCCCAGATAGTCAGGGTGCGGGGTTCTGCGGTGGCGTAGCCGTATTCGAAGGCCAGAACCGCTTCTTCTGACAGCACGGAGTCCCAGACCTTGAACTGGCCCTGACCGTTATGCACGTGCTGAAGCGGAGTATAGGTTGAACCGTTAGACTGGTTGTGAACAACCGCATGACGGTGGAAGAAGGTGCCACGACCCGCATCTTCACCGGACAGACGAACCGGAATACCTTCGTCAACCAGCGTCGCATAGGCCAGCGTTTCCGCGCCGCCCCAGTCGAACAGCTTCTCACCCGCCGCCATGGCCTGGCGGTCGCCATAGATCTTGGCCACGCGGGATTGCATCTCGATCGCTTCCGGCACGGTGCTGATGCGTTTAGCCAGCTCCTGCAAACGCTTCATCTCAACCTTGTTCGGGTAGCTCTCGTCCCACTCGTGGTTGAGGTACGGCGACCAGGTAAAGGAGTGCATGTTCATTGGGCGCAGCTCTTTGACCACGCATTCACCCGCGTCCAGCGCGTCGCGATAAAGATTGACCATTTCGGTCGCATCTTCCAGCGTCGCCACTTTTTCGCTTTCCAGCTTGTCAGCATAGATTTTACGCGGCGTCGGGTGTTTTTTGATTTTCTGGTACATCAGCGGCTGGGTTGCACTTGGCTCATCCGCTTCGTTGTGGCCGTGACGGCGGTAGCAGAAGAGGTCAATGAACACGTCGCGCTTAAAGGTGTTACGGAAGTCCAGCGCCAGACGGGTAACGAAAGCAACGGCTTCCGGGTCATCCGCGTTTACGTGGAAGATTGGCGCCTGAACCATTTTACCGATGTCGGTGCAGTACGGGGTAGAACGCGCATCCAGCGGGTTAGAGGTGGTGAAGCCCACCTGGTTGTTGATTACGATGCGAACGGTACCGCCCACTTCATAACCACGCGCTTTCGACATGTTCAGGGTTTCCTGAACCACGCCCTGCCCTGTGACTGCCGCATCACCGTGAATGGTGATTGGCAGCACTTTATTGCTGCTCGGCTCGTCCAGACGATCCAGACGCGCACGCACGGAACCGATAACCACCGGGCTGACGATTTCCAGGTGCGACGGGTTAAACGCCAGCGCCAGGTGAACCTGACCGCCCTCGGTTTCGATATCCGACGAGAAGCCCATGTGATACTTCACGTCACCGGTGCCGAGGTGCTCTTTATGTTTACCCGCAAATTCGTCGAACAGATCCTGCGGTTTTTTACCCAGCACGTTAACCAGCACGTTCAGACGGCCACGGTGCGCCATGCCCAGCACCACTTCGCGCGTGCCGCTCTTACCGGCATGACGAATCAGCTCTTTCAGCATCGGGACTAACGCATCGCCGCCCTCCAGTGAGAAGCGTTTTGCGCCCGGGAATTTCGCGCCCAGATAGCGCTCAAGGCCTTCGGCTGCCGTCAGTTCGCTCAGGAAACGTTTTTTCTCGTCTGCTGAGAAATTCGCGTGACCCGCCACGGATTCGATACGCTGCTGGATCCAGCGTTTCTCTTCGGTGGAGGTAATGTGCATATATTCCGCGCCGATGGAGCCGCAGTAGGTTTGCTTGAGCGCATCAATCAGATCGCCCAGCTTCATCGTGTCTTTGCCGATGGCAAAGGAACCTACGTTAAAGCTTTCCTGGAAATCGGCCTCGGTCAGATCGTGATAAGCCGGATCGAGATCCGCTACACGTTCCTGCTGCCACAGTCCCAGCGGATCGAGATTAGCATGCTGGTGACCACGGAAGCGATAAGCGTTGATAAGCTGCAGGACTTTTACCTGCTTCGCATTGGTGTCAGGGTCGGAAATCGCAGAAGAGTAACGTGAGGCATCCTTCGCCAGACGACGGAAATAATCACGTGTTTTTGAATGGAATTGATCCGGTTTGACCCCTGTACCAGGCAACTGCTGGAACATGGAACGCCAGTTTGCGTCCACTGAGTCAGGATCGGTTAAGAAGTCTTCATAGAGCTGTTCTATCCAGCTCTGGTTTGAACCAGAGAGGTAAGAAGAGTCCAGCCAGGCTTTCATTGCGCCGTTCTGCATCGTGATCCCTTAAGCATTTTTATGCTTACTTTCGCCGTAGAAACTACCACGCACACCACGTGTACGTGCCGGGGTTCACCTGCGAGCTCTTTTCATTTGGCCCGCGAAGGAACCTTTAGAAACTGTCTAAACTTCAGGGCAGTTTTTAAAGGTTTCTGCAATTTGCCCGGTGGCGCTACGCTTACCGGGCCTACTGTTACGTAGGCCGGATAAGCGCAGCGCCATCCGGCGTTGTTACTTACGCACTGCGCTGCAACAACATCGACTTAATATGGCCGATGGCGCGCGTCGGGTTCAGCCCCTTAGGACACACACTGACGCAGTTCATGATGCTATGGCAGCGGAATACGCTGAAAGCGTCACTTAACCCTTCCAGACGATTCTCGGTTTCGGTATCGCGGCTGTCGATCAGGAAGCGATAGGCAGCCAGCAGACCCGCAGGGCCGATAAATTTATCCGGGTTCCACCAGAATGACGGGCATGACGTTGAACAGCATGCACAGAGAATACACTCGTACAACCCATCGAGCTTTTCACGCTGCTCAGGCGACTGTAAGTGCTCGCGAGCGGGTGGATTCTGCCCATTATTCAATAAGTAAGGCTTAATCTTCTCATATTGTGCATAGAATTGCCCCATGTCCACCACCAAATCACGCACGACCGGCAGGCCAGGCAGAGGACGGATGACAATTTTCTGGCCTGCACGCTGTAGCGCTGAAATTGGCGTGATACAGGCCAGACCGTTTTTGCCGTTCATGTTTACACCGTCAGAGCCACATACCCCTTCACGGCAGGAGCGGCGGAACGACAGCGTAGGATCTTTTTCTTTCAGCTGGATTAAAGCATCCAGCAGCATCATGTCACGACCTTCTTCCGCTTCGAGGGTGTAATCCTGCATACGCGGAGCATCGTCTACATCCGGGTTATAACGATAAACTGAGAATTCGAGTTTCATTATCCTGTCTCCGCATTAGTAAGTACGAATCTTCGGCGGGAACGCCGGACGCAGTTTCGGTTCCATGTTAACGCTACGACGCGTCATGGTTTCCGACTCTGGCAGATACAGGGAATGGCACAGCCAGTTTTCGTCATCACGATCCGGGAAGTCGAAGCGGCTATGGGCGCCACGGCTTTCGGTACGGAAGTTTGCCGACATCGCAGTGGCGAACGCGGTTTCCATCAGGTTATCCAGCTCCAGGCACTCAACGCGCTGGGTGTTGAACTCGCTCGAGGTATCGTCCAGACGGGCATTCTTCAGACGCTCGCGGATCGTTTTCAGCTGCTCCAGCCCTTTGGCCATCGCGTCACCTTCACGGAATACCGAGAAGTTGTGCTGCATACACTCTTGCAGCGCTTTACGGATTTCCACCGGATCTTCGCCGTTACGGTTGCCGTTCCAGCGGTTGAGGCGCTCAAGAGAGGCATCAATCTCGTCGTCGGTCGCATCACGCAACGCGCCCTGCTCGGCAATAGATTCCTGGAGATGCAGCCCCACCGCACGGCCAAATACCACCAGGTCCAGCAGGGAGTTGCCGCCCAGACGGTTTGCGCCGTGCACGGATACGCAGGCAATTTCGCCTACCGCGAACAGACCAGGGATGACCACGTCTTCACCCTGCTCGTTCACGGTCAGCGCCTGACCGGTCACTTTGGTCGGAATACCGCCCATCATGTAGTGACAGGTTGGGATAACCGGAATCGGCTCTTTTACCGGGTCGACGTGGGCGAAGGTGCGGGACAGTTCCAGAATGCCCGGCAGACGGGATTCCAGCACTTCTTTACCCAGATGGTCGAGTTTCAGCTTCGCGTGCGGGCCCCAAGGGCCGTCGCAGCCGCGGCCTTCACGGATTTCGATCATGATGGAACGCGCCACCACGTCACGGCCCGCCAGGTCTTTCGCATTCGGGGCATAACGCTCCATAAAGCGCTCGCCATGTTTGTTCAGCAGATAGCCACCTTCACCACGGCAGCCTTCTGTCACCAGCACGCCCGCACCGGCGATACCGGTTGGGTGGAACTGCCACATCTCCATGTCCTGCACCGGCACGCCAGCGCGGATAGCCATCCCAACGCCGTCACCGGTGTTGATGTGGGCGTTGGTAGTGGACTGATAGATACGGCCTGCGCCGCCGGTGGCCAGCACGGTTGCGCGCGCTTTGAAATAGACCACTTCACCGGTTTCAATGCACAGTGCGGTACAACCCACCACCGCGCCATCGGCGTTTTTCACCAGATCCAACGCATACCACTCGGAGAAGATGGTGGTGTGGTTTTTCAGGTTTTGCTGATAAAGGGTGTGCAGCAAAGCGTGACCGGTACGGTCAGCCGCTGCTGCGGTACGTGCCGCCTGTTCGCCGCCGAAGTTTTTCGACTGGCCGCCAAACGGACGCTGATAGATGGTGCCATTTTCCAAACGGGAGAACGGCAGACCCATGTGGTCCAGCTCCAGAATCGCTTCCGGGCCGGTTTTACACATATATTCGATGGCATCCTGGTCGCCGATGTAGTCGGAACCTTTTACCGTATCGTACATGTGCCATTCCCAGTTATCTTCATGGGAATTACCCAGCGCAACGGTGATACCGCCCTGCGCAGACACAGTGTGGGAACGGGTCGGGAATACTTTAGAGAGCAGCGCACAGGTCTGGCCGATCTGGGAAATTTGCAGTGCGGCGCGCATACCTGCGCCACCCGCACCAATCACAACAGCATCAAATTCTCTGACTGGCAGTTTCATTACACACCCCACACCACAACAAATCCATAAATGACGTAAACCAGCAGAGCAACAACAATAATCAGTTGCAGCGGAAGGCGAATCGCCAGCGGTTTAACGTAATCGGTCAACACCTGCCACATGCCAATCCAGGCATGAATAAGGATGGAGAACAGGGCCAGCAGGGTGAACACTTTGGTGAAGGCCGATCCGAAGAAACCACTCCAGATTTCCCACGTCAGTGTGCCGCTAGTGGCGAAGAAACCGATCATATAGATGATGTAGAGCGTGAGGACGATGGCGGTAGCGCGGACCAGGATGAAGTCATGTACGCCGTTGCGTCCTAATGCGGAGGCGTTGCTTACCATACGAGAACTCCTGCGAGAAGTGAAAGCACGACAGTGATCACAAATGAAATGTTAGCGGTACGTTTACCGGCCTCGAACGTCTCTTCCAGGTAGCCAAAGTCCATCAGCATATGGCGAACGCCGCCAACCACGTGATAGGCCAGTGCGGTCAGAATGCCCCACATGATAAATTTCACGAAGAAGCTGTTCATGATGGCTGAGGCCTGGAGGAATCCTTCAGGGGATGAGAGGCTGGTTCCCAGTAACCACAGCAAGATACCGACCGCCACAAACGTAATCACACCAGAAACACGGTGCAGAATGGACGCTATTGCTGTTACAGGGAATCGGATCGTTTTGAGATCCAGATTGACAGGTCTTTGTTTTTTCACATTTCTTATCATGAATAACGCCCACATGCTGTTCTTATTGTTTCCTTCCTCCGGACTGCGATGCGGGTCAGACAGCGTTCCTTTTCTATAACTGCGCGTCATGCAAAACATTGCTTCCAAATGCTAAAACGACACGTTACAACGCTGGGTGGCTCGGGATTGCAGGGTGTTCCGGAGACCTGGCGGCAGTATAGGCCGTTCACAAAATCATTACAATTAACCTACATACAGTTTGTTGGGTTTTCTCTGGAACAGTGATCGGGGTCACGATAACAACATCTTTTTAATTTTTAATCATCTGATTTGACAAATGTTAAACAATATTGTTACAAACGTCATCAGAAAAGGCATATAATGCGCAAAAGTTATGAGGTCTCTCTTTCACCTGACAAATAGTTATGTAACAGTGTGATGGTATTGACCGAAGTTATCAGGACAGTTATTAGTGATATACAGGTTTGAATAATTCGGACTGCAAAAACGCTGATTTGCTGTTGTTTCACTGATATTTCATTCGTTTACCTGCAAGGCGCCATAGCTCTGTACCCTGGTTTCTCCTCGTGAGCTGAGCGGTAAGCCAAATAACAATCTGGTAACGATGATTAACAGCTGAAAGCAAATCCGGTAAAGCGCAGTCTTAAGCATAAGGCGCTAAGGAGACCGTAAATGGCTGATACAAAGGCAAAACTCACCCTAAATGGTGATGATGCTATTGAACTGGATGTGCTAAAAGGCACGCTCGGTCAGGATGTTATTGATATCCGTACGCTGGGTTCCAAAGGGGTATTCACCTTTGACCCTGGATTCACCTCCACCGCATCTTGCGAATCCAAAATCACCTACATTGACGGTGACGAAGGTATCCTGCTCCATCGCGGCTTCCCCATCGATCAGTTAGCCACCGAATCCAACTATCTGGAAGTGTGCTACATCCTGCTGAACGGCGAAAAACCGACGCAGGCCCAGTACGATGAATTTAAAACCACCGTGACCCGTCACACCATGATCCATGAGCAGATTACCCGTCTGTTCCATGCGTTCCGTCGTGACTCTCATCCGATGGCGGTCATGTGCGGTATTACCGGTGCGCTGGCGGCGTTCTACCACGATTCTCTGGACGTGAATAACCCACGTCACCGTGATATCGCGGCGTTCCGTCTGCTGTCCAAAATGCCTACCATGGCGGCGATGTGTTACAAATACTCTATCGGTCAGCCGTTTGTGTATCCACGCAACGACCTTTCCTACGCAGGTAACTTCCTGCGCATGATGTTCTCCACGCCGTGTGAAGAGTATGAAGTGAACCCGGTGCTGGAACGCGCGATGGACCGTATTCTGATCCTGCACGCTGACCACGAACAGAACGCCTCGACCTCTACCGTCCGTACCGCGGGTTCTTCCGGCGCGAACCCGTTCGCCTGTATCGCTGCGGGTATCGCCTCCCTGTGGGGACCGGCGCACGGCGGCGCGAACGAAGCAGCACTGAAGATGCTGGAAGAGATCAGCTCCGTTGAGCACATTCCTGAGTTCGTGCGCCGCGCGAAAGACAAGAATGACTCCTTCCGTCTGATGGGCTTCGGTCACCGTGTTTACAAAAACTACGACCCTCGCGCGACTGTTATGCGTGAGACCTGCCACGAAGTGCTGAAAGAGCTGGGCACCAAAGATGATCTGCTGGAAGTGGCGATGGAGCTGGAACACATCGCGCTGAACGACCCGTACTTCATCGAGAAGAAACTCTACCCGAACGTCGATTTCTACTCCGGCATTATTCTGAAAGCGATGGGCATTCCGTCTTCCATGTTCACCGTGATCTTCGCCATGGCGCGTACCGTAGGCTGGATTGCGCACTGGAACGAAATGCACAGCGAAGGCATGAAAATCGCCCGTCCTCGTCAGCTGTATACCGGCTACGAGCAGCGTGACTTTAAGTCTGACATTAAGCGCTAAAAAACACGCCCGGCGGCGCTTCGCTTGCCGGGCCTACAAGTGCGAGATGTAGGCCGGGTAAGGCGTAGCCGCCACCCGGCTTTTTTACATCTGGCACCCAGGACACCAGTAAAACGGTCTGGAAGAGATCGTCGCCTTCTCAATCACCCCGCCGCACCGCTCACACTTTTTACCCGCCCGATGAAAGACCTTGAAGCGAAACAACGCCCCGTGATGCTTGTTCTCATCCACCATGCCGCGCGTGTTGTACGACAGCCGTGGAATATCCAGCAACGCGTGCGACAGCGCCTCCAGCTTTTCATCGCTTAGCTGCGACGCTTTGTGCTGCGGCGCCAGCCCGACTTCCCAGAGGATCTCCACCCGCAGGTAGTTTCCCAGCCCCGCCAGAAATGCCTGATCGAGCAACAGCCCGGAAAACTGCCGGTTGCGGAATGTGGGCGATAACAGCCGGGCTTTCACATCGCTTGCCGTCAGGCGCATATCCAGCACGTCCGGCCCAACCCGCTGTAAGAACGGGTGCGTGAGCAACTGCTCCGGCGTTAACATTTCGATATCAGAAGCGCTGTAGAGCAGGATCGCCTTATCCGCCGTTTGTAGCCGCACGCGCAGCACGCGGGTCGTTTGCGGCTGCTCGTCCGCCTTTACCACCCGCCAGACGCCGTAAAGCTGATTGTGGCTATATAACGTCAGGTTATGGGAAAAGTGGGTGAGTAACGCTTTGCCGCGCGTTTCAATGTGGGTCACCGTCTGTCCCACCAGCTGCGATTCAAACGGTTTGAGTTGAGGAAAGGCAAACCAGACGTGTGTCAGAGGTTTGCCCTTTATCGCCGCCTCCAGGCTATCCGCCGCGCGGCGGATCTCCGGACCTTCTGGCATGTTATTGTCCTTTCATGATTATTCTGCGCTGACAACAATGCCCTCTTCCGAGAACGCCGCCCGCAGGCGTCGTGCAAACTGGAGCGCATGCTCGCCGTCACCGTGTAAGCACACCGTATCAGCCTGAACGTTTGCCGTTGTACCCTCCGTTGAGGTTACTCGCCCGAAGCGCACCATCTCCAGCGTCTGCGCCAGCGCTTTACCTTCGTCGGTGATCAGCGCACCGGCCTGCGTACGCGGAACCAGGCTACCGTCCGGCAGGTATCCCCGATCGGCAAACACTTCCTGCCGCGTAATCAGCCCCAGCCGTTCGCCGGCACGGATAAGCTCGCTGCCCGCCAGGCCCACCAGCACCAGACGCGGATTGCAGTCCCGTACCGCGCGAGCAATGGCGTCTGCCAGCGCCGGATCTTTCGCCGCCTGGTTATAGAGCATGCCGTGCGGCTTGACGTGACGCAACACGCCCTTCTCAGCGCGCACTATCGCCTCCAGGGCACCGATCTGGTAGAGCATTTGCGCGTAAACCGTCTCAGGCGGCAGATCCATCGCCGTGCGACCAAAGTTTTCCCGGTCCGGAAAGCTGGGGTGAGCGCCTATCGCCACGCCGTTTTTCATGGCATTGCGCACGCTCGCCAGCATGGTCTGCGCATCGCCGGCATGAAACCCACAGGCGATGTTCACCGAGGAGACCAGCGTCATCAGCGCCGCATCGGCGCTGCTGCCCTCCCCCAGATCGGCGTTTAAATCAATCTTTACCATCGAGCCTCCACGCCAGCTGTTCGAGATAACGCTGCTGATCCTGACGGGCTTTCAGCGCCTCCTCCAGCGAACACTGCACAAAATGAATTGGCTGACCGAGAGGAATTTGCGCCAGATGGTAGCGATCCGCTTCAATAATGCAGGCAATACGCGGATATCCTCCCGTGGTTTGCGCATCGTTCATCAGTACGATAGGCTGGCCGTTGCCCGGCACCTGAATCACCCCCGGCAACAGACCATGGGAAAGCAGCTCCCGGTCAGTCGTGCGGGTCAGCGGCTGGCCCTGAAGCCGGTAACCCATGCGGTTACTCTGCGGGCTGATCTTCCATGGCGAGCGCCAGAAAGACTCTTTTGAGGCCTCATCGAACTCATGATATTCCGGCCCCGGCAGGGCGCGGATCAGGTTCCCCCACAACAGCTGCTTCACGCCCTGCGTGATGGTGAAATGGCGCGCTGATGGCTTAATCGCCAGGCGATCGCCGTCGCGCAGCAGCCGTCCTTCATGTCCGCCCATTCCCGCTTTCTGGTCGGTGCTGGATGAGCCCAGCACCTCCGGCACGTCGATACCTCCCGCCACCGCAAGATAGCTGCGCACGCCGTGCAGAGGACGCTTGAGCGTCAGACGCTGTCCGGCTTTCGCCCGCAGGCGCCAGCCGGTCCACACCGTTTTGCCGTCCAGCGTCGCGTCACAGCCCGCGCCGGTTAAGGCAAACCAGGTTTCCTGACCAAACTCAATCACGCACTGACCCAGCGTAATTTCTAACGCCGCCGTGCTGCCGGCGTTGCCTACCAGCAGGTTGGCAATCTCCAGCGAGGGACGATCAAGCGCACCGCAGTAGCTCACGCCCGACTGACGCAGGCCAAAGCGCCCGGCATCCTGTACCGAGGTGTAAAGCCCTGCGCGAATAAGCGTTAACATATCCCCTCCTTTTGCGGGATAAAGCGCAGGGTATCCCCCGGACGCAGGAGTATGGGCGCGTCCTGGCCAGGTTCAAATAACGGCGTGGATGTGTGCCCGATAAGCTGCCAGCCTCCCGGCGAGGCGAGCGGATAAATTCCCGTCTGTTCGCCACCAATCGCCACGCTGCCCGCCGGTACGCTCAGGCGCGGCTCAGCCCGGCGCGGCGTATGCAACTGGGGCGATAACCCGCCCAGATAGGGGAAACCCGGCTGAAATCCCAAAAACCAGACAACATAGTCGACTGAGCTATGCAGCTCCACAACCTGCTTCTCCGTTAATCCACAGTGTTCGGCCACGACGCCAAGGTCGGGGCCTCCCTTGCCGCCATAGACAACCGGGATCTCAATCGTCCGCGATTCCGGCTCCAGCGCCTCGCTCTCCTCCCACCAGCGTTGCAGGCGCTCAATGGCATCCAGCGCCCCCGTGTGCGGATCACGCAGCACCACGGTGATATTATTCATACCCGGAATAGCTTCAACCACGCCAGGTAGCTCGGGCAGTCGCTGAGCCAGACGCCAGATACGCTTTTGCGTGGCAAGCGTCACCGGAGGCTCAAGCTCCAGAACTACCGCGGTTTCACCCAGAAGATAACAACGCGCTCGCTGCACTTAACTACCTCTCATCAGGCCGGATTAGGGATATCAATAAACGTCACATCCAGATCGGTATTTTCCGTCAGCCACTCGCTGAGGGCGCGGATGCCGCCACGCTCGGTGGCGTGATGGCCTGCCGCGTAAAAATGCAGGCCTTGTTCACGGGCAGAGTGAATGGTCTGCTCAGAAACCTCGCCGGTAATGAAGGCGTCGACACCGAAACGCGCCGCGCTATCAATAAAGCCCTGGCCGCCGCCGGTGCACCATGCCACGCGCTTCACGGTATCCGGCCCGGTGTCGCCGCACCACAGCGGACGACGCCCCAGGCGTGCTTCGATCCACGATGCCAGCTCCAGACCTGGAACCGGCATCGACAGTTCACCCCACGGCACCAGGGGTTCAATTTCGCCCATCACGGTAATCCCCAGCAGCTGCGCAAGCTGAACGTTATTCCCCAGTTCAGGATGCGCATCGAGCGGCAGGTGATAGCCGAACAGGTTGATGTCATTCGCCAGCAGCGTTTTGAGACGGTTGCGCTTCATGCCGCGAATAATCGGTGATTCGTTTTTCCAGAAATAACCGTGATGGACAATCACCGCGTCGGCTTCCTGACGCACCGCCTCATCCAGCAGCGCCTGGCTTGCCGTTACGCCGGTGATGATTTTTTGCACCGTCTCGCGACCCTCCACCTGTAAGCCATTCGGACCGTAGTCGCTAAACGAGGCGGTGTTGAGTTTTTCGTTAATCAGGCGTTCCAGTTCACTGTTTTTCATCATCATTCTCTCAAACTTTTCGGGCGGTTTCGTACGCCGCCAGCGTGGCGACGCGCGCCTGTTTATGGTCGACAATGGGACGGGGATAGTTCAGGGTAACACGCTGTTTATCCGCCCATGCCCAGGGTTCATGAATGGCTTTGGCGGGGACATCCTTAAGTTCAGGCAGCCAGCGACGGATAAACTCGCCGTCGACGTCAAATCGTTGTCCCTGCGTGGTCGGATTAAAGATCCGAAAATAGGGAGCCGCATCCGTGCCGGTGGAGGCCGCCCACTGCCAGCCGCCGTTATTCGCCGCCAGATCGCCATCGATCAGCTGAGAGATAAAATAACGCTCTCCGGTTCGCCAGTCGATAAGCAGATCCTTCACCAGGAAGCTGGCGGTAATCATACGCAGACGGTTATGCATCCACCCGGTTTCATTGAGCTGCCGCATAGCCGCATCAACAATCGGGAAGCCGGTAAGCCCACGCTGCCATGCCTTCAGCAGCTTATCATTCGACTGCCACTGTACCTTATCGGTCCAACGAATGAAGGGGCGATGTTTACATAAATCAGGATGATACGTCATCAGATGGCGATAAAACTCACGCCAGATCAGTTCGTTCAGCCACACTGCGCCCGCCCCCCCGTCTACCGCCTGAGGCTGTTCCGCCAGTAGCCGATGTAAACACTGGCGCGGGGAGAGCGCGCCCAGCGCTAAACAGGCCGACAGGCGGCTGGTGCCTTCAATCGCTGGAAAATCCCGCCGCGCCTCGTAATCCGCCGCCCCCTGCGCGCAGAACTGACGCAACCGGGCGATAGCCGCTTTCTCACTGGCGGGGAATACCGTTTCATCAAACGACTGCTGGGGATAATTCAGCCTGATGTCCTGCAGATCCGTTATCGTTTCCCCTCTTATGGCCGGGGCGGGAACGCATTCTGGCAGCCCCTCTTTCAGGCGTTTGATAAAAGCATTTTTAAACGGCGTGAAAACTTTATACATTTCGTGACTGCCGGTCATCACGCTGCCCGGTGCGAGCATCACGCTGTCATCAAAGCCTTCACAGACCACGCCCGTAAGGTTTTTCTCCAGCTGACGATCCCGCTGCTGCTCGTTAAATTCATACTGGTAGTTGTAAAAAAGACGCGTTACCGCGTGCTGCTTACAGATTGCCTGCACCATCTCAAGCTGTGCGGCAAAATCATGGGCCTCTTTATAGATCAGCGGAATGCCTTTTTCGGCCAGTGAATGTTGCAGGTCATTCAGATACGCGCTGAGTAATGCCGCTTGCCGGGGCGCCATGTCATGCTGCCGCCACTGTTCAGGCGTGGCGATAATCAGGGCCAGCACATTCGCGTCTTTAGCGCGGCAGGCGGCCGCGAGAGCGAAGTTGTCGTGAATGCGTAAATCCGCGCGAAACCAAACCAGATGGGTGGGCATAAAACTCCAGGCAATTGTCCATTATGTCCGTAAGGGCATGCCGTAAAAGGAAAAAGGCACGCATTGAACTACTTTGCCATGAAGTGTAGACGGGATGAAATAAAAAAGGCCGCCCGAGGCGGCCTTAACGCTACTTGTCCTGCGCTATCGGGGTAAAGGCAATAAACACATCCGGTTTATCACTCTTTACAACGAGTGCGCTGGCGACAATGAACGCGATGCATAAATAGCGTTTCACTATGCGGTCCCTGCTGCTAACCGCTCCACCTATCACCACCGGTGATAAATCGGTGGACACAAGCCCGGGTAGGCGGGCTGCTTTACGGCTATGGATACACCTTTCCCAGGACCGATGCCCATTTGCGAGATGGCGGAAAGGGACGTGGCATCATAATTAACACCAACGCCAAAAGTAAGTTATTTCAGTAAAATTAGGAATTTATAAAGGTGAAGTGGATTGCGAACTTTTTAAAGAAGGGTATGATAAAAATCCCGGGTAGGGGCTGCAAGATTACCCAACGGACCGCGAATCCCGAGGGACAAAAAAACCGCCACTTTGCTGTAGGCGGTTTTTTTATGGCTACGATGTCACACCGTATCAGTAGAAATCGCAGGTTGCTTTCTCGGCCTGATCCATCCACACCGGCTTTTCGCTGGTTTTCGCCCAGACGCGGTGCAGATAGCTGTAAAAACGTGCGCGATCTTTCCAGAACAGCATCACCGGCAGGGCCAGCACGCCAGCCACTACGGCGAAAGTGCGACGCATGAACACGATATGAGCCGGATACTCTTTATAAAGATCCATATTTTTCTCCCCTGTAGTTGGCCGGAAACCTTCTCCGGAAAATGTGAAATCTGTGACCTGGTTAAAATAATACCGCTTTGTTTGTAATTTTACTACTCATCCGACCACTTATTTTCATCCATTTCGTGAATATTTACATTCACGCCTGTAATTAAGTTACAAAAAAGTTAACAGTTTACTTAACAATAGTTAAATTGTGGTCTTTCCCATTTTTATACTTTTTTTACACCTGCCCTTCTGATTTTTGCGAAATCTTTGCGCCACAAATCCTACCGTTTGTACAACAACAAAAGTCACCCGGAGGTGGAGTGTGAGTGCAGGTCTGATTGCCGGCATCGTGCTGGTGTTCCTGTTATTGGGTTATCTGATTTATGCCCTGATTAATGCGGAGGCATTCTGATGGCTGCTCAGGCGTTTTTGCTTATTGCCAGCTTTTTACTGCTGCTGTTTGTGCTCGCCAGGCCGCTGGGAACAGCGCTGGCGCGGCTGATAAACAACGTGCCACTGCCGGGTACGCGAAAAATTGAAAACGTGCTCTGGCGCATTTCAGGTATCAGCGACCGCGAAATGAGCTGGGGCCAGTACCTGATGGCGATACTGCTTCTGAATATCGTGGGGCTTATTGCCCTCTTTACGCTGCTCATGCTCCAGGGCAATTTGCCGTTGAATCCGCAGCAGTTACCAGGTTTATCCTGGCATCTGGCGCTGAACACGGCGGTCAGCTTTGTCACCAATACCAACTGGCAGTCTTACGCCGGTGAAACCACGCTCAGCTACTTCAGCCAGATGGCCGGGTTAACCGTGCAAAACTTTCTGTCTGCAGCCAGCGGTATCGCGGTGATCTTCGCCCTGACGCGCGCGTTTGCCCGCCAGAATGTCAGCACGCTCGGCAACGCGTGGGTTGATGTCACGCGCATCACCCTTTGGATCCTGGTGCCTGTTGCGCTGATTATTGCCCTGTTCTTTATACAGCAAGGCACTCTGCAAAACCTGCTGCCTTATACCCCTTACACCTCGCTTGAAGGGGGCAGGGAACTCCTGCCAATGGGGCCAGTGGCGTCGCAGGAAGCAATCAAGATGCTGGGCACCAACGGGGGCGGCTTCTTCAACGCCAACTCATCGCATCCGTTTGAAAACCCAACGGCATTAACCAATTTTGTACAGATGCTGGCGATCTTCCTGATCCCCGCCGCGCTCTGCTTCGCCTTTGGCGATGTGGTTAACGATCGCCGCCAGGGCCGTACGCTGCTGTGGGCCATGTCGTTAATCTTCGTGGTCTGCGTAGCACTGGTGATGTGGGCCGAATGGAACGGCAACAGCCACTTTATGCAGCTGGGGGCTAACAGCAATATCAACCTGGAAGGCAAAGAGAGCCGCTTCGGCATTCTTGCCAGCAGCCTCTATGCGGTGGTCACCACAGCGGCCTCCTGCGGGGCGGTGAACGCCATGCACGACTCTTTCACCGCGCTTGGCGGCATGATCCCGATGTGGCTGATGCAGATTGGCGAGGTGGTCTTCGGTGGGGTCGGTTCGGGGCTGTACGGCATGCTGTTGTTCGTTCTGCTCGCCGTGTTTATCGCCGGGCTGATGATCGGCCGCACGCCGGAATATCTCGGCAAAAAAATCGACGTCCGCGAAATGAAATTAACCGCGCTGGCAATCCTGGTCACCCCCGCCCTTGTGCTGCTCGGTACCGCCCTGGCGCTGATGACCGACGCCGGGCGCAGCGGCATCTTTAACCCGGGCATTCACGGCTTTAGCGAAGTGCTTTACGCCGTTTCGTCTGCCGCAAACAACAACGGCAGCGCCTTTGCAGGGTTAAGTGCCAACTCACCGTTCTGGAACTGTCTGCTGGCGTTCTGCATGTTCTTCGGTCGTTTCGGCGTGATTATTCCCGTCATGGCGATCGCCGGAACACTGGTGAATAAGAAGATCCAGCCGACCACTACCGGTACGTTACCGACTCACGGCGCGCTGTTCGTCGGCCTGCTGATTGGCACCGTTCTGCTGGTAGGTGCCTTGACCTTTATCCCCGCCCTCGCGTTAGGCCCGGTTGCGGAATATCTCTCTTTACGCTGATTTTGCGGAGAATTTGTCATGAGTCGTAAACAACTGGCCCTGCTCGAACCGACGTTAGTTCGTCAGGCCCTCATGGATGCGGTAAAAAAACTGAGCCCGCGAGTGCAGTGGCACAACCCGGTGATGTTTATTGTCTGGACTGGAAGTTTACTCACCACCGCACTGGCGATTGCCATGGGAACGGGACACCTTTCAGGAAATGCAACCTTTACCGGCGCCATCAGCCTGTGGCTGTGGTTTACCGTGCTGTTCGCCAACTTTGCCGAAGCGCTGGCGGAAGGCCGCAGTAAGGCGCAGGCCAACAGTCTGAAAGGGGTCAAAAAAACCGCCTTTGCGCGCAAATTACGCGAACCTAAATACGGCGCGCAGATGGACCACGTTCCGGCGGATGAACTGCGCAAAGGTGACGTGGTGCTGGTGGAAGCCGGGGACATCATCCCCTGCGACGGGGAGGTAATTGAGGGCGGCGCGTCGGTAGACGAAAGCGCTATTACCGGGGAATCCGCGCCCGTGATCCGTGAGTCGGGCGGAGATTTCGCCTCAGTTACTGGCGGAACGCGCATTCTTTCCGACTGGCTGGTGATCCAGTGCAGCGTTAACCCGGGCGAAACCTTTCTCGACCGGATGATCGCCATGGTGGAAGGCGCACAGCGTCGTAAAACGCCGAACGAGATCGCCCTGACCATTCTGCTGGTGGCGCTCACCATTGTCTTCCTGCTGGCAACGGCGACCCTGTGGCCCTTCTCCGCCTACGGCGGTACAGCGGTCAGCATCACCGTACTGATCGCCCTGCTGGTCTGTCTGATCCCCACCACTATCGGCGGCCTGCTTTCCGCGATTGGCGTGGCGGGGATGAGCCGTATGCTGGGCGCGAACGTCATCGCCACCAGCGGACGCGCCGTTGAAGCGGCGGGTGACGTAGACGTACTGCTGCTGGATAAAACCGGGACCATCACCCTGGGTAATCGTCAGGCCTCTGACTTTTTACCCGCGCCGGGCGTGGATGAAAAAACGCTGGCCGACGCGGCACAGCTTTCTTCGCTGGCCGATGAGACGCCGGAAGGTCGCAGTATCGTGATCCTCGCCAAGCAGCGCTTTAACCTGCGCCAGCGCGACGTACAAAGCCTTCACGCCACGTTCGTGCCCTTTACGGCGCAAACCCGCATGAGTGGAATTAACATTCAGGACCGGATGATCCGTAAAGGGTCCGTTGATGCCATTCGCCGTCATATTGAAGCCAATAATGGACATTTCCCTCCGGAAGTCGACCACCTGGTGGAAAGCGTAGCGCGTCAGGGGGCAACCCCGCTGGTGGTGGCGGAAGGTGCAAGCGTTCTGGGGGTTATCGCTCTGAAGGATATCGTTAAAGGCGGTATTAAAGAGCGTTTCGCCCAGATGCGTAAGATGGGCATTAAAACGGTGATGATCACCGGGGATAACCGTCTGACTGCGGCGGCCATTGCCGCCGAAGCGGGCGTGGATGATTTCCTTTCCGAAGCGACACCGGAAGCGAAGCTGGCACTCATTCGCCAGTATCAGGCGGAAGGTCGTCTGGTGGCGATGACCGGCGACGGCACCAACGACGCCCCGGCGCTGGCGCAGGCCGACGTGGCGGTGGCGATGAACTCCGGTACCCAGGCGGCAAAAGAGGCGGGCAACATGGTGGATCTCGACTCGAACCCGACCAAGCTGATCGAAGTGGTGCATATCGGGAAGCAGATGCTGATGACGCGCGGCTCGCTGACCACGTTCAGTATCGCCAACGACGTGGCGAAGTATTTCGCCATAATCCCGGCGGCCTTTGCGGCAACCTATCCGCAGCTGAATGCCCTGAACGTAATGCACCTGCACTCTCCAGCCTCGGCCATTTTGAGCGCGGTGATCTTCAACGCGCTGATTATTGTCTTTCTTATTCCTCTGGCGCTGAAAGGGGTGAGCTATAAGCCATTGACGGCCGCCGCCATGCTGCGCCGTAACCTTTGGATTTACGGTCTGGGTGGGCTGGTGGTGCCCTTTATTGGAATCAAGGTTATCGACATGTTGTTAACGCTGTTCGGGCTGGTTTAAAAGGTGAATCTCATGACGATGTTACGTCCCGCTATACTGTTGTTTATTCTGCTGTCTCTGATTACCGGCGGGCTTTACCCGCTGATGACAACCGCGCTGGGCCAGTGGTGGTTTGAGGACCAGGCCAACGGCTCGCTGATTATCCAGAACGGTGAAAACCGTGGCTCGCGTCTGATTGGGCAAAACTTTACGGACCCGCGCTACTTCCAGGGACGCCCTTCCGCCACTGCGGAAAGCCCGTATAATCCAATGGCCTCCGGCGGCAGCAATCTGGCTGGCAGTAATCCTGACCTGGACAAAGCCGTTGCTGAACGCGTTGCCGCCCTGCGCGCCGCGAATCCGCAGGCCAGCCGTGAGGTGCCGGTTGAGCTGGTCACCGCCTCCGCGAGCGGGCTGGATTACAGCCTGACGCCGGACGCAGCGGCGTGGCAGATCCCACGCGTGGCCGCCGCCCGTCAGCTGACCGTCGAGCAGGTGAGCCAGCTGGTTGCAGAACATACGCAAAAGCCGCTGGTCAGCTTCATCGGCATGCCGGTAGTGAACATTGTTGAGCTGAATCTGGCGCTGGATGCGCTAAGGAAGAATTAAATGACCGATGAGCCCATGCGCCCGGATCCGGACAGGCTGCTTGAACAAACGGCTGAAGCCCACCGCGGCAAGCTGAAAATTTTCTTCGGCGCCTGCGCGGGCGTCGGGAAAACCTTCGCCATGCTGACGGAAGCCCAGCGGCTTCGGGCGCAGGGGCTTGATATTCTCATCGGCGTGGTGGAAACCCACGGTCGCAAAGAGACGGCGGCGCTGCTGACGGGGCTGGCGACGCAGCCGCCCCAGCGTATCAGCCATCGCGGTCGGCTGGTGACGGAGTTCGATCTTGATGCCGCCCTCGCCCGCCGCCCCGCGCTGATCCTGATGGACGAACTGGCGCACAGCAACGCGCCTGGCTCACGCCACCCGAAGCGCTGGCAGGATGTTGAGGAGCTGCTTGAAGCCGGCATCGACGTCTTCACCACGGTGAATGTTCAGCATCTGGAAAGCCTGAACGACGTGGTGAGCGGCGTAACCGGTATCCAGGTTCGGGAAACCGTCCCCGATCCGTTTTTTGATTCTGCCGATGAAGTCGTACTGGTTGACCTGCCGCCGGACGATCTGCGCCAGCGCCTGCACGAAGGCAAGGTGTATATTGCCGGCCAGGCCGAACGCGCCATCGAACATTTTTTCCGCAAAGGAAACCTGATTGCCCTGCGCGAGCTGGCCCTGCGCCGCACCGCCGATCGCGTAGATGACCAGATGCGCGCCTGGCGGGACCTGCAGGGGCGGGAGCGCGTCTGGCACACGCGTGACGCCATTCTGTTATGCATTGGTCACGGCAGCGGCAATGAAAAACTGGTCCGCACCGCCGCCCGGCTTGCGGCGAAGTTTGGCAGCGTCTGGCACGCGGTGTATGTCGAAACGCCACAGCTTCACGGCCTGCCGGAAAATCAGCGTCGCGCCATTTTGAGTGCGCTGCGGCTGGCGCAGGAGCTGGGTGCCGAAACCGCAACCCTGTCCGATCCGCAGGAAGATAAAGCCATTCTGCGCTACGCGCGCGAGCATAACCTGGGCAAGATTGTCATTGGACGTCGCCAGCATCGCCGCTGGTTTAGCCGCGAATCTTTTGCCGACAGGCTGGCCCGCCGCGCGCCGGATCTGGATTTAGTCATCGTCGCGCTGGATGACAAGCCCGCCCCCCTGCCCGGCCGTACGCCGGACGCACGCACCTTTGGCGATAAATGGCGCGTCCAGATCCGGGGCTGCCTCGTGGCCGTGGTCCTTTGCGCCCTGATTACGGTGATTGCCAGCCAGTGGCTAATCGCCTTCGATGCCGCCAATCTGGTCATGATTTATCTGCTGGGCGTCGTTGTGGTCGCGCTCTTTTATGGCCGCTGGCCGTCGGTGCTGGCAACGGTGATCAACGTCATCAGTTTCGACCTCTTTTTTATCGCTCCGCGCGGGACGCTTGCTGTCTCGGACGTGCAGTACATTCTGACCTTTGCCGTGATGCTTACCGTCGGGCTGGTGATCGGGAATCTGACGGCAGGCGTGCGCTACCAGGCACGCATTGCCCGCTATCGCGAGCAGCGCACCCGCCATCTGTATGAGATGTCAAAATCGCTGGCGGTCGGTCGCACGCAGCAGGATATCGTCCAGACCAGTGAGCAGTTTATCCGTTCGACCTTTCATGCCAGTAACCTGATTTTGCTCCCCGACGAGCAGGGGCGCCTTCGCCCGCTGACCTCCCCTTCGGGGATGACGCCCTGGGATGAAGCGATTGCCCGCTGGAGCTTTGATAAGGGTTTACCTGCCGGTGCCGGCACCGACACTCTGCCCGGGGTGCCTTACCAGATCCTGCCGCTGCGCAGCGCGGATAAAAATCACGGGCTGGTCATCGTCGAGCCGTCTAACCTGCGTCAGCTGATGATCCCCGAGCAGCAGCGCCTGCTGGAAACCTTCACCCTGCTGGTCGCCAGCGCCCTTGAACGGCTGGCGCTCACCGCCAGCGAAGAGCAGGCACGGCTGGCAAGCGAGCGCGAAAGTATTCGCAATTCGCTGCTGGCAGCGCTGTCTCACGATTTGCGCACCCCGCTTACCGTGCTGTTTGGCCAGTCCGAAATTCTGACGCTGGATCTGGCGGCGGAAGGATCAAAACATGCGATGCAGGCCAGCGAAATTCGTCAGCACGTGCTAAATACCACGCGTCTGGTGAACAACCTGCTGGACATGGCGCGCATTCAGTCCGGCGGGTTTAACCTCAAAAAAGAGTGGCTCACCCTTGAGGAGGTTGTCGGCAGTGCGCTGAAGATGCTGGAGCCGGGTCTCGGCGGGCGCCATATCGAGCTGGACATGCCGGAACCCCTGACGTTAATCCATGTGGATGGCCCGCTGTTTGAGCGCGTGCTGATTAATCTGCTGGAAAATGCCGCTAAATACGCCGGGACAAAGGCCCGGCTGGGGATTGCTGCCAGGGTGGATAAACGTGTGCTGCGGCTCGATGTCTGGGATACCGGGCCGGGTATTCCGGCCGGCCAGGAGCGCGCCATATTCGAAAAATTTGCGCGCGGTAATAAGGAATCTGCCATTCCGGGCGTCGGGCTGGGGCTGGCGATCTGCCAGGCGATTGTTGACGTGCATGGCGGCACCATTTCCGCAGAGAACCGCCCGGAAGGTGGGGCACGCTTTTGTGTTACACTTCCTCTTGAAACCCCACCAGAACTTGATGAATTACCAGAGGATTTGTGATTAACGTTCTGATTGTTGAAGATGAGCTCGCTATCAGCCGATTTCTGCGTACCGCGCTGGAAGGCGACGGTTTGCGCGTTCATGAAGCCGGTACGCTTCAACGGGGGTTAATTGAAGCCGCCACCCGCAAGCCAGATCTGGTGATCCTGGATCTGGGACTCCCGGATGGCGATGGCATCGATTTTATTCGTGAGGTGCGTCAGTGGAGCCAGATGCCCATTCTGGTGCTCTCTGCCCGCACCGAAGAGACGGATAAAATCGCCGCGCTGGATGCCGGAGCGGATGATTATCTGATAAAACCGTTTGGCATTGGCGAGTTACAGGCCCGGCTTCGTGTGGCGCTGCGTCGACACAGTGCCACCACTCCTTCTGAACCGGTGTACGTCTTTGGCGATATCCGCGTCGATCTTGCCGCCCGCCGCATCGTGCGAGGGGAAGAAGAGATCCACCTTACGCCTATCGAGTTTCGTCTGCTGGCCGTGTTGCTCAGTAACCACGGAAAAGTGTTAACGCAGCGACAGCTGTTAAGCCAGGTCTGGGGACCGAATGCTGTCGAACATAGTCACTATTTACGCATTTATATGGGACACCTTCGCCAGAAACTTGAAGCCGATCCCGCGCGTCCTCGTCATTTATTAACAGAAACCGGTATCGGATATCGATTTATGATCTGAATAAGTATTCACTTTAATTTTAAATAAAGAACACACCAGCCTGAATATAGCCATGAAAATAACGACGAGATTATTTTCATGCCTATATTCGCCCTCACTAAACATAATTAGAACACCAATTTAACACCAAACCAACAAAACAGCATTTTGATCTGCGTTATTCACTCATAACGACTAATTATTTCTGAAATGATCGGTTATTGGTGATCTATTTCACAGTTAATCCCTTTTTCCTGGATAAAATGACCGTGCTTTCAATTACTGAAAGGAAAATGAACATGGAAAACAATAATCGTTTAATGCCCCATATAAGGCGGACAACACATATCATGATGTTTGCCCACCGAAACTGTTTTGACTTTCATCTCTTTAACGCCCGGTAGTCCTTCGACTTCTGGCGCATCTGCTTACAGGTTATCCTGAAAAACGCTATTTTACAGGCTGTTGCCTGTGAACACCTGCGCTCATTCCTTGTGATTCAGATTCTCCGCAACCGGGCGGACTGAATTCTACTCAGCAAAAAAGCAATTAACTGATTTCGTATCAGCGGACACGCTTTGCTTTTTTTTCCGGAAAAAATCGATTTCTTTACCGCAAGAAGTCGAGGGACCCATATTGCCTGAAATAAAGAGATAAAGATGAAAACGTTAAAAATTGCCGTCAGCCGTGCCTGCCCTGAATGCTTTACCACTTCGCGCGAGATCGTGGATATCACCGCATCAGATTATATTGATGTGGCAGCCGTGGTTCTGGCCGTCAGTGATATTTTCAATGGCGCCATAGAAGAAATAGAAGCCACGGGATTCGGTATTCCGGTGTTTATTGCCACGCATAAAGAAGAAAGGGTTCCGGCTGAATTTTTGTCGCGTATTCACGGCGTTTTTGAGTACTCCGACACCAGCAATGCGTACTACGGACGCCAGCTTGAAGCGGCTGCGCAGAAGTACGAAACCCAGCTCCGTCCGCCGTTCTTCCGCGCGCTGGTCGATTACGTCCAGCAGGGGAACAGCGCGTTTGACTGCCCCGGACATCAGGGAGGCCAGTTCTTCCGCCGCCATCCGGCCGGAAACCAGTTTGTCGATTTCTTTGGCGAAACGCTTTTCCGCGCCGATCTGTGCAATGCCGACGTGGCAATGGGCGATCTGCTGATCCATGAAGGTGCGCCATGCATCGCCCAACAGCATGCGGCAAAAGTCTTTAATGCGGATAAAACCTACTTCGTGCTGAACGGCACCTCCTCTTCCAATAAGGTGGTGCTCAATGCCCTGCTCACGCCAGGCGATCTGGTGCTGTTCGATCGCAATAACCATAAATCTAATCACCACGGAGCACTGTTACAGGCGGGAGCGACGCCGGTGTATCTGGAAACAGCCCGCAACCCGTACGGGTTTATCGGCGGTATTGACGCACACTGTTTCGACGAGAGTTACCTGCGGGAACTGGTGTCAGAGGTCGCGCCTGGCCGCGCGCGGGATGAACGTCCCTTCCGTCTGGCGGTGATCCAGCTGGGCACCTACGACGGTACCATTTATAACGCCCGTCAGGTGGTGGATAAGATTGGTCACCTGTGCGATTACATCCTGTTTGACTCCGCCTGGGTGGGTTACGAGCAGTTTATCCCGATGATGGCCGACTGCTCGCCGTTGCTGCTGGAGCTGAACGAAAACGATCCGGGCATTCTGGTTACCCAGTCGGTGCATAAGCAGCAAGCGGGCTTCTCGCAAACCTCGCAAATCCATAAGAAGGACAGCCACATAAAAGGCCAGCCGCGCTATGTTCCGCATAAGCGCCTCAACAACGCCTTTATGATGCACGCCTCCACCAGCCCGTTTTATCCGCTGTTTGCCGCCCTGGATATCAACGCCCGCATGCACGAGGGGCAAAGTGGGCGCAACATGTGGATGGACTGCGTGGTGACGGGTATCGAAGCGCGAAAACTGATCCTTCAGAACTGTCAGTTTATTCGCCCGTTCGTGCCGGAGACGGTGGATGGCCGTCCGTGGGAAAGCTGGGATACGGCGGAGATCGCCACCGATCTGCGCTTCTTCCATTTCGTTCCGGGCGAACGCTGGCACGCCTTTGAGGGATATGCCGAGCATCAGTATTTTATTGATCCCTGCAAACTGCTGCTGACCACGCCAGGCATCAACGCCCGCACCGGCGAGTATGATGATTTCGGCGTGCCCGCCACCATCCTCGCCAACTTCCTGCGTGAAAACGGCATCGTGCCGGAAAAATGCGACCTCAATTCCATTCTGTTCCTGCTCACCCCGGCGGAGGACATGGGCAAATTGCAGCAGCTCGTCGCCCAGCTGGTGCGCTTCGAAAAACTGCTCCAGAGCGATGTGCCGCTGAAAGAGGTTCTGCCCTCTCTTTATAAGCAACATCCGGAACGTTATGCGGATTATTCCCTGCGTCAGATTTGTCAGGAGATGCACGACCTCTACGCCCGCCATAACGTGAAGCAGTTGCAGAAAGAGATGTTCCGCAAGTCTCACTTCCCGCGCGTCATGATGAACCCGCAGGAGGCGAACTATGCCTATCTGCGCGGTGAGGTCGAGCTGGTGTCACTGCGCGACGCGGAAGGCCGTATCGCCGCGGAAGGCGCGCTGCCTTACCCACCGGGGGTGTTGTGCGTGGTTCCGGGGGAAGTCTGGGGCGGTTCCGTGCTGCGCTATTTCGCCGCGCTGGAAGACGGGATCAATCTGCTGCCGGGCTTTGCGCCGGAGTTACAGGGGGTTTACGTCGAGGAGTGTGACGGGCGCAAACAGGTACGCTGCTACGTCATTAAACAACCCGCCGCTCAGCCGTCTCTGCTGAAAGGAGAAAAATTATGAGTAAGTCCAACAAGATGGGCGTGGTACAACTCACTATCCTCACCATGGTGAATATGATGGGGTCCGGGATCATCATGCTGCCCACCAAGCTCGCTGAAGTGGGGACGATTTCGATTATCTCCTGGCTGGTAACGGCAGTCGGCTCAATGGCGCTGGCGTGGGCGTTTGCCAAGTGCGGGATGTTCAGCCGTAAGTCTGGCGGCATGGGCGGCTATGCCGAATATGCGTTTGGCAAGTCGGGCAACTTTATGGCCAACTACACCTACGGCGTGTCGCTGCTGATCGCCAACGTGGCGATTGCCATCTCCGCTGTCGGTTACGGTACGGAGCTGTTTGGCGCGACGCTGACCCCGGTGCAGATTGGGCTGGCGACCATCGGCGTGCTGTGGATCTGCACCGTCGCCAACTTTGGCGGCGCGCGCATCACCGGACAACTCAGCAGCATCACCGTCTGGGGCGTGATCATTCCGGTAGTCGGTCTGTGCATCATCGGCTGGTTCTGGTTTAGCCCGACGTTGTACGCCAATTCCTGGAACCCGCACCACGTGCCGTTCTTTACCGCCGTGGGATCGTCCATTGCCATGACGCTATGGGCTTTCCTCGGTCTCGAGTCAGCCTGTGCGAATGCGGAAGTGGTGGAAAACCCGGAAAAGAACGTGCCGATCGCGGTACTCGGCGGGACGCTGGGGGCGGCGGTGATCTATATCGTCTCAACCAACGTGATTGCGGGAATTGTGCCCAACATGGATCTCGCCAACTCCACGGCGCCGTTCGGGCTGGCGTTTGCGCAGATGTTTACGCCAGAGGTAGGGAAAGTGATCATGGGACTGATGGTGATGTCCTGCTGCGGCTCGCTGCTGGGCTGGCAGTTCACCATCGCCCAGGTATTCAAATCCTCCGCTGACGAAGGTTATTTCCCGAAAATCTTCTCCCGCGTCACCAAAGCGGATGCGCCGGTACAGGGTATGCTGGCGATTGTGATTTTCCAGAGCGGTTTGTCGCTGATGACCATCAGCCCGTCACTGAACAGCCAGTTTAATGTACTGGTCAACCTGGCGGTGGTGACGAACATCATTCCGTACATTCTGTCGATGGCGGCACTGGTGATTATTCAGAAGGTGGCGAAGGTGGATCCGCGCAAAGCCCGGGCGGCCAATATCGTGGCGCTGATTGGGGCGATTTACAGCTTCTATGCGCTCTACTCGTCCGGTCAGGAGGCGATGCTGTATGGCGCGATGGTGACCTTTATGGGCTGGACGCTGTACGGTCTGGTGTCACCACGGTTTGAACTGAAGAATAAGCATAGTTAAAAAAGAAGCCCGGTGGCGCTAACGCTTACCGGGCCTACGAGATCAATGTTTTCTCCCTCTCCCTGTGGGAGAGGGCCGGGGTGAGGGCATCAGCCCGCACCAGACACCACTTACGCGTTTTTCAGCACTTCGCTGACAATCTCTACCGCTTCTTTCTCAATCTGCTGGCGGTGCTCAGCGCCGAGGAAGCTTTCGCAATAGATTTTGTACGCATCTTCCGTACCGGATGGACGCGCGGCGAACCAGCCATTTTCGGTCATCACTTTCAGCCCGCCGATGGATGCGCCGTTACCCGGTGCCGCCGTCAGACGCGCGGTGATCGGGTCACCTGCCAGGGTGCTTGCGCTGACCATCTCCGGAGAGAGTTTGGACAGAGCGGCTTTCTGAGCAGAGGTCGCGCCAGCCTGAATACGGTTATAGCTTGGCGCACCAAAGCGTGCCGCCAGGTCGTTGTAATGTTCCTGCGGGTTCTTACCGGTAACCGCGGTGATTTCCGCCGCCAGCAGGCACATGATGATGCCGTCTTTATCGGTTGACCATGGGGTGCCGTCGAAGCGCAGGAAGGATGCCCCCGCGCTCTCTTCACCACCAAAGCCGAAGCTGCCGTCGTGCAGACCGTCAACAAACCACTTGAAGCCCACCGGCACTTCCACCAGCTTGCGGCCCAGCGCATCGACCACACGGTCAATCATGGCGGAAGAGACCAGCGTTTTACCCACCGCAACCTCTTTGCCCCACTGCGGACGATGCTGGAAGAGATAATTGATCGCAACAGCCAGGTAGTGGTTAGGGTTCATCAGCCCAGCCGGGGTGACGATACCGTGGCGGTCGTAGTCCGGGTCGTTGGCAAACGCCAGGTCGAACTTGTCGCGCAGCGCCAGCAGGCCAGCCATTGCGCATTCGGAGGAGCAGTCCATACGGATCGCGCCGTCTTTGTCCAGGTGCATAAAGCGGAAGGTCTGATCGACGTGATCGTTCACGATGGTCAGATCCAGCTTGTAGTGCTCGGCAATGCGTTTCCAGTATTCAATACCGGAGCCGCCCAGCGGATCCACGCCCAGCTTCAGACCGGCTTTCTGGATAGCGGCCATATCGACGATATCCGCCAGCCCTTCCACGAACGGCTGCACCAGATCCTGCTCTTTCACGTGGCCGGACGCCATGGCTTCATCCAGCGAGATGCGCTTCACGCCGTTCAGACCGTTAGCCAGTAACGCGTTGGCGCGATCTTCCACCACTTTCGTGACGTTGGTATCCGCCGGGCCACCGTTAGGTGGGTTGTACTTGATGCCGCCATCTTCCGGTGGGTTGTGGGACGGGGTGATCACAATACCGTCCGCCTGCGCGCCACCTTTTTTGTTATGTACCAGAATAGCGTTAGAAACCGCAGGCGTTGGCGTGAAACCGTTGTTCTCCTGAACAATCACGTCTACGCCGTTTGCCGCCAGTACTTCCAGCACGGAGATAAAGGCAGGTTCAGACAGGGCGTGGGTATCTTTCCCAACATAGCACGGACCGGTGACGCCATTTTTGGCGCGCTCTTCCGCGATGGCCTGAGCAATGGCCAGAATGTGCGGTTCGTTAAAGCTATGGCGCGCCGCGCTGCCGCGGTGGCCAGATGTACCAAACTTCACTGCGTGTTCTGCGTTGCCCACCACCGGCTTCAGCACGTAGTACTGCGCGGTCAGTTGAGCGACGTTAATCAAATCGCGTTGTTGTGCAGGTTGTCCTGCACGGCTGTGATTTGCCATTGCCTGGTCCTTCTGATGCAAGGGTTAAATTGTACCGCAAACCTTTTCGATCAATTCCGCCGGGAACTGCATGGACTGCATGATATGTTCGATCATGCTGCACTTGCGGCCCGTATTGGTATTGGTGATCACCCAGTATGGCGTACCGGGAACATGTTTGGGTTTGGTTTGGTTGCCATTTTGCAGCAGGGTCTGCTCGTCACCTGCGAAGTAAACGCGCGTGCGACCGTGCAGCGACTCTGTCGCTTCTGCAAATGCGTTGTTATCCAGTGAATAAAGTGTAGACAGCACCAGCATAAAGCGGTTAACCGCCTTTCTCTGCTCTGCATATTCATCGGACAGCAGCAGCTCGCGCATCGCGCGCACTTTGTCTTTTGCCGGTATGACGGCAGGTTTTACTTGTGCAACAACGCTCGGCTGAGACACAACATCTTTAGTGACAGGAGTGGGCTGTGAGGCGGCGGAAATTTTAAGCATGCGCCGTAAAATGTCGGACGCGCTCTCCCCAATATGCCGCGTCTGGCTGGCAATATACTGATAGAGTTCGTCATCAACTTCGATTGTTTTCATCTTAATCCAGTGCGATATCTTATCTGAATACAAGTCGTTGAGATTATAAGGTCTAATCCCAACAGCGGATAGCGTCAAACCAGGTTGGCGGCAAAAGTCAGATTAAACTGGATCCTTGCCCCCGGGCGGCAGAATGGTCAACATGATACCCTAACCTGACAAACCTAAAAAAAGAACTTTGCCATGAAATTGAATACCCGAGCGCAAACTGCACAATCGCCGAACAATAATTCTCCCATCGTACTGGTTCACGGCCTGTTTGGTAGTCTGGATAACCTGGGCGTGCTGGCGCGCGATTTAGTGACCGATCACGAGATCCTCCAGGTTGATATGCGCAATCACGGTCTTTCAGGACGCTCGGAGGAGATGACCTACGCAGCCATGGCGCAGGATCTGCGGGACACCCTCGATGCGAATAATATTCAGAAAGCGACGCTCATCGGGCATTCAATGGGCGGTAAAGCGGTGATGGCGCTTACAGCGCTGGCCCCTGAGCGAATTTCCGGTCTGGTGGTCATTGACGTTGCGCCCGTCAATTACGACGTTCGCCGTCACGATGAGATTTTCGCTGCGATCAATGCTGTGACAGAGTCAGGCGTCTCCACACGCCAGCAGGCGGCAGCCGTTATGCGCGAGCATCTCGATGAAGAAGGCGTGGTCCAGTTCCTGCTGAAATCCTTTGTTGACGGACAATGGCGCTTTAACGTCCCGGTACTGTGGGATCAGTATTCGCATATTGTGGGGTGGGAAAATGTCCCCGCCTGGCCGCACCCTACCCTCTTTATTCGCGGCGGCAACTCCCCTTACGTTACTGACGCGTACCGTGACACGCTGCTGGCGCAATTTCCGCAGGCTCGCGCTCACGTCATCGCCGGTGCCGGGCACTGGGTACACGCGGAAAAACCGGATGCCGTCCTGCGCGCCATTCGCCGCTATCTTACTGATACAGCGAATTGATTAAAAAGCCAGCGACCGGAAGACGACGGGCTTCCAGTCGTTGGCGTGTGGATTTGGGTGATGTATGATGGCGCGCTTATCGCCCGGGCATTAGCAGGGCGGCGTGTTTCCCCCGAAGTCTCAGAATCATGGCCAAAGAACAAACGGACCGTACGACACTAGATCTGTTCGCGAATGAGCGTCGACCGGGACGACCGAAAACGAATCCGCTTTCGCGCGATGAACAGCTGCGTATCAATAAACGCAACCAGCTTAAACGCGATAAATATCGTGGGCTTAAGCGTGTCGAACTGAAGCTGAATGCCGATGCCGTCGATGCGCTTAACGAGTTAGCTGACGCGCGCAACATCAGCCGCAGCGAACTGATCGAAGAGATGCTGATCGCCCAGCTTGAGACGTTACGCGGCAAGGCGTGAGTCAGAAAATCCTCAATATTACCTTTTTCATGTAGCACAGAGTGCAGTCCTGCGTGATAGCTGTTTCCGCAGGGTTGCCTGTTCTGCTATTATTGCCCTTATCCGTGGACAATTTGCGCCACCATACCATTAAGTTTCAAGAGGTTATTTTACTCATGGCAATCATCGGCATTTTCTTTGGCAGTGATACCGGCAATACTGAAAATATCGCAAAAAACATTCAAAAACAGCTCGGTAAAGACGTTGCTGATGTGCATGACATCGCCAAGAGCAGCAAAGAAGATCTCGAGGGCTATGACATCCTGCTGCTGGGCATCCCCACCTGGTACTACGGTGAAGCACAGTGTGACTGGGACGATTTCTTCCCGACGCTGGAAGAAGTCGACTTCAACGGCAAGCTGGTTGCCCTGTTTGGCTGTGGCGATCAGGAAGACTATGCTGAGTATTTCTGTGATGCGCTGGGCACTATTCGCGACATCATTGAGCCACGCGGTGCGGCGATCGTCGGTCACTGGCCAACGGCGGGTTACCATTTCGAAGCGTCCAAAGGTCTGGCAGATGACGATCACTTCGTTGGCCTAGCCATTGATGAAGACCGTCAGCCAGAGCTGACCGCTGAGCGTGTAGAAAAATGGGTTAAGCAGGTTCGTGAAGAGCTGAACCTGGACGATATCCTTAACGCCTGATATCTCTGCGGCGCAACTCCGGTTGCGCCCGTTTTCCAGGTAAAACCGATTAAATTAATTGCTACAAACTTTTAACTTTTTCGCCCAGACCTGTACAATATCCCCCTGGTAAAAAGTGGGTGCCATCGAACAAGTTTGTTGGTGATACCACGTTTTTATAAGCATACTTTGCTTGAGACTTGCAGTTTTCATTTAGCCATGGCAGTTCTATAATGAGACGCATTATCCCAAGTGCATTTTCTGTCACTTCTTCTTTTGAAGTGAATCGTTTAGCAACAGGACAGATTCCGCATGACTGACAACAATACCGCATTAAAGAAAGCTGGCCTGAAAGTAACGCTTCCTCGGTTAAAAATCCTTGAAGTGCTTCAGGGGCCAGACAATCACCATGTCAGTGCGGAAGACCTTTATAAGCGTCTTATCGATATGGGTGAAGAAATTGGGCTGGCAACCGTCTATCGTGTGCTGAACCAGTTTGATGACGCGGGCATTGTTACTCGTCATAATTTCGAAGGCGGTAAATCCGTGTTCGAGCTGACTCAGCAGCATCACCACGATCACCTGATCTGCCTCGATTGCGGCAAGGTCATTGAATTTAGCGATGATTCCATTGAATCACGCCAGCGTGAAATCGCCGCCCGTCATGGCATCCGCCTGACCAACCACAGCCTGTACCTGTACGGTCACTGCGCTGAAGGTGATTGCCGCGAAAATGAACATGCGCACGACGCAAAATAAGTCAGTGTTCATACTCTGAGCCAGCCGTGAGGTTGGCTTTTTTTTGCCTGGAAAAAGCCCGGTAAGCGCAGCGCCACCGGGCGTAAAGCAACTTATTTATTGTTATTGCGAATCTCGTCCCAAATCTTATCGCAACGCTTCGCCACTTCCTGATCGTTACCGGTTTTACGCGCCTGAATACAGGCCTGGTAATCCATCACGCGAACGTTTTCCTGCGTGGCGAATTGCTCATGGGCTTTGTCTTTTTTCAGCACGTTCAGCACGCTTTGACAGGCTTCAATCTTCTCAGGTGAACCTTGTGCGGTATTGATGCACGCGCTGTAGGCCTCTTTAAGACGGGAGTCTTCTTTCGGCGCCTGATCCTGCGCGCACGCCACCAGCCCTAATGCCAGCAGCGCAACGATTACCCTTTTTTTCATCATGTTCAGTCTCCATAACGGCGGGACACAGCCCGCCGCAGCATTCATCAGAAGATGGTAAATGGCGCAATGACCATAAATTTCACGTCGCGCTCATCCTGGAAGATGTTGCCGTAACCGCCCGCGTAGCTCGGGATATCGGAGTGGTTGTCATACTGGGTGAAGTGCAGTTTGAACATCGTGCCTTTCGCACGGCCCTCCTGCAGGGTATAAATCGCATCCAGACTGTATGAAGACTCTTTCAGACGGTAGTTCGGATCGTAGTAGGCGTCTGGCGTAGCCATATCCGCTGGCTTCGCGTCCCAGGCGTACGCGTAGGACGCGCCCACTGCCCAGCCAGGCAGGTTCCAGTTCTTCAGGTCATACATTGCGCCGAAGAAGACTGCCTTTTCGCCGTCGGCGTTGAAGTCAGAGCGGTTATCCCACCAGATATCCAGACGACCGTTGGAAGAGGCGTAGGTTGGCGTCATACGTTGCAGGAAATAGCCCTGCTGCCCTTCTGCCTTGACCCATGTACCCTCCAGACGCAAATCGACCTGACCCACCTTGTAGCCGAAGGTTAGCGCCTGTAACCACGCGGTGCCGTCATAAATATCATTTACGCTGCCATCGCTGACCTTGTCGCGCGTACCGTAGAACTGATAGCTGGTGCTCAGCGGGCTACCTGCGATATCAAATTTGTAGCTGGCTTTAGCAAAGTACTGATCGATATACCCTTCAGCCTGACCAAAAGCCGCTTCCAGCACCAGATCGTTTTTGAAGTCGTACTTCGCCCCCAGCGAGTGGAGATAATCAACTTTGGTTTTTTTATCGTTTTGATAGAACTTGTCCATCTCAATGTGCCACGGCGCTTTGTACTCGTTGGTCCACATATAGGAGAAGCTCAACGCCCCCGCATCGCCGTAGTCAAAATTAGCACCGGCTTCCGCGCCCTGATAGGTACCTGGCATAAAGCTCCAGTGCGGCGCTAACAGCGTCTGACCGGTTGGCTGGATATAACCACCACGCGCCCAGACCGGGCCATATTTGAATTTTGCAGCCGCTTTATACAGGCTGATTCCGCTTTTATCGCCGGACCAGTCTTCGTCGTAAGCTTTATTGCTGGAGGAGAACGCAATTTCGTTCGGATGGCCGCTGTCGCCATTTTCGGCCATTTCAATTGCGGTGAACGCTGCAATATCGATCCCGAACATATCGGCGGCATATCCCGACTGGAAATCCAGGTTGGCGTTCCAGGTCGAGTGAGAAAGGTTAGTTTTGTATTTATCTTCAGTGACGTCTTTACGGTCACGCTCACGTTGCCAGTAATAAATACCGCCCGTAAGGGTGGAATCTTCAATGAAACCTGCTGCTTTTGCCTCTGGCGCAACCACCAGGCCCGACATTGCTGTCACACCGGCGATAGCCAGCGCCAGCGCACTACGTTTGCCACTGAACGTACGCATAGATTATTCCTCTTTGACGAATTAAAACGCCTTAAACGGCGAAAAACAGAAAAGACCAAATGGTCAGGGGTAGTCAGAAATACCCTCGAATTAACTACCGTCTTTAGGTTATTTTTCGCGACGCGAATTATCAATGCTTTTAATCAGGCAAAAGTCAGGATTATGACGAAGAGCACATATTTCGTAGTGCTTTGTAACATTTACCGGGAAGCGAGTACTGGCGGGGGAATACGCTAATTTTCAGTAAGTAACATTGAGATTGAGAATATATTTTTCAGCGTTTCTGTTTTTGGAAAACAACAAACTTTTTTTAAATAAAATAAGTAGCACCACATTGACCTGGAATGTTGGCTTTAAAAGATTATCCCGATGCTTAACGACATGATCGTTAAATAAAAAAACGCCGCATTACGCGGCGTTTGTTTCTCATTGACCAGAGCAGCGTTATTATTCGCCGATCTTAGTCCAGGTATCACGCAGACCCACGGTACGGTTAAATACCGGTTTTTCTGCCGTGCTGTAACGACTGTCCAGGCAGAAATAACCCTCACGTTCGAACTGGAACGCTTTACCGGCTTCAGCGACTTTCAGAGACGGCTCGGCATACCCCTGCTTGATAATCAGCGACTCAGGGTTAATAACCGCCAGGAAGTCTTCCGCTGCGCCTGGGTTAGGCACGCTGAACAGACGGTCGTAGAGACGGATCTCAACCGGCAGCGCATGCTGCGCGCTCACCCAGTGGATTACACCTTTCACTTTACGGCCATCCGCCGGATCTTTGCTCAGCGTTTCTGCGTCGTACGTACAGAAGATGGTCGTGATGTTACCTTCCGCATCTTTCTCTACGCGCTCGGCTTTGATTACATAGGCGTTACGCAGACGTACTTCTTTGCCCAGCACCAGACGCTTGTACTGCTTGTTCGCTTCTTCGCGGAAGTCGGCACGATCGATCCAGATTTCACCGCTGAACGGCACGTCGCGGGTGCCCATTTCCGGTTTGTTCGGATGGTTAGGCATAGAGACCAGTTCGCTCCCGCCCTGCGGATAGTTTTCGATAACCAGTTTCACTGGATCGATCACCGCCATCGCGCGCGGCGCGTTTTCGTTCAGGTCTTCACGAATGCAGGATTCCAGAGACGCCATTTCGATGGTGTTGTCCTGCTTGGTGACGCCGATACGTTTGCAGAACTCACGAATGGAGGCGGAGGTGTAGCCACGACGACGCAGGCCAGAGATGGTCGGCATACGTGGGTCGTCCCAGCCTTCAACGTGCTTGTCAGTGACCAGCAGGTTCAGCTTACGCTTGGACATCACGGTGTATTCCAGGTTCAGACGAGAGAACTCGTACTGACGCGGATGCACAGGAATGGTGATGTTATCCAGCACCCAGTCGTACAGACGACGGTTGTCCTGGAATTCCAGCGTGCACAGAGAGTGCGTAATGCCTTCCAGCGCATCGCTGATGCAGTGGGTGAAGTCGTACATCGGGTAGATGCACCACTTGTTACCGGTCTGGTGGTGTTCTGCGAACTTAATGCGGTACAGCACCGGATCGCGCATCACGATGAACGGAGACGCCATATCGATTTTGGCACGCAGACACGCTTTACCTTCTTCAAAGCCACCGGCACGCATTTTTTCAAACAGCGCCAGGTTCTCTTCCACGCTACGATCGCGGAACGGACTGTTCTTACCGGGCTGAGTCAGCGTACCGCGGTATTCACGGATTTCGTCAGCAGAGAGCTCGTCGACGTATGCCAGACCCTTGTTAATCAGTTCAACCGCATAGGCATACAGCTGATCGAAATAGTCTGAGGAATAGCAGATATCACCAGACCAGTTGAAGCCCAGCCATTGCACGTCGTTTTTAATCGACTCAACGTATTCGATGTCTTCTTTTACAGGGTTGGTGTCATCGAAACGCAGGTTGCACTGCCCCTGGTAGTCTTGCGCAATACCAAAGTTCAGGCAGATCGATTTAGCGTGACCAATGTGCAGGTAGCCATTTGGCTCCGGCGGGAAACGCGTGTGGACTGTGGTGTGCTTACCACTGGCCAGATCTTCATCGATGATCTGACGAATAAAGTTACTCGGGCGGGCTTCTGCCTCACTCATCGTGGATTCCTCAAAGCGTAAACAACGTATAACGGCATATGATCTTATAAGCCGGACGTAGTGACAACCCTTAAAACGTCCCGGAAGAAAATAATGGGGGCAATTGCTGCAAAAAAAAGCGGCGGAGGATATCCCCCGCCGCTAAAGGCATAACTCTACTCAGGAGCGATTACTTGCCTTTAATCTCATACAGTGGCGTTTGGCCTGCAACTACCTGCCCCTGCGCCTGGATCACCAGACCGCTGAAGTCGTCGATGTTGCTGCACACTACCGGGCTTATCATGGAGCGCGCGTTGGCGTTCAGGAACTCCAGATCCATTTCCAGAATCGGCTGGCCTGCCGCCACTTCAGCGCCCTCTTCCACCAGGCGAGTAAAGCCCTGACCGTTCAGCGCAACGGTATCGATACCCATATGGACAACGATCTCCGCGCCTTTTTCCGTTTCCAGGCAGAACGCGTGGTTGGTGTTGAAGATTTTCACGATAGTACCGGCTGCCGGAGAGACCACGGTTTTGTCCGTTGGTTTCACCGCCACGCCATCACCAACCGCTTTGCTGGCGAACGCTTCGTCAGGCACCTGCTCAAGCGCAACAACGTCACCTGTCACCGGAGAAACCAGCGCAGCGATGGTCACCGCATTTGGCACAGCCTGCGGTTTTGCAACCGGCGTGTCAGCCACTGGCGCGTTATCCGTTGAGGCGGCAGCGACCGGCCCACGGGCAACCACTTTTTTCATTTCATCGCCGATAGATTCGGCTTTCGCACCCACGATAACCTGGATGGTTTGTTTGTTCAGCTTCACCACACCAGACGCACCAAGGCGTTTGCACATTGCATCGCTCACGCGCGCGGAGTCGCCCACGGTCAGACGCAGACGGGTAATACAGGCATCGATCGCTTTCAGGTTGTCGGTGCCACCCACAGCGGCAATATAGCTGGTTGCCAGCTGGGTTAAACCCTCTTCGGTATTGCTGTTGGCTTCACTGGTCACAACATCATCTTTCGTATCTTCGCGGCCCGGCGTCTTCAGGTTAAACATACGAATAACTGCGCTGAACAGAACGAAGTAGATAACGAAGAAGATCAGGCCCATCACCACCAGCATCCAGACGTTGCTGCTTGCCGCCGGCAGGTTGTACATCAACACATAGTCGATAGCGCCTGCGGAGAAGGAGAAGCCTGCATGGATACCCAGAAGGGTGGCAACGAACAGGCTGATACCGGTCAGGATCGCGTGCATCAGATACAGCAGCGGAGCCAGGAACATGAACAGGAATTCCAGTGGCTCGGTCACGCCGGTCAGGAAGGCGGTGATCGCAACGGACAGCAGCATCCCGCCAACCATTGGGCGACGCGCTTTCGGCGCAGCCAGGTACATTGCCAGCGCGGCGCCAGGCAGACCAAACATCATGATTGGGAAGAAGCCGGACATGAACATGCCCGCGGTGCCGTCACCTGCGTAGAAGCGGTTAATATCACCGTGGAATACCGCGCCAGCCGCGTTGGTGAACTCACCAATCTGGAACCAGGCGATGGTGTTCAGTACCTGATGCAGACCGGTTGGGATCAGCAGACGGTTAATGAAACCGAAGATGCCCGCGCCCATTGCGCCCGCAGACACGATCCACTCGCCACCCGCATGGATAGCATGCTGAACCGGTGGCCAAACGTAGCCAAAGATGGCGGCGAGGATCAGACAGAAAAAGCCCGTCGCAATCGGCACAAAACGTTTACCGCCGAAGAAGCTCAAGAAGTCAGGCAGTTTGATACCCGCCCAGCGGTTGTACACGGCGCCACCGACCAGACCGGTAATGATACCCGCCAGTACACCCATGTTGATTTCCGGGTTGATGGTTACCATCGCTTTCGTGAGGATGAAGTAACCTACCGCCCCTGCCAGTGCCGCAGCACCGGCGCTGTCTTTTGACCAGCTTGACGCCACGCCGATGGCGAAAATCAGCGCAAGGTTGTCAAAAATGGCGCCGCCTGCCTGGGCAATAAACGGCACATTAAGAAGATCGGGTTGCCCGAATCGCAGCAGCAATGCTGCAACCGGTAGCACGGCGATAGGGAGCTGCAAAGCCCTACCGAGGCGCTGGAAAAAACCTAAAATATTCATCCTATTCCCCCTACGAGACCCTTTGTTAAGACTCGCGCATAAACTATGTTTTTATTGTGTCACGAACGATAGATACTGTTGATGATTCACTGGCAGTGTGAGTGTGTGAAAAATTAATTCGTATCGCAAATTAAACACCTATTTTTTGTGATTATTGTCACCAAATATCGTATTAAACCCTCCCTTTCACTGGCTAACCACGAAAACTTATTTTATCATTCAAAAAATCAAGACGGATTGATCCAGCCTGAAAGGTTCCAGGTTACGCTTAGTTCAGGTTGCACTAATCATCCGCCCACTTTTACTTAAACTTTAGAGGTGAATAATGAGACTGATTCCCCTGGCAACAGCTGAACAAGTCGGAAAATGGGCTGCTCGTCATATCGTTAACCGCATCAACGCGTTCAAACCAACAGCCGATCGTCCTTTCGTACTCGGCCTTCCAACCGGTGGTACTCCCCTGACCGCGTATAAGGCTTTGGTTGAAATGCACAAAGCGGGCCAGGTGAGCTTTAAACATGTTGTGACCTTCAACATGGACGAATATGTCGGCCTGCCAAAGGAACATCCGGAAAGTTACCACAGCTTTATGCACCGTAATTTCTTCGATCACGTTGATATTCCGGCTGAAAACATTAACCTGCTGAATGGAAACGCGCCTGATATTGACGCAGAATGCCGTCAGTATGAAGAAAAAATCCGTTCCTACGGTAAAATCCACCTGTTTATGGGCGGCGTAGGCAACGATGGTCATATCGCGTTCAACGAACCGGCATCTTCACTGGCTTCCCGTACCCGTATTAAAACGTTGACCCATGACACGCGTGTGGCTAACTCCCGCTTCTTTGACGGCGACGTCAATCAGGTGCCTAAATACGCGCTGACCGTGGGTGTGGGTACACTGCTGGATGCCGAAGAAGTGATGATTCTGGTGCTGGGCGCAGTGAAAGCGCAGGCGCTTCAGGCTGCCGTTGAAGGCAACGTGAACCATATGTGGACGATCAGCTGCTTACAGTTGCATCCAAAAGCGGTTGTCGTGTGTGACGAACCGTCCACCATGGAGCTGAAAGTGAAAACGCTTAAATACTTCAACGAGCTGGAAGCTGAGAACATTAAAGGTCTGTAATTGAATAACCGCCTCTTTTATCAGGGGCGGTCGCTTTTTTAACCGGGGGTCGTTATGTACGCTTTAACCCACGGTCGGATTTATACCGGCCATGAAATTCTGGATGACCATGCGATTGTAATCGCCAATGGCCTGATTGAACGTGTTTGCCCGCTGGCGGAACTGCCGCCGGAGATCGAACAACGTTCCCTCAATGGAGCAGTAATCTCCCCCGGTTTCATCGACGTACAGCTTAACGGCTGCGGCGGTGTCCAGTTTAACGATACCGCAGAGGCGGTAACGGTTGAAACGCTGGAAATCATGCAAAAAGCCAACGAGAAATCGGGCTGCACCAGCTATCTGCCAACGCTGATTACCAGCAGCGATGACCTGATGAAACAGGGTATCCGCGTCATGCGCGAATACCTGGCAAAACATCCGAATCAGGCGCTGGGTCTGCACCTGGAAGGACCATGGCTGAATATGGTCAAGAAAGGCACCCATAACCCGAACTACGTGCGCAAACCGGATGCCGAGCTGGTGGATTACATGTGCGCCAATGCCGATGTGATCACCAAAGTGACGCTGGCACCGGAAATGACCGGCACGGACGTTATCAGCAAACTGGCCGCCGCCGGGATTGTGGTATCTGCGGGCCATTCGAACGCGACGCTGAAAGAGGCGAAGGCCGGTTTCCGCGCAGGTATTACATTTGCCACACACCTTTATAACGCGATGCCGTATATTACCGGTCGCGAACCGGGACTGGTTGGCGCAATTCTGGATGAACCAGACGTCTACTGCGGCATTATCGCCGACGGCTTGCATGTCGATTACACCAACATCCGCAACGCCAAGCGCCTTAAAGGCGACAAGCTCTGCCTGGTCACGGATGCAACCGCTCCGGCAGGAGCGAATATTGACCAGTTCATTTTTGCTGGTAAAACAATATACTACCGGAATGGACTGTGTGTGGATGAGAACGGCACGCTGAGCGGTTCTTCTCTGACGATGATCGAAGGGGTACGTAACCTCGTTGAACATTGCGGCATTGCGCTTGAGGAAGTGCTGCGCATGGCCACGCTTTATCCGGCGCGCGCTATTGGCGTCGATAAACAGCTCGGCGGTATTGCGCCAGGTATGGTTGCAAACCTGACGGCGTTCACACACGATTATAAAATTATTAAGACCATCGTTAATGGTAACGAGGTCGTCACTGAGTAAGTAAAAGTATGACACCAGGCGGACAAGCTCAAATCGGTAATGTCGATCTCGTTAAACAACTTAACAGCGCGGCAGTTTATCGCCTGATTGACCAGCACGGGCCAATCTCACGCATTCAGATAGCCGAACAAAGCCAGCTTGCTCCCGCCAGCGTGACAAAAATTACACGTCAGCTTATTGAGCGCGGCCTGATCAAAGAAGTGGATCAGCAGGCCTCCACCGGCGGCCGCCGCGCGATTTCCATCGTCACTGAAACCCGCAATTTTCAGGCCATTGGCGTTCGCTTAGGCCGTCATGACACCACGCTTACGCTCTACGATCTGAGCAGCAAGGCCATTGCCGAAGAGCACTACCCCCTTCCTGAGCGCACACAGGAGACGCTCGAACACGCGTTACTGAATACCATCGCGCAGTTTATCGAAAGCTGTCAGCGCAAGATCCGTGAACTCATCGCCATCTCGGTGATTTTACCCGGTCTGGTTGACCCGGAAAGCGGCGTTATTCGCTACATGCCGCACATTAAGGTAGAGAACTGGGGGCTGGTTGAGGCGCTGGAAAAGCGCTTCAAGCTGACCTGCTTTGTTGGTCACGATATCCGCTCGCTGGCGCTGGCGGAGCACTACTTTGGTGCGAGCCAGGACTGCGAAGACTCTATTCTGGTGCGCGTTCACCGTGGTACAGGTGCGGGTATCATCTCGAATGGCCGCATTTTTATTGGTCGTAACGGTAACGTAGGCGAGATCGGTCATATCCAGGTGGAACCGCTTGGCGAGCGCTGCCACTGCGGTAACTTTGGCTGTCTTGAAACCGTTGCCGCCAATGCCGCCATTGAACATCGCGTCCGCCACCTGCTGGAGCAGGGTTATCAGAGCCGCGTCACGCTGGGCGACTGTAAGATCGGTGCCATCTGCAAAGCGGCAAACAAAGGCGATGCGCTGGCCTGCGAAGTGATCGAACAGGTAGGACGCCACCTGGGTAAGACCATCGCCATTGCCATCAACCTGTTTAATCCGCAAAAAGTGGTGATCGCCGGCGAGATCGTTGAAGCCGAAAAAGTATTACTGCCTGCCATTGAAGGCTGCATCAATACCCAGGCGCTGAAGGCATTTCGCCAGAATTTGCCGGTGGTGCGATCTACGCTCGATCACCGCTCGGCAATTGGCGCATTCGCCCTGGTAAAACGTGCCATGCTCAACGGGATCCTGCTGCAACATTTGCTGGAATCCTGATCGGACCTTATAGTAACGCCTTCTTTTTTTGATGTCGGATTGTCCATGACCATTAAGAATGTAATTTGTGATATCGACGGCGTGCTGATGCACGACAACGTTGCCGTGCCGGGTGCTGCGGAGTTTCTTCACCGCATCATCGACAAAGGAATGCCACTGGTTCTTCTCACGAACTACCCTTCACAGACTGGTCAGGATCTGGCAAATCGCTTTGCTACCGCGGGTGTCAACGTCCCGGACAGCGTGTTTTATACCTCTGCGATGGCGACCGCGGATTTCCTGAAGCGTCAGGAAGGCAAAAAAGCCTACGTGGTTGGCGAAGGCGCGCTGATCCACGAGCTGTATAAAGCGGGCTTCACCATCACCGACGTGAATCCGGACTTTGTCATCGTGGGCGAAACGCGCTCCTTTAACTGGGAGATGATGCATAAAGCAGCCTACTTTGTCGCCAATGGTGCACGTTTTATCGCCACTAACCCGGATACGCATGGTCGTGGTTTTTATCCCGCCTGCGGTGCGCTGTGCGCCGGTATCGAAAAAATCTCAGGCCGTAAGCCGTTTGTTGTCGGCAAACCGAGCCCGTGGATCATCCGCGCTGCACTGAATACGATGCAGGCACACTCAGAAGAAACCGTCATTGTTGGCGACAACCTGCGCACCGATATTTTGGCCGGCTTCCAGGCCGGGCTTGAAACCATCCTGGTGCTTTCTGGCGTTTCACAGCTTGATGACATTGATACGATGCCGTTCCGGCCAAGCTGGATTTACCCCTCTGTCGACGAAATCGACGTTATTTGATTCAGAACCACGCCCCAGGGCGTGGTTTTTCATTTCTGCTGCCTGAAAATATCACTTCATCTAACGAAATCAGCTCTTCATTGAGAAATCATCAATAGAATGGCTTAATGCATACTCTTTTTTTAAGATTCGGCAATTGCCATTGCACTTTTTACGTTTTCATCGGTAAAACGCTTGCGCCCCCTCCCCTTTTTGCGGCATTTTCATAAGCAAGCAACATCACAACGCAACAGGGTTAACGGAGAAGGTTATGTGTTCTATTTTTGGCGTACTGGATATTAAAACTGACGCGGGCGAACTGCGTAAAAAAGCACTCGAATTGTCCCGCCTGATGCGCCATCGCGGTCCGGACTGGTCAGGCGTTTACGCCAGCGATAAAGCGATTCTGGCTCACGAACGTCTTTCCATTGTTGATGTCAACGCTGGCGCACAGCCGCTGTATAACGAGAAAAAAACGCACGCGCTGGCTGTTAACGGTGAAATTTACAACCATCAGGCGCTGCGCGCTGAGTACGGCGATCGCTACGCGTTTCAGACCGGCTCAGACTGCGAAGTGATCCTGGCGCTGTATCAGGAGAAAGGCCCGGAGTTCCTCGACGACCTGCAAGGTATGTTCGCCTTCGCGCTGTACGACAGCGAAAAAGACGCTTACCTGATTGGCCGCGACCATATTGGTATTATCCCGCTGTACATGGGACACGATGAACACGGTAACTTCTACGTTGCCTCAGAGATGAAAGCCCTGGTACCGGTGTGCCGCACCATCAAAGAGTTCCCGGCAGGTAGCTACCTGTGGAGTAAAGACGGCGAGATCCGCCCGTACTACCAGCGCGACTGGTTTGATTATGAAGCGGTGAAAGACAACGTGACGGATAAAGCCGAACTGCGTCAGGCCCTGGAAGAGTCAGTGAAAAGCCACCTGATGTCAGACGTACCTTATGGCGTACTGCTCTCCGGCGGTCTGGACTCCTCCGTGATCTCCGCGATTACCAAGAAATTCGCCGCACGTCGCGTGGAAGATCAGGAGCGCTCTGAAGCCTGGTGGCCGCAGCTGCACTCCTTTGCCGTGGGTCTGGAAGGGGCACCTGACCTGAAAGCCGCCCAGGAAGTGGCGAACCATCTCGGCACGGTGCACCATGAAATTCACTTCACCGTACAGGAAGGTCTGGATGCGATCCGCGATGTGATCTATCACATTGAAACCTATGATGTGACCACCATTCGCGCCTCCACGCCGATGTATTTGATGTCGCGGAAGATCAAAGCGATGGGCATCAAGATGGTGCTCTCCGGCGAAGGTTCTGACGAAGTGTTTGGCGGTTACCTCTATTTCCACAAAGCGCCAAACGCCAAAGAGCTGCATGAAGAAACGGTGCGTAAGCTACAGGCGCTGCACATGTTTGACTGCGCGCGCGCCAACAAAGCGATGTCCGCCTGGGGTGTGGAAGCCCGCGTGCCGTTCCTCGATAAGAAATTCCTCGATGTGGCGATGCGCATCAACCCGCAGGACAAAATGTGCGGCAACGGCAAAATGGAGAAACATATCCTGCGTGAATGTTTTGAATCCTACCTGCCGGCGAGCGTGGCGTGGCGTCAGAAAGAGCAGTTCTCCGATGGCGTGGGTTACAGCTGGATCGACACCCTGAAAGAGGTGGCGGCAAAACAGGTTTCTGATCAACAACTGGAAACTGCGAGCTTCCGCTTCCCGTACAACACGCCAGCCTCGAAAGAAGCGTATTTGTACCGTGAGATCTTTGAGGAGCTGTTCCCGGTTCCAAGTGCAGCCGAGTGCGTACCGGGTGGTCCATCGGTCGCCTGCTCTTCTGCTAAAGCCATTGAATGGGATGAATCCTTCAAAGCCATGAACGATCCGTCAGGACGCGCAGTGGGCGTTCACCAGTCTGCCTATAAATAATGTTCAGAGTATCATCAGGCCCTCCGGGGCCTGATTTTTTTGCCTCTCTTTTCCCCGCATAAAATCGATTAATAACCAATAATTGTCGAATATTCGGCCTCGCTGTTCGCAACCTAACCAAACAGTCACATTCCGGCTATTTTCATTGAAAAAGGTGTTGACGCTGCAAGGGTCTATACGCATAATGCGCCCCGCAACGCCGATAAGGTAACGCGAAAAAAAGATGGCTACGTAGCTCAGTTGGTTAGAGCACATCACTCATAATGATGGGGTCACAGGTTCGAATCCCGTCGTAGCCACCATCTTTTTTGCGGGAGTGGCGAAATTGGTAGACGCACCAGATTTAGGTTCTGGCGCCGCAAGGTGTGCGAGTTCAAGTCTCGCCTCCCGCACCATTCCCAGGTAAGCGTTGCACGGATGGGGTATCGCCAAGCGGTAAGGCACCGGTTTTTGATACCGGCATTCCCTGGTTCGAATCCAGGTACCCCAGCCATATTTCTTCGATCATGCGGTTCTCCGCGGTATTGGGGTATCGCCAAGCGGTAAGGCACCGGTTTTTGATACCGGCATTCCCTGGTTCGAATCCAGGTACCCCAGCCATCGAAGATTGCAGTACTGGCTACGTAGCTCAGTTGGTTAGAGCACATCACTCATAATGATGGGGTCACAGGTTCGAATCCCGTCGTAGCCACCATATTTATGTTATCGAATACGATTCGGTAAACTGAACATTGTTGGGGTATCGCCAAGCGGTAAGGCACCGGATTCTGATTCCGGCATTCCGAGGTTCGAATCCTCGTACCCCAGCCACTTTAAAGTCGTTAAGCAGTTTGTTTAACGCAATTGGGGTGTCGCCAAGCGGTAAGGCTCTGGTTTCTGATACCAGCATTCCGGGGTTCGAATCCCTGCACCCCAGCCACTTAAAACAAACAAGCCCGCTCTGCGGGCTTTTTTGTTTTTGTTGCTCAGAATAGTGCGGCCTGATGCCCTCACCCTAACCCTCTCCCACGGGGCTGAGGGATCCCCAGTAATTTTTTTATGCAGAAGCAATAAAGTTGCTTTCTAAATGACTGAGGGCTGTCAGCGATGCCCTGG